>NZ_JBALQL010000020.1:126056-147003 GCF_036964885.1 Bacillus sp. JJ1122 | reverse complement strand
CGAATGGTCATAAGAGGAGTTCTAATGACCATTCACAGGGGAAATCAGAGGTCGAATGGTCATAAGAGGAGTTCTAACGACCATTCACAGGCGAAAACAGAAGTCGAATGGTCATAAGAGGAGTTCTAACGACCATTCGCAGGCGAAAACAGAATGTGAATGGTTACAAGAAATGATATTGAAACATGGCAAAAAGAAAAGTAACGTTAACAGCTAATAATGGCATTTATAAAAGACGCTCTGAAAAAGGGCGTTTTGACCAATTTCAAAATTTTTTACAAAAAAATTCAGTAAATTAATTGCATTTTGAAAATTCTGTTATATAATACATATTAGAGTTATTGATTCTGTACTATAACAAAATATAAAAATAGTACATATCAATACAATTTACAAGAATAGAAGTGAGTATCAACAAGCGAAGTATTGACACCGAAGACTTTAAAACAAAAAAACCATTCATTAGGAGGAACGGAAAATGACTCAAAATCGTGTTAAGCAATTGCAGGAAAGCTGGGAATTGGATAGCCGTTGGAATGGAGTAGAAAGAACGTATAGCGCTGAAGAAGTTATCAAGCTTCGCGGATCGGTTGATATTGAATATACGCTTGCTCGCCGTGGTGCTGAAAAGCTATGGAGTCTTGTGAATGAAGAGGATTTTGTTAATGCTCTGGGTGCGTTGACTGGAAACCAGGCAGTGCAGCAGGTAAAAGCAGGCTTGAAGGCCATTTACCTGAGCGGCTGGCAGGTTGCTGCGGACGCGAACCTTTCCGGAAATATGTATCCAGACCAGAGCTTGTATCCAGCGAACAGTGTTCCTGCCGTTGTGAAGCGAATCAACCAGGCGCTGCAAAGAGCTGACCAGATTACTCACGGTGAAGGTGACAACTCCATTGACTGGTTCGCGCCAATCGTGGCTGACGCGGAGGCTGGGTTTGGCGGGCAGCTGAACGTGTTCGAATTGATGAAAGGTATGATTGAAGCGGGTGCGGCTGGTGTCCACTTTGAAGACCAGCTTTCATCGGAAAAGAAGTGTGGACACCTAGGCGGAAAGGTACTCCTGCCAACACAAACTGCGGTTCGTAACCTGATTGCAGCGCGCCTCGCGGCTGACGTCATGGGAACACCGACGCTGATAGTTGCCCGGACTGACGCCAATGCTGCAGATTTGATTACAAGCGATGTTGATCCATATGATGTACCATTCATCACTGGTGAAAGAACACCAGAAGGGTTCTTCCGTACAAATGCTGGGCTTGACCAGGCAATTGCCCGCGGACTTGCATACGCACCTTATGCAGACTTGGTGTGGTGTGAAACTTCTGAGCCGGATCTTGAGGAAGCTCGCCGCTTTGCAGAAGCGATTCATGCGAAGTATCCAGGGAAGCTGCTGGCGTACAATTGCTCGCCTTCATTCAACTGGAAAAAGAAGCTGGACGATGAAACGATCGCGAAGTTCCAGGTTGAGCTTGGGAAGATGGGCTACAAGTTCCAGTTCGTCACACTTGCAGGCTTCCACGCCTTGAACCACAGCATGTTCGAACTTGCTCGGGGCTACAAAGATCGGGGCATGGCTGCTTACTCCGAATTGCAGCAGGCCGAGTTTGCCAGCGAACAGCACGGATATACAGCAACAAGGCATCAGCGTGAAGTTGGAACAGGCTACTTCGACCAGGTTTCGATGGTCATTTCAGGAGGAACTTCTTCCACTACTGCATTAAAAGGCTCAACTGAGGAAGCGCAATTTACTGCTTCTTGATGACTCGCTTTGGTTGCAATTTCCATGCTGGCGGTAAAATTTGATTCAGCACCAGCTTTGATTAGAAGGTGGCTGCTCAAAACGAAATTAGCATCTGTTCTCGATGATGACTGGTAATATTGAATCAGTGTATCGCTCGATTCCAGTTAATCGTATCGGTCTGGCAATGGCAATTCAATGCAGTCAAATCAATGTTTAATGTGGTATGATCCTCGGACGATCTGGTTGGCGTATCGCTGGCCGATATACGGATTTACTCTTACGACTTGTTTGAGTGTATCGCTGACCGATATACGGGATTTACTCTTGCGATATGTTTGAGCATATCGCTGACCGACACACAGGGTGATCTCCACTCAATCTATGCACATTCAATACTCTTATTTGCTGCCTTCTCTTCAATCCGAAGAGGAGGTATTTTGCTTTAAGTCGTATCGGTCTGGCCATGACAACACGAACGCCATCAAATCAATGTTTAACAGTGTATGATTCCCGTATGATCTGGCTATGCGTATCGCCTGCCGATATGTGGAATTTACTGTTCAAATTCAATACTTCTATGTGTTGCCTTCGCTTCGCACCGAGTCAAAGTGAGTTTTTTTTGTCTGAAATAGGTTAACCTTAAACTAGCACAGTCTTGTAGGCAGAATCATACATAGTAGTAATGAATGCTGGAGGTGATTGGATGAGCAACAGCAAATTGGACGAATATTTGCAGCAGGGGATGTATGGGGCGAAACAGACGAAACCTGATGAGAGAAGGAGATTCCTGACAACTCTTCGTGAGCGGGTCGTGATTGCGCTGACCCAGGCACAGGTGATGAAAAAAGGGGTCGAACCTGAGGTCACTAAGCTCATGGATGAAAACATGCAGGCGCATCTCTTCTTAAATGGTCATATAACATATTCGTATTTATCCAAATACATTAAGGAAGCAGAAAAAAGAAACATCGAATTCACGATCGTTACAAACAAAGATTATGATTCAGAGTTGGGTCTTGTCCTGGCGCATGATCATGCCATAGATAAGGAGGATATTTATCTTTCGAAAAAGCCGGTTGTGACTCCTGTTCAGATGGAGGAGAAAAAAGGATTCTTTTCTGGGCTGGGAAATTGGTTTAAGAAAGGGTAAGGGGCTTTCTGTAAATAACAACACAAATAAAAACACTTGGATTTTAATGTCCAAGTGTTTTTTAGGATTTAAAATTTTACTCACTTACTTAAAGTTATCTGGTCAGGGATGTAAAATTATTTCATATAACTTTCAACTAATTCATAGCATCTTTCTTCAGTAAGATTTGCAAGCACAGCCACATATTCTAAATGTTCCTGCGTACCGCCTTTATATTTTAACGAGGCTTTTAAGGCGCTATCATCTCTGTACTTTAGCCAATTCCGTTGTTCCTCTCTTAATTGGTCCATCGAATTTGATGGCAGATGCTCTTTTAATGCTCCATAAATATCATTCAACAATTCATCCCATTTTTCCCATCTGTCGTTTTCTACTTTTTTCAAAGCGTAAGTCGATGAGTCTGTTGCTTTCAATTCTTCCGTTTCTTTTTTAGTATCATTTAATTTTTTTAGATACCTTTCCTTTAGATCCGCTTCAGTATTGTTTTTGGATGAGTCTTCATCTTTTTTAGTTGCATTGTTTGCTGTATCATCTGTTTTATTTGCATTACTGCCTGTATTACTGTCGTCGTTTGTTAAGACACTATCTGTGGAATCGATATCCAAAGAATCGTCTTTTGTGTCTTGAGTTGAATGGTTATTTTGTGACTGATTGTCCGCCTTAGCACTTGATTCATTCGATGAGTTCCCACAAGCTGATAATAAAATTACGAATACTAAAGTAAATATTGCTACTAAACTTTTTCTGTTATTTTCCATATATTAAACAACTCCTCTTGTAATGAAATTCCTTCCCTTTGCGTGATGTGAATTAAGCGATAATCATTACATCATATTTTCCCTTATTAAAACGCCAATCTTTATTGTTTAGGCAAATTACTATGAAAATGTTTGTTTAACTGAACTACTCATTATTAGAGGAGGGTCTTTTTATCTGGCATTAAAGTGCTTATCTAATAAAAGGACAAACTTTTTCTGTGCGTGTTCATCTCGGATCATTTTTTTAACACGAAGAGTGCTCTGCAAATATCCTCTAACATGCCGGTTTACAAAGAATAGACGGTGGTACCTTTCGTCTTCATATAAAGCCTTAAACCATGTGTGCTCGTTTAACAATCTTATGTTCTGGTCAATTTTTCGAGTATTTAATGTTTGGCTATTGCCAGCACTCGCAAATAGATCTCCAATAAATTCGAAGATAAAAGTAAGGATCGCAATCTCTCCTAACCTAAAGTTATGTTAAAGAATGTTTTCTTTAAGTATAACAGGTATTATTTCTCTGAAAAAATGTTCTCTTTCCTGCGATCCGCTTCCAGTCATGTTAAAATAGTACAGATGGCAAGGCTTGTATTGCTTTAACGTGTGAAACTTTGCTATGATCAATATTATTGTTTTTTCAGAAAAAGGGTTGAATACCCTTCTGATGGACGTTTCACTTACTTATGGAGGTGCTTTTATGTCAAGGATTTCTGAGGATCAGGTGAAGCATGTGGCGCACCTGGCAAGATTGGCGATTACCGAGGAAGAAGCCAATACTTTTACAAAACAGCTGGACAAGATTATTTCGTTCGCTGAACAGCTTAACGAGCTGGATACAACAAATGTCGAGCCGACTGCACATGTGCTTGAAATAAAGAATGTTATGCGTGAGGACAAATCAAATCAGGGTTTACCGCGCGAGGAAGTTTTGAAGAATGCGCCTGAGCACCAGGATGGACAGATCAAAGTACCTGGAATTATGGAGTAAGGAGGACTGGCGATGAGTTTATTTGAACATAAGATTTCGGAGCTTCATGAGCTTTTACATAAAAGAGACCTCTGCGTTTCCGACCTGGTTGACCAATCGTTCAAAACAATTGGCGAGGTCGAAGGCAAGGTCCAGGCTTTTTTAACATTGGATGAAGAGAAGGCAAGAGCTGCGGCAAAAGCGTTGGATGATAAGGCGATACAAAGCGCGCCGGCAAACAAACTGTACGGCATGCCGATTGGGATTAAGGACAATATCGTCACGAAGGGGCTGCGTACGACATGTGCGAGCAAAATTCTTGAAAACTTTGATCCTATTTATGATGCGACAGTCATGCAAAAGCTGAAGCAGGCTGAAACGGTCACGATCGGGAAACTGAACATGGATGAGTTTGCAATGGGCTCTTCCAATGAAAACTCAGGGTTCAAGAAGACGTTCAATCCTTGGAACCTTGAAACAGTTCCTGGCGGGTCTTCGGGCGGATCTGCTGCATCGGTTGCTGCAGGTGAAGTATTGTTCTCGCTTGGTTCTGACACAGGCGGCTCCATTCGCCAGCCAGCTTCTTTCTGCGGCGTTGTCGGCATGAAGCCCACATACGGACTTGTATCAAGATTTGGCCTTGTAGCATTCGCTTCGTCGCTTGACCAAATCGGTCCAATCACGCGCAATGTTGAAGACAATGCCTTTTTGTTAAAAGCAATCGCAGGCCACGATGAAATGGATTCGACTTCTGCGAAAGTGGACATACCTGACTATATAGGTTCCTTGACGGGTGATGTAAAAGGCTTGCGTATCGCTGTACCGAAGGAATATATCGGTGAGGGCGTAAGTGAAGAGGTCCGTAAATCTGTGCTTGATGCATTGTCGGTCCTTGAAAAGCAAGGGGCGACATGGGAAGAGGTATCACTGCCGCATTCCAAGTATGCTTTGGCTACCTATTATCTATTATCTTCATCGGAAGCGTCTGCGAACCTGGCGCGCTTTGATGGCGTTCGTTATGGCTACCGCACACCAAACGCGGAGAACCTGATTGAAATGTACAAAAAGACTCGTGCTGAAGGCTTTGGCGATGAAGTTAAGCGCCGTATCATGCTTGGAACCTTCGCACTTAGCTCAGGTTATTATGATGCTTATTATAAAAAAGCACAAAAGGTCCGCACGCTGATCAAGCAGGACTTTGAAAATGTATTCGAAAAATACGATGTGATTGTTGGACCAACTACACCAACACCAGCATTTAAAATTGGCGAAAACATCGCGGATCCTTTGACGATGTACGCGAATGATATTTTAACGATTCCTGTTAACCTAGCAGGCGTGCCGGCCATCTCCGTTCCATGCGGATTTGATAAAGGGCTGCCTCTTGGCTTGCAAATCATCGGCTGCCATTTTGATGAGAGCACTGTATACAAGGTTGCGCATGCTTTTGAGCAGGCAACTGAATTCCATAAACAAAAACCGCAGCTGTAAGGGGTGAAAACAATGAAGTTTGAAACGGTAATTGGCCTTGAGGTCCATGTTGAATTAAAAACAGATTCGAAAATATTTTCGGCGAGCCCGAACCATTTCGGTGCTGAGCCAAATACAAATACAACCGTAATCGATTTGGGATACCCTGGTGTTCTTCCTGTCGTGAACAAAAAAGCGGTCGAGTACGCAATGAAAGCAGCGATGGCGCTGAACTGTGAAGTAGCTGAACATACGAAATTCGACCGGAAGAACTATTTTTACCCGGACAACCCGAAAGCTTACCAGATTTCCCAGTTCGATAAGCCGATCGGGGAAAATGGCTGGATCGAAATCGAGGTAAACGGCTATAAGAAAAAGATCGGCATCACCCGTATCCATATGGAAGAGGATGCAGGCAAGCTGACGCACGGAAATGGATATTCCTTAGTCGATTACAACCGCCAGGGAACACCGCTTGTTGAGATCGTATCGGAACCCGATATAAGCACACCGGATGAAGCCTATGCTTACCTTGAAAAATTAAAGTCAATCATCCAGTATACAGGCGTATCGGACTGCAAGATGGAAGAGGGCTCCCTCCGCTGTGACGCGAACATCTCAATTAGGCCTGTCGGACAAAAGGAGCTTGGCACAAAGACTGAGCTTAAAAACTTGAACTCCTTTAACTTCGTCAGAAGAGGACTTGAACATGAAGAGAAGCGCCAAGAAGCGGAAATTCTTGCTGGCCGTGAAATCCAGCAGGAGACTCGCCGCTTCGATGAAGCAACAAATACAACGATTCTCATGCGTGTAAAAGAAGGCTCTGATGATTATCGTTACTTCCCAGAGCCGGATTTGCCGGATCTTTATATCGATGAAGAGTGGAAGGCAAGGGTACGTGCAGAAATTCCTGAGCTTCCAGACCAGCGTAAAAAGCGATATGTCGAGGATATGGGATTGCCTCCATATGATGCAGAAGTTTTAACAGTGACGAAAGAAATGGCTGATTTCTTTGAAGCTGCTGTAGCGGCACAAGCTGATCCAAAGCAGGCATCGAACTGGCTGATGGGAGAGTTCTCTGCGTATTTGAAGGCTGAATCAAAGGAACTTCACGAAACGGCGCTAACACCAGAGGCGCTTGCCGGCATGATCAAGCTGATCGAAAACGGCACGATTTCCACAAAAATCGCGAAGCAAGTGTTCAAGGAATTGGTTGAAAACGGCGGCAACGCTGAGCAGATCGTCAAGGAAAAAGGACTCGTCCAGATTTCAGACGAAGGTGCGCTGCTTAAGATTATTTCCGAAATTCTTGATGCGAACCCGCAATCCGTGGAGGATTTTAAAGGTGGTAAGGACAAGGCAAAAGGCTTCCTGGTCGGACAGATCATGAAAGCCACAAAAGGCCAGGCGAACCCGCCGCTTGTTAATAAATTACTTGTCGAAGAATTGAATAAGCGATAAAAATTGCAGCTAAGGCTGGCGGTAGTATCCGTCAGCCTTTTTTGTTGTGTCAAATGAGGGTTATGTCGAAATGTATTTTCGACATGATATTTCCCGGGAAAGGTAAAGTGTTGAATTTTCAGTCATTTTAAATTCGACATTTTCTGAATCAGAAGCATAGACTTCTATCTTTCGATAAAATTTATCATCTGCAGAGAGTTGTGGTACTTAGATATATTTGCTAATCTTAAAATTATCCGCAAACGTTTGCATAAAATTTGAAAGCGTGTTATTTTAATATAACAATAAAAATAAATAGATAATTTGATAGATAAGGCTGTTCGGAAATCTGCTGAAAAATTGCTTATGGATTTAAATGAAAGCCTATACATCAAGGGAGGAAACACTGTGAAGAAGTTTTTATCTTTCGATTTTTGGCAGAAGTTCGGTAAGGCACTGCTGGTTGTAGTAGCAGTTATGCCTGCTGCAGGTATCATGATTTCACTTGGTAAATTGGTAGGAATGACAGCTTCTGATATTGTTTTCCTGCAAACGATTGCACGAATATTAGAAGATATCGGCTGGGCTATTATTACGAACCTACATATTCTGTTTGCGGTAGCAATCGGGGGCTCATGGGCTAAGGAGCGTGCTGGCGGTGCATTCGCAGCACTTATCGCTTTTATCCTGATTAACCGGATTACCGGTGCAATCTTTGGAGTAAGCAGCGATATGCTTTCGAATCCGTATGCGACGGTATCGTCTCTCTTTGGACAAGAGTTAATTGTAAAAGATTATTTCACATCCATCCTTGGTGCTCCTGCATTGAACATGGGCGTGTTTGTGGGGATCATCGCAGGTTTCCTTGGGGCGAACTTGTTCAATAAGTACTATAACTATGATAAATTGCCAAACTCACTTTCTTTCTTTAACGGAAAACGTTTTGTGCCATTCGTTGTAATTGGCGGTTCAGTCGTTGTGGCGCTGATTCTGTCGCTTGTATGGCCGTTCATCCAGGGACTATTGAATGACTTTGGACAATGGATTGCGACTTCACGCAATACAGCACCGATCATCGCGCCATTTATTTTCGGTGCATTGGAACGTTTGCTATTGCCATTCGGACTTCATCACATGCTGACAGTTCCAATCAACTATACGGAACTGGGCGGAACGTACAAAATTTTGACTGGTTCAAATGCTGGTTCAATTGTAGCCGGACAGGATCCACTATGGCTTGCATGGATTGCTGACTTGAACAACTTCCATGCTGCTGGTGACACAGCCAGCTACAAGCAGTTGCTGAATGATGTAACACCTGCTCGTTTTAAAGTCGGACAGATGATTCTTTCAACTTCGGCATTGATCGGTATCGCGCTTGCGATGTACCGCAACGTCGATCCAGATAAGCGTACGAAGTATAAATCCATGTTCTTATCTGCTGGTTTAGCGGTATTTTTAACAGGGGTAACAGAGCCGATTGAATTCATGTTCATGTTTGCGGCGCCAGTATTATATGTGATCTATGCCGTTATGACAGGACTTGCATTCGCGATTGTTGACATCATTCACATCCGTGTACACTCTTTCGGTTTTATTGAATTGATGACGAGAACACCGATGATCATCAAAGCTGGATTATGGCTGGACCTTGTTAACTTTGCAATCGCATGTTTAGTATTCTTTGGCTTAAACTATGGAGTAGCGAACTTCATGATCAAGAAATTCAACTTCCCGACTCCAGGCCGCAACGGCAACTATATCGAGGAAGAAACATCAGGTGCTTCTGCTTCTTCGGTGAAGAAGGATTCACTTGCGCCAGTGTTGATTGAATTATTAGGTGGACAAGAGAATATTGAAGATGTTGATGCATGTATGACGCGTTTGCGTGTGACGGTAAAAAATCCTTCTGCAGTCGCTGGCGAGCAAGAGTGGAAGAGCAATGGTGCTCTTGGGCTGATTGTTAAGGACAGAGGAGTCCAGGCGATTTACGGACCGAAAGCTGACGTTTTAAAGTCAGATATCCAAGACCTTCTGGGGGCTTAATAAATGAAGTTATTGACGTTGAATTGCCATTCGTGGCAGGAAGACAACCAGCTTGAAAAAATGAAGACACTGGCTGAGACGATTGCAGAGAATGACTATGATGTCATTGCTCTGCAGGAGGTCAGTCAGCGGATGGATTCCCCAATTGCTTACGGAGCTGTCAGGGAAGATAATTTCGCGCTTGTGCTTATCGAGGAGCTGCGCAAACTAGGTGCTGAGGATTATCGCTTCACATGGGATTTTGCTCATCTTGGCTATGAGGTCTATGAAGAGGGTCTTGCGATTTTGACGAAGCATAAGATTGTACAAGAGTACTCCTTTTTCATCTCTCGGGGTCACGACCAGAGCTATTGGAAGACGAGAAAGATTGTCGGCGCGAAGATTCATGTTGATGGACAGCCTGTTTCCTTTTATTCATGCCATCTCGGATGGTGGCATGATGAAGAGGAGCCATACCTGTTCCAGGCCGATTCACTTCTGGGACAGGTGAAAAATGATGGGCCTTTCTTTTTGATGGGTGATTTCAATAACCCTGCCTCTGTTCGTGGAGAAGGTTATGATTATTTATTGGATCAGGATTTGTATGATACCTTTGAACTTGCTGTTGAGAAGGATTCCGGAGTGACAATTGCAGGGGAAATCGCCGGCTGGGAAGAGAATAAACAGGACTTGCGGATTGACCTGATTTTGGCTGGCCAGCTGGTGGAGCCGAAATATTCCAGGGTGATTTTTAACGGGGAAAACAAACAGGTTGTTTCGGATCATTATGGGGTGGAAGTGGCGATTTAAGCTGGTAGTAAAATTGAGGATTTTCGCGGGATTTTTCCAGTTCGCCAAATCAAGTGGTGATATCGCCAGATTAATTGTATTTTCACCAGATTCTTTATTGAATTCGCCAGTAGCACACCATACAGAAACACTTGATTCAATGCCAAAAAAGACCCAGTCCATGGGTCTTTTTTGCGTATTAAAAGCTTAATGCATTTCCATCCGTAAACAATTTGATTAATTCTTCTTTAGTGCTATACAAAAACACCAATTCTTTGTGATTGAAAACTAAAAAACAGGCACTGTTGGGATGAACAGTTCAGGGTATTCTTTCATCAGACCTTCAGGGTTTTCTGAAACATGGAATGTATCTAGTTTTTGCTTGAATTTATCTGGAATGTCATACTTTTCTGAATCTCCACATGGAACAATCGCCAAAACGGATGGTTTATTCTCATCTTTTGACAAGAAGTCATAGAAATCTGGGATGTCTTCGATTTGCAATTTTACATAGTAAGTACTGAACGATGTAAAACTTTGATTACAGGATGCCGTGATTCACCTAGGTTAAGGGTTATTGATTGTGATCCTCCAGGTTTTTTATCAATAGTGCTGGATCATCAAATGTTTGTAATAAGCTTGTGCTGCTAAAAAGGTAATAGACTGGTGTGGTGGTTGCGGTTATCTCTGGGTAGCTTTTTTTAAGTTCCTCAAGTCCTATGTAGAGATGGTATGAATCGAGTTTCTTTATTAAATCGCTTGGGAGGCCATATTTTAATTCGCCTCCTCTAGGTACGATTGCTAATACAGATTGTTTCCCGGACTGCTTTGCTAAAAAGTCTTTAAAGGCCCAGCGTTTGTCCTGGATATGCAGCTTTACATAATAATGGCTGTAATTCTTTTCCCATTCTGCGCTGATTATATAATAAAACGACTGGTTTGGGTGAGTAGAATAGCTAATCGGGATAGTGAAGGTATCTCCAACCTCACTCCTTTTTTCTAAGCCAGGAACCGTGTTCCATTGGCTGATTGTGATCTTCTTAGGCTGATTATCGCCAGGGAAAGAAACATTGAGTTTTTGTAATGATTCCACCTTGGTCCCAGAGATATCCAGCATTAATTTAACAGGCTCATCTGCTTTTACCTTCGTACCATTCCATTTATATGTGCCGGTGACTGCTTCAACCTGCTTGCCATCAACCGAGACTTCAGGAATAGGCGGTTTTTCTTCCTTGTACAATTTATACTTATCAGTCATAAAAAGGATCAGCATGAGCAGGAACGCAACCGTCGCGTAGGCTAAGATTTTATTTTTAATCCTCTTTTTCCTCCTAAATGATCTTTTTACTAAATATTCCATACGTTATGGCGAAATCCCTGTAAAAAAACAAAAACAGTGCCCGCCTGTATGGGGGCACTGCCGTAGAATTAGGAATTCAGGTTTTTAACGCTTAAGTCAAATTCCCTCTCAATTTCAGGGTTTGGTCTGTAGGTGACCAAACTGATTACGTATGAAACAAGAAGGTTGGCGATGAAGCCAGGAACGATTTCGTACATGACGTCGCTGAGTCCGAGTTTACTCCAGATGATGACGGTTAATGTACCCGCGATCATTCCAAGGATGGCGCCCCAGTTGGTCATCTTTCTCCAGAATAAGCTCAGCAGGATCACTGGTCCAAATGCGGCACCAAACCCTGCCCATGCATAGGCAACCAGGCCGAGGATTGTATCATTCTGCACCCAGGCAAGGGCGGCTGCGATAATCGCAACAGCAAGGACAGCCATACGGCCGAAGAAAACGTATTGTTTGTCAGTGCCATCTTTCTTCAACAGCACTTTGTATAAGTCCTCAGTCAATGCGCTCGATGTAACAATCAGCTGGGAGGAGATTGTGCTCATGATTGCCGCCAGTACAGCAGCCAACATGAATCCGGCAAACAATGGATGGAAGAAAATTTGGCCAAGTTCGATGAATACAGCTTCAGGGTTTTCAAGCTTGATATCTGGATTCTGCGCGAAGAATGCAAGACCAATCAACGCTGTGAAGATGGTTCCGATTAAGGAGAAAATCATCCAGCCCATCCCAATTCTTCTCGCGCTCTTTGTTTCTTTTACAGTGGTGATCGCCATAAAGCGAACGATGATATGCGGCTGTCCGAAGTAGCCAAGTCCCCATGCGGCAGCGGAGATGATGCCGAGGAATGTTGTGCCTTTGAATAAATCGAGCAAGGCAGGGTCGATCGAACGGATCGTGTCAAAGGTTTCTGCAGGGCCGCCTGTCTTGCCGAATCCTATGATAGGAACAAGCAGAAGTGCGAACAGCATCATCAAGCCCTGGATGAAATCTGTGTAACTAACTGCCAGGAAGCCGCCGAATAAGGTGTAGGCCACAACAACAGCGGATACTAGCAGTAATCCAGTATGGTAATCGAGGTCAAATGAACTTTGGAAGAATACAGCTCCGGCTACCATTCCGGATGAAACGTAGAATGTGAAGAATAGTAAAATAACAATACCAGAAACAATTCGTAAAAGCTTTGTGTCGTCTTTAAAGCGATTTTCAAGGTAACCAGGAATCGTGATAGAGTCATTGGCTACATGTGTGTAGGAACGCAGGCGAGGCGCAACCAAAAGCCAGTTCAGATAGGCTCCGACAGTTAAGCCAATCGCAATCCACGCACTTGCTAAACCGCTTACATAAATTCCGCCAGGCAGTCCCATCAACAGCCAGCCGCTCATGTCAGCAGCGCCGGCGCTAAGCGCGGTTACGGCGGGTCCAAGAGATCTTCCGCCAAGCATATAATCCGTCAGATTGCTTGTCTTTTTGTAGGAGTACCAGCCGATATATAACATCGCGGCCATGTAAATCCCAATCGAGATAAGCTGAAAAGCTTCATTCGACATAATCCTTCCCCCTTTGTTATAGTGAAAAATTATTAATAAAATATTGCTAATACATATAATATTCTATCATCTTATCTATCTGAAAAATAGAGCCTTTTTTCACAAAAAATATTATTCGAATAATAGTAATTTATTTTATTAATATATTTATAATATAAAAGAAAAACCAGGGCTTAAAAGCCTTGGTTACAAATTACGATTTAAAGGAGCCCTTTGGAGGAACGCGATCTTTTTTCGCATTACGGTCATTGATTTTCGGTTCCGTTCCATTCATGAAGCTGCGTATGTTTGAACGATGGAGGAAAAATAATAATAAAATAAATGCAATAAACAGCCGCGGTTCCAAACTTTCCTGTACGAAGAGGGAATAAAGCAGCATGGCAAACCCGACAGAAATGGAACCCATGAATACATACTTTGTCATTAAGATGACGGAAAAGAATGTCAGATAGACAACGATAAACATCCCGATATCAAACACGAGCAGAGCACCTGCCGTCGTTGCAATCGCCTTACCTCCACGGAATCCGGCAAAAATCGGGAAGCAATGGCCGATGACAGCGATCAACCCAGCGTAAAGCGGATTAATCGGTACATCAAAAAGCAATGGAAGCGAAGCGGCCAACATGCCTTTTGCCACGTCTACCAACAGCACGATGACGGCTGCCTTTTTGCCCATCACCCGCAGCGTGTTGGTCGCACCGGGGTTTTTGCTGCCGTGGTCTCTGATATCTACATTGAAAAAAAACTTGCCAACCAATAAGGCGGTTGGGATCGATCCGATCAAATAAGCAGCCAGAAGAATCAGCCAAATCATAAAAAGTCACCCTTTTAGTGTCGTTAAAAAATCATATTCTAAAAATGACAAGCTAATGTTTGTTTATTTTACAGGGAGAATTAAATCCTCGTATAAGTCAATGAAGCTGACTGCCGAGGCATCTGCCTTGTTGGGATATGGATAACTAAGTGCAGTTCCGGTTTCCATAGCCAGCAACCTGAAGATATCTGTCGTTTCCTTCATTGCTTGAAGCATATCGTTTCTATCATACTTCGCGAAAATCCTCGAGAATGAGCTTACCAGCCTTGCGTCGGCCCATTTTTCAATAAATCTCCCACTATGCCATGGTGATTGATCCAATACGGCAATTGCGTGCCACTCTGTCATCGTCCTGAGCAAATACTTTAGGTTGCTGTCCATGCATTCCTTCGCCACCCAAAGTTCGCCGCGCAGCATCTTTTTGCTCACCCATACAACGTGATACCAAAAATCCTGAACAAGATGATCATATTGTTCTTGAGACGGCAGCGCGCGAGTTTGCGAAAAATCATCGGAAACTTTTATCCCATTTGTAACGTCTGTTTTATCGAATAGCACCTGATATCCATTTTTAAAAACCTGCTGCACTTCTTTTAAATGCAGCATGCCGGCGAAATGTTCAGGAGTCAGGATGACAAAATCAACATCTAAATGGGGGCTGAACATGACGCGCCTTTCAATCCAATTTCCAACCGCTGTTTTTTCCAGAAAGGTAATAGAATAAGGATGGATTTGATTCAGCCAGCTTTCCGAGTGGATGAACTGGTCCGGTTTGTCTGTCAAAAAGATAATATCAAGATCAGACCATTGGTCAGCAGGTACATCTGTCCTCGCTCTGGATCCAATAATCAATGCAGCCTGAATGTCTTTCTCCGCTTTTGCCCATGCTGTAAAGCGGGCAGTGATGTCGTCAAACGAAATAATATCCATAAAGATAGCTCCTCAACTTTAATAGGTTGATGGGTATTTCCAATTTATGTAACTAATCTCTTTGTATTGTAAAAAAGATTATGTATGAATGGAAGAGTTTTTCGAAAAATAGAATAGTTAACAATATATATTCTTCGTGAAAAAAACGTCTTTCCCTTTGGCAAAAAAACAAAAAGTGGTTTATGATATATCGGTGAAAGTTTTTGGGGAAATTGCCTGTCTATTGAATTTGAGCTATGATGTAAAATGATGGAATTTTAAAAACCATATTAAGTAGGATGATGGGTATGAAAAGAGCAAGAATAATTTATAATCCGACTTCAGGCCGTGAAATTTTCAAAAAGAATCTTGCAGAAGTTTTGGAAAAGCTTGAGACTGCTGGATATGAAGCGTCCTGCCATGCGACAACATGTGAAGGCGATGCGATCAAGGCAGCAAGGATAGCTGTTGAACGCCGTTATGATCTGGTGATTGCGGCAGGTGGAGATGGCACGATCAATGAAGTGGTCAATGGGATTGCTGAACAGGAGTACAGACCAAAGGTGGGAGTCATTCCAGTTGGGACAACCAATGACTTTGCCCGAGCGCTCCATATTCCGCGCGATATCATGGCGGCGGTTGATATCATTATTAAAAATCAAACGATCCCGGTCGATATTGGCAGGATCAATGATAAATATTTTATAAATATTGCAGGCGGCGGCAGGCTGACAGAGCTGACCTATGAGGTTCCAAGTAAGTTGAAGACCGTCCTTGGCCAGCTGGCTTACTATTTAAAAGGAATGGAGATGCTGCCGTCCATCCGTGCCTCTGAAGTGAGCATTGAGTATGATGGAAAGTTGTTTGAAGGCGAAGCCATGATGTTCCTTGTCGGACTGACGAACTCCGTCGGCGGCTTTGAAAAACTGGCACCGAACTCTTCGATCAATGACGGCTTGTTCTCGCTGTTGATTTTGAAAAAGACAAACCTTGCTGATTTTATCAAGATTGCATCACTAGCAGTGCGCGGGGAGCATATCCATGATCCGAACGTGATCTATACACAGGCGAACCGCATCAAGGTTCATGCGAAAGAACACGTCCAGCTGAATCTTGACGGTGAATACGGCGGCAATTTGCCAGCCGAATTCGAAAACCTGTACAGACATATCGAAGTCTTCGTACCGCTGGATGAAATCCGTCCGGAAGACCGACCAGAGAACCTGGATTTGAACTTTAGAGTTGAATAATAATGAGTCGCTCCTTTTTGGGGCGATTTTTTTTGTGATTGGCTTTTTTCTAAAAGCTGTTTCTCAAGATTGATGTTTTAAGAAATAGATGATGTAAAGAAAATAATGATAAATATTAACTAATAGCTTAAAACTGCTGTAATTCAGTTCAACTTGGGTAAATGCATAAGATGAATGTGTAAAATTTGCCTGTAACACATAAATGGAAGAAAATAAGAGATATCAGGCAAGATAATAATATGAAGGATGTGGATACATAATGGGGAACAAAGCGTTGATCAACATCGACTATACGTATGATTTCGTGGCTGATGACGGGGCTTTGACATGCGGAAAGCCGGGTCAGGTCATTGAGGAGAAGCTTGTCGGCGTTACCAGGGAATTCATCCAGAATGGTGACTATGTGGTTTTCGCTATTGATGTCCATGATGAGGGTGATGAGTTCCATCCGGAAACGAAGCTGTATCCGCCTCATAATATCCGCGGTACAAAGGGGAGAGATTTGTACGGCGGCCTTCAGGCGGTGTATGAGGAGAATAAGCATCTGGAGAATGTATATTATATCGATAAAACAAGGTATTCAGCCTTTGCCGGGACGGATCTTGAAGTGAAATTGCGAGAGAGAGGCATTACGGAAGTGCATCTTGTCGGCGTTTGTACCGATATTTGTGTCTTGCATACAGCAGTTGATGCTTACAATAAAGGATTTAAGGTTATTGTGTATAAGGAGGCAGTTGCTTCATTTGACCCTGTCGGCCATGAGTGGTCGCTTCGCCATTTCGAAGGCTCGATTGGCGCGGAGGTGAAGTAGCCTATGAAAAGGAACACGGAAGGCAGCAAACTTGGAGGTTTTTGGATGAGCACGAAATTTACAGATGACAGCTTGATGCTTCATACAGACTTATATCAAATCAACATGATGGAAACATACTGGCGCGACGGTATGCACAATCGCCGTGCGGTGTTTGATTTATTTTTCCGCAAGCTCCCTTTTGGCAATGGGTATGCTGTTTTTGCCGGACTGGAAAAAATCATCAGTTATATCGAGAACTTCGGATTTACCGAAGATGATATTCAATACTTAAGAGAAGAGGCAAATTACGGAGAGGATTTCCTGGCATATCTGAAGGATCTTCGGTTTACAGGTTCGATCCGTGCGATGCAGGAAGGCGAGATTGTTTTTGCCAACCAGCCATTAGTCAGAGTCGATGCGCCGCTTGCAGAGGCTCAGCTGATTGAAACGGCGTTGTTAAATATCGTGAATTACCAGACATTGATCGCAACGAAAGCATCAAGGATCAAGCAGGTGGTAAATGACGAAGTTGCGATGGAATTTGGTTCCCGCCGGGCACATGAAATGGATGCGGCGCTTTGGGGAACGCGTGCGGCCTACATCGGCGGTTTTGATTCAACGAGCAATGTGCGCGCAGGCAAGCTGTTCGGAATTCCGGTTTCCGGAACGCATGCCCATTCCATGGTCCAGGCGTATAAGGATGATTACACTGCTTTTAAAAAATACGCGGAAACTCATAAGGACTGCGTATTCCTCGTTGATACGTACGACACATTAAGGTCGGGTGTGCCAAATGCCATTCGTGTCGCAAAGGAGTTCGGAGATAAGATCAATTTCATCGGTATCCGACTCGACAGCGGTGACCTTGCTTATCTTTCAAAGGAAGCACGGCGGATGCTGGATGAAGCAGGCTTTAAAGATGCAAAAATCGTGGCATCGAGCGACCTTGATGAATATACGATCATGAACCTGAAAGCTCAGGGAGCGAAGATCGATACGTGGGGAGTTGGCACGAAGCTGATTACGGCTTATGACCAGGCGGCACTTGGGGCGGTTTATAAAATTGTCTCGATCGAGAGGGCAGACGGCACGATGGAGGATACGATCAAGATTTCCTCCAATCCAGAGAAAGTCACGACTCCCGGGATCAAAAAGGTGTACCGGATCATCAATAACTCAAATAACCGTTCAGAGGGTGACTATATTGCTCTTGAGGACGAAAATCCGCAAGATGAAAAGCGCCTGAAAATGTTCCATCCAGTCCACACCTTCGTCAGCAAATTCGTCACGAATTTCGATGCGCGGGAGCTCCACCACGATATTTTTACCGATGGTAAACTCGTATACACACAACCAAGCCTCGAAGAAGTGCGTTCGCATTCAAAGTACTGCCTTGGCGTTCTTTGGGAAGAGTACACACGTATGCTGAATCCCGAAGAATACCCAGTAGACCTCAGCCAGAAATGCTGGGACAACAAAATGCGCAATATAGAAGAAGTACGAGAGAAAGTTATGGAAATGACCGGAGAGAATAAGTAAGATAAGAGGCTGCTTTCAACATCATGAAAGCAGCCTTTTTGGTAAAAGGTGAAGCATGGGGACGTATCTAATGCTTCCATAGTTTATAGAATCTTACATAGGACCCCATAATTCTATAATTCTGAACACCAGCTTAAAGAAGCAAGGGGTACGTCCCTCAACAGACGTCCCTCAACAGAGTTTTTTTTATAAGAAGGGTTAAACGATAAAGGATTTTAGTGATGAAAAAAGAATTATTAGTATAATAATTCTTTTCGAGGGTGTTTTCCATATGAATGATCAAAGCAATAAGGTGGATTACGAACAGTTCATACCTAGAGAAAGTGGCTTTATATTCAAGTTCGTTAAAAAGGAAGGTCGATTCATTCATACATTTATTGAAGGTAAACTCATTGAAAAAATTGGTTTAAAACCTGAAAGTGTCGTGGGGAAAACATTGTTTGAATTTCTGCCAGCTGAACAGGCAATCCGGAAAGAAGTCTTTTATGAGATCGCCTGGAAGGGAGAAAACATTAACTATGAAGGGTGCGTTGGGGATACGCATTACCTGGCAATTCTTAATCCAATCCGCAGGAATGGGAAAACAGTTGAGGTTATCGGAACGGCCATTGATATTACCAAGGAAAAAGAGAGGGAAAAGCGGATTCAGCAAATGGAGAAGCTCTCTGTAGTTGGTGAACTGGCTGCTGGAATTGCACATGAAATTAGAAACCCCCTGACTTCCCTAAAGGGCTTTGCGAAAATCGTTAAAGAGAGTGTTGATCAGGAAGATTTAGCAGGTTACCTGGATATTATGATGGATGAAATGGATCGGATCAATCAGATTGTCAATGAATTCATGTTCATTGCAAAACCAAATGAGCACGTTCATTTTCAGCCTACTAATATTAATAAACTGCTTCAAAGCTGTATTGTGTTGATGGAGCCACAAGCTAATTTAAAAAGTATAAAGATAGAATCTAACCTTGAAACAGAACTATTTTTAAATTGCGACCAGAATCAAATTAAACAAGTATTGATCAATCTCCTGCAAAATGCGATTGAAGCAACAGATGATCGGGGAAATCACATAGAAGTGACATTAAAGGAAGCCTGTGAAAAAAATATCTTAATCCTCATTAAAGATAAGGGCTGCGGTATATCGGAGAAGAGACATAAAAGGTTGTTTGAACCCTTTTATTCTACGAAGGAAAAAGGAACTGGCCTAGGGCTGATCACATGCAAACGAATTATCGACCTTCACCAAGGCAGCATCGATATTAAAAGCAAACAAGGAGAAGGTACGACAATTAAACTATTTTTACCAAATTATTCTAATGCAGTTCATACTGCGGTTCGACAGATAGTAACTATTTGAGGAATTGAGGAATTAGGATGTATATAGACTCTCGTTTTCGATTTATTTTTAGAATATTATAAACGTTTAGAGCGATATACTTTTAAAATAGTGGATAAGGAGTGAAGTAAATGATTAGTAAAGTGGGCCAAATCATGCTTTATGTAAATAACCAGGATGAGGCAGTAAATTTTTGGACGGAAAAAGTAGGATTCAGTGTCATTTCTGAAGAAGATAATGGCCAGGGAATGAGATGGATTGAAATTGCACCAACAAAGGATGCAGAAACAAGCATCATCCTGCACAATAAGGAATTTGTTGCTAAAATGTCGCCTGGAGTAAATCTTGGTACACCTTCTTTATTGTTTTTCTCAGAAAATCTCGATCAATTACATAGCGACTTATCAAATAAAAATATCACAGTCGGAGAAATTGTAACTATGCCTTCTGGCAGGGTATTTAACTTTGCAGACGGTGAAGAAAATTACTTTGCAGTGATGGAGAAAAAGTAATACGAGTACCGGGGAAAAATTAAGATGGGCTAAAAGGTGCGCTGATCCGCGAAGGATTAGTGATCTTTTTTTTTGTAGCGAAGGCAGTTGAAGCATCAATCTATGATTTTGTTAGACTGGGAAAGAACCAAGGGAATAATACCGAAAAACCATAATACAAGATCCTTTATTAGGTCTTGCCAGCAGTGTGATAAGTGGTATTGTGTGAGATTTATTAGTTGCTGTAAAGTCTAGTGGTTTTGGACAATGTGAATGATTCATGAATAATAATAGCTAAATTAAAATATATAAAGATTAAAAGTATAACGATTTTTGCTTCCTACTATGTATCTATAAGGTGCTGATTTTTTGTATAGGAATAAAAACTTGAATTTAATCATATTTTTGCTTTTGTGCTTACTTATCATTCTTATTGTTCATGTGATTCTTCATATTAAGATTTATGTAGTATACAGCGCCAGCATTGGTTCTGTGTTCATGATCGGATTAATCATTTTCCTTATTGTATACCTTTATTTAAATGGATAAAAGGGGACGTATCTTATGC
>NZ_JBALQL010000020.1:78915-126007 GCF_036964885.1 Bacillus sp. JJ1122 | reverse complement strand
ATGCTTCCTTTTTTTTTAGAAGTGATTCCTATACAACTATAACGCTGAGCTTTACGCAAAGAGAAGCGAAGGGTGCGTCCCTCTGCTTCTTTGGGCACATTCCCTTCAAAAGTGCATAGGATAAATTGATAATCTGTGAAGGGATTGAGAAGAATGTACAATAATCCATATATGTATTCATATCCGCAACAACAATATCAATATCCTTATAATGTGAATGTACCTGTTTATAACTATGGAAGTCAGCCTGTTCAATGGGGTTTTCCTAATGAGTATGCAAACTCTTACCGTTTTCCAAATGGTGACGGCAACATTGTATTAAAAGATTATGGTCCAAACCCATATTCCGTTAATATCAATGAAGCAACGAAGCAAAACAATACGTATCGAACCGCTTTATGGACAGGAAATCATTTGCAAGTTACGTTGATGAGTATCAATGTTGGGGATGATATCGGGCTGGAAATTCATCCTGCTGTTGATCAATTTTTACGTATTGAACAGGGCCAGGGAATTGTTCAAATGGGCAAGAGTAGAGATAACCTAACCTATGAAAAAAATGTCGCTGATGATTTTGCCATCATGATCCCTGCAGGAACATGGCATAACGTCAAAAATACAGGCAATATCCCGCTCAAACT
This sequence comes from Bacillus sp. JJ1122, assembly GCF_036964885.1. Lineage (NCBI taxonomy): Bacteria > Bacillati > Bacillota > Bacilli > Caryophanales > Bacillaceae > Bacillus > Bacillus sp. JJ1122. The sequence goes on along the minus strand of NZ_JBALQL010000020.1, from coordinate 125,366 downwards.
TTATTCAATCTATGCTCCACCTAACCACCCGTTTGGCACGGTTCATGTAACCAAAGCTGATGCAGCGGCTGAGCATGGAAGCAACGGGAATGGCAATGGAAATACAGTTGCTTTTGGTAAGACGCCAGACGAATGGGTAAAGTACACCGAATTCCTGGTGAATGAAGGATTAGGGGATGTGAAAAGAGGAATAAATGCCTTACACATTCTTCAAGAATTCATTCTAATGGGAGTTCTCGTCGGGAAAGGGTACACTCCTGAAAAAGCATATGAAACAGTAGAAGCATGGGAAAAAACAGGAAAATCCAAACTCCTGCAGCAAAGCAAAAATCTGTAGAAATGACGGAAGCATAGGGACGTGCCTTATGCTTTTTTTTTATTGAAGCTTTCATCGGATCCTTTAATACTGTGACACTGAACTTTACTCTAAAAGAAGCAAAGAGTACGTCCCTCTGCTTCCTAAAGCTAGCGTTAACTACAGGGAATAGACAATTCCTTGACGGTGGTATATTAATCGATCGTTCCTGTTTGCTTAATTTCAACATTTGCGTTAACAGAAACTTTTACATCTGGATAATACATTTCCCATTGTTTTTTATTAAATGCTCGAAAATGTTCCTTATATTTTGCTCCTAAACCTAATGGATCAACTTGCTGTTCCTTGAGTTTTGTAATAATATGAACAGCTTTTTTTTCTAACTCTTGTTCTATCTCTTTTTGATATTTTTGTTTATCAAATGACTGCCTTTGTTTCTCTGATGGTGCAAATTCTTGAAGTTTTGATTTCATTTTAAGATTAATGATAAATTCCGGTCTGCCCTGAACAATTTTGACTTTATACTCAGGATTTGAATAAAGAGTTTCCAGAACCACCCTATCTCCATTTTTCAACATAAATTCTTGCATACCATTAGTTCTGTTTTTTTCAACTAGTGTCTTGAATATATATATATCTTCCATTGGTATAGAGGTAATATATTTATCATATTTAAAAATCCCAATGCCTGTAATTCTTATGCTGCCATTTACATTTTTTATTATGGGTAAATACGGATCCTGTCCTATTTGAAATAATTGAAATAAAAAAGTTTGTAAATTGGTTCGTGGAAGTTGCCCTAATTCCATGTTTTGGTCAAGCAATTCCTGGACGTAAAGGGAGATATTCTCATTCTTATATTTTTCCATGTTTAACAACTCTTTAGAATTGCCATCGACTATTGCCATTTGAACAATACTTCCGATAGATGGATCACGGTTTATGGTATCTACATAATCATTTATGCCGTTTTCCGCCAATGTTGTCCCATAAATGGCTAATCTAAGTTGTCCGCTAACTAAGCGATGTTGTGTTTCATTATTTATTTTAGTCCGCATTTCTTTACTGGAATGTCCGAAGGCTGATTTGACCTCAGTATGTGAAGAATTGTTTTTTTTATAAATTGGAAATACAAGCGTTCCCTCTATGCCTCCATCGTTTGTCAAATCATAGCCGACACCTTGTATGAAACCAACCTCATTTACAATATTGGTTGGGAGTAAAGAACAACCTGATAAAAAGATAATGATGAATATCCAAATTGCTGCGCGATTAACCACTTTGATTCCCCCTTTTAAGCAAAGTAAAATACATCAGGAGCAGAGGGATATATACATAAAATAGGCTTAAATTCATAAGTGTGACATATTTATCAAGCAATTCCCTGAGGTTATCGTTTGATAATTGACAAATCAATACACTTACAGAACTGAGAAATATCAAGGCATACTTCTGCTTTATATTGTATATTTTCTTTAATCCTCTGCTTGAGCACCATAACAAAAGTGAAATCAATGCAGTGACAATTATTAAATACATAGAGATATACAGATATTCAAATCGCTCTAAATAAGAGAATTTCATTATTTTTATAAGAGAAAGCTCAGGCCAAATCGTCGTTTTTAACTGCTCTTCACTATAAAAAGTAAAAGAAACAATAGTAGAAACTGTATAGAGTACTGTAGTAAAAAGTACACCAAGATGAGCATATTTTTTGGAATCATCTGGATTTCTAATAAATGGATAGTACATTAATAATGCCTCAGTCCCTGCTATGGTGTACATAGAGCTTTTAATCGAGTCAGCCATATCTATAAAAGAATGATTCATAATGGGCAGCAAGTTTGAAAAATGAGCAATCTTTAATGGGAAAAAATATAAAATCAGTATTAATAGTTGCGGAAATATAAATGACAAAAAGGACATACCGACTACAACCCGGAATCCTCCTGAAATACAATAATACACTAACAAGAGGATCAGCATTGAGAGGACCCAGGACGGTAACGTTGGAAACATCCAGACTTGAATAATCTCTATGAATTCAAGCAAAACAGATACACTTGCTAAACCGTAATAAATGATAATAAAAAAACTCAGGAACCTTCCAAGAAACTTACCGAAAGCAGCATTATGAACATCAATAATATCTCCATTTGCTTTTCCCAACAGTTTATACATAAACCAAACGGAAGCCTGGACCAAACACCCTGCGGCTAAGACACCGATCCATGCATCATATCCTGCTTTATCTGCGATCGTCCTTTGAAAACTTAAAATTCCAACACCGACCTGGGAATTGTATATGATAAAGAAAACTAAATAAGGGGAGACTTGGTGCCTTATACTTATTTTCAATATTTAATCACCCTATAAAATTATTCATAAAAATCATTCATTGGCTCAGGCTTTTTTTTGCTGTCTACGAATTTTTTCTTTTTTTGTGGTCTTAAGATTTGTGGATTAAATTTTTGCATGGAAAAAGGGAGTCTTACCCATAAATCTTGAAATGATGTTTTTCGTAAAGGATACTGGCTTAAATAAGGACGTCCAAGAGAGGTTAACCTTAGTAAATGTATCCCTGTATATATTAAGCATAGAAAAACACCTATTAAGCCCAGCCAGGCAGCAAGAAAAATGACCGGAAACTTAATAAAACGGATGGTATTACTAAATTTATATACAGGAGATGTGTACGAAGCTAATGTTCCCATCCCAACGATAATTAACAATACATTACTGGTTAATCCTGCTTCAACAACTGCTTGTCCAATTACAATACCGCCTACAACACCAAGTGATTGTCCAATTTTCAGTGGCAAACGAATTCCTGCCTCCTTTACCATTTCAATCATTAGTTCTAAAAAGAGTGCCTCTAGAAATGGGGGAAAGGGGACAGTTGCTCTTGATCCTACAAGCGGTTCAAGTAAATGAGCTGGTATCAATTCGTAATGATAGGTCATGATTGCCACGTACATCGGAGTGATGAGAGTTGAGATAAAAAAGGAAGCAAATCGCAATAGCCGAAAAAAATTGCTAATAATCCAAGAATAGCTATAATCCTCTATTGCAATAAAGGATTCCATAAAAGTGACTGGCAGGATAATTAAGTTTGGTGATCCGTCAACCGCAATAATAATTTTTCCTTCAGTTAGACCAGCTGCCACCCGGTCTGCTCTTTCCGTTGAAATGGACTGTGGAAACAAAGAATTTGAATTGTCCTCAATCATGGAAGTGATATAGGAACTATCCTGAATATGAACATATTGGATATCTTTGATCCTTTGGATTACTGTGTTTATATTTTCCTGATCAGCGATGCTTTTTACATATAATACTGCTACTCTTGTTTTTGATAATTTACCGACTTTCATTTCCTTGACGATAAGTTCTGATATAGGTAATCTTTTTCGGATTAGGTTAATATTTGTATCTAATTCCTCAATAAATCCAATCTGCGGACCTATTGCAGAGGCTTCTGTTGTTGGTATTCCTACGTCGCGAAATTTACTGTTTGCAATATTCACTAATAAACAATGATCATCATTAGGATGTATTTGAATAGCCATAAATCCATTCAGAATGTTTTGGATAATTTCATCTGTATCCCTGGTAAGGATGATTTCTTGAATTGGAATGATGCTCTTTAACTCTTTTAAGGAAAACTGCTCCTGTAAATAGGGAAGAACATCTTTATGCAAAATATCAGATGAAATAAGCGTGCGAAAATAAGATATCCAAAATGGATCTCCTTCTGTTGAAGATGTATGAGAATGGACGAAGTCATTTGAGTTAGAAAAACTTTCAACCCAATTTTGATTGTTTGTATTGTAGGGGCCCAATCCACCATTATTTCCGCCGCTTTTAAACTTCATAGAATAACCTCTGCAAATGATTTTTTCTTATTTTGTGTGAGGTGTGAGAATTTATACCAATTTATAAGCATGGGGACGTATCTTATGCTTCCTTTTTTATTGAAGCTTCCATCGGATCTTAAAATACTATGAAGTTGAATTTTACTCAAAAGAAGCGAAGGGTACGTCCCTCTGCTTCTTTTCTATCCCGTTGAACTTCACTCTAAAAGAAGTTAAATGGAAAAAGGAGGAATTCGAGTAAGGAATGGAGAATCGGAATGTTGAGAAGTTTTAAATGGTAAAGGAGAGTAAAAATGAAAGAATTGCTAGGGATTTTCATTGTGGTACAGGCAATACTTACTGGACTTATCCTTTATGGTCTGAATTCCATTTCAGATTCGATAATAATCTCAGCAGCACATCAAAAGCATCCACTCAATACACTCGCTTGGGGCGGTGGTTTAGAAACCAGCACCTACATTGTACTGGGGGCAATAGTAATAGTGGGGGTTTATCTAATTTTAACAAAAGATAATAAGGGCAAATGACAGCATAATACTTAAGGAGCTGATCAGATGGTCGATTTTTCAAAAGAACTGAAAAGACTAATGGAAAAGCATCCAGTCCTTACAACAATGGTGTTAACATTATGGATTTGGTATGCATCCTACCGTCTGGGAGGTAACGTTGGGGAGTTTATTGGCAATATAATGAACTAAACCCTGAAGTGCATTGTCAATGAAGGATGAAGAATAACGCTTTATTTGAAATGCTTATTAAGCTAAATTAATAGGTCGGATTGCTGAAAATGTCAGATTGGTGGAGGTGTGGGTGTGACCAAGTTTATAGATGATTTGGCTGGTGCAATATATGATTTCATAAAATTTATCCTCACCAGCATCAGTTATATTATAGGTGGTATGTTACTCGTTGGCACACTCATGTATCTAATTGCATTTTTGTTTATAAGACTTAATTAAACCTTATTTTTCGAAAATGGGTGTTTTGATCTAAGAAAGATTAAGGCACTTTTTTGTTGGAAATCTTATTGAGGTAAGTGCGGGTTAACTTAAGGTGGAATTACCTGGGGAAATATTGAATATCTAGGAGGGTTAACATGTCCGATAAAAAACCCATTAATGATGCAATGGAGCACATGAGCAATATCGAAGGATACCCTACTGATGTAGATTTAAAAAAGCTGCCAAAACCCTTAAGATATTTTGGATATTTCATGATAGGTTTCTTTTCACTATCAATACTCTTTATTATTATTGCTAAGTTATTGACATAACAATCGATTACTTACCGGCTGCTATATGTCGGCTTTCTTAATAAACAAATGATTCATCAAGCGATATTATTAGGAGGTTAAAATGGGAGTTATAATACCAATATTCTCTGTATTATTATCCGCGGGAGTCCACTATTATTTGGGTAAGTCAGGTTTTGGATGGGGGAAAAATATTGATGATGATTAGAAGCATGGGGACGTATCTTATGCTTCCATTTTTTTGTTGAATCTTTCACCGATTCCAAAAAAACTAGAAGCTGAACTTTACATATAAGAAGCGAAGGGTACGTCCCTCTGCTTCCGTTATTCAAAGGTTTTTACTATAGTATAAATAAATAGAAGTTTTAAAGGTGGTTTTTGAGATTAAGAAGTTTGAAGGTATTATCTCTACTGTAGAAGAATTTGAATTGTTCCGTACCTCTGTTGGAACTCCAAGTGAAAGGGCAGCGAATAAAGTGATTTCTTTTATCGACGAGCATGTCAGTGAATTCATTTCAAATTCGCCATTTTTGACGATGGCTACTGCTAACTCAGAGGGGCAATGTGATGTTTCGCCAAGAGGGGACCATCCGGGATTTGTGTCTGTGATTGACGAGCAGCACTTGTTCATTCCAGAGCGTCCAGGCAATAAGAGAATGGATTCAGCACAAAACATCATCACCAACCCTAATATCGGACTCATCTTTTTGATTCCTGGACTGGGAGAGACGTTAAGGGTAAACGGGAAAGCGTATATATGCCGTGATCCTGAGCTTCTTGAAATGAGTGCGGTAAATGGACGAGTGCCGCTATTCGGGATCCTGGTTGAAGTGCAGGAATGCTATGTACACTGTGCAAAAGCGTTAATCCGCTCATCCCTGTGGAAACCAGACTTATGGCCTGAAAAAGAAACTCTGCCATCCGTTCCACAAATGCTAGTCGATCATGCAAAAATACCGAATGTAACATCAGAGGAAGTGGCCAAGTCTTTACAAGAAGGTTATGTGAATAGGCTTTATTAAAGAAGCATGGAAAGGGGAAGCATGGGGACGTATCTTGTGCTTCCTTTTTTTATTAAAGCTTTTCTTGGTTCCTATAATACGATGACGCTAGAAGAAGCAAAGGAAACGTCCCTCCGCTTCTTCTTTATTTCTTCTCATTAATAAGAAGGTTGTGGCAAGTTAGGAGGCCTTCTTTAAACTCCTGACTGACTCTTTCTGAATCGTAGGCACAAACGGAAAGCAGTTTTGTTTCGGAAACAATTTTATCGGCTTCATTTTCTGAATCCAATAATTTTTTACTTACTTCCCGCTCATCACGCCATTCTATATGAGCCCAGCTTCGTACAACCAAATCGAGTACGGGATAACCTGCAATTAATTTCGGGAGATAGTCGAAAATAGAGTTAATTCTGAAGTCTCCCTTTGCGTAATAAAAGTCATAATTATTGACGAACGTCACGTTTTCGAGACGGTTTTTATTCACTAAGGCTGTGAGCTTTTTTTTAATCAATGGAGTAATTCGATCATTTTCTATAATGATACAATGTTCATTCAATTCTAAACCGGAAATGATAAAGTCCACAATATTTGAAACATACTGTTCCTGATCATCAAAAAAATACAAAGCATGTCCCTTGGTAAGGTTTTGTATTTCATCTATTTCTATTAAATGCGTACTTTCCAACTATGCACCCCATTGATATAGACATATAACGCCTGTCTATAAAGTTTAACATACATTGATATGGAAATGGGTTTATCCAGTAAATTTCCATTGCGGAAGCATGGGGACGTTTCTTATGCTTCCATTTTTTATTAAAGTTTATATTGGTTTCTATTATACGTTGACGATAAACAACATGCTTAAAGAAGCGATGGGTACGTCCCTCTGCTTCAAATTTTCTATTCCTTGTAATATGAAAAAAATGGTAATATGTATGTATGACTTAAGTAGGATGGTGGTGCATCCTTCTGTGATTTTTGGAGATTTTGATTGTATTAGCTATTTTCGATAGGGTTCTTGGACTCGGACTTAAAGGGGTCCATCAGGATTTGTTATAGAGGGTTTGTGAGGTTTTGAGTTTTAAAGTGTTTGAGAGCTTTCACGCATTAAAAAGACGAAAAATTATGTATATTCAGCGCAGCAGGAGGAAAAATGGTTTATTTGAAAAAAGCAGTCGAGCAATTTTTGTTATGGATTATTTGTGTATTTTTATTTATTGCGATTTTGTTTTTGCCGAATACGACGAAGTATGAGGTGGGGAAGGGCGGACAATTTGAATCGGCCACCTATGTATATGATGTGGACAAGCACATTGCGAATATTAAGGGTTTCTTTCAGTATATAAAAGAAAACCAGGGGTTGGGGGAAATCATCCCGGGCCAGTCTTACTCGGAAAAAATATTGCCCAAGGCTTGGAAAAGTTTGCTGCTGATAGTGCCAGCCTTGATATTGGCTTTTATTTTTGGTGTATTGAAAGGCATCTTTGATTTCCGGATGCAGAAGCGGAGGCTGAACTTTTTGGGGAACGAGACGACGTGGCTGTTCATCTCGATGCCGGATCTCTTTTTCATCATCATCACTCAAATCGGCTTGATGTATCTGTATGAAAAAGGGCTGTTTTTCCATGTCTCTTTGTATGGCAGTGATAATCTCGAAACTTATGTTGTTTGTATTCTATTTTTATTGATCTATCCTGTTTTTTACCTGGCAAACATCACCAATGTAAGTCTGCGCGAGCAGGAGGGGAATGACTACATCCGAACTGCGAGATCGAAAGGGACGTCTGGCACAAAAATATTGTTCCTGCATGTCTTGAAAAATTCCTTGCCCAAAATCCTTGCGCATGCAAATACCATCACACTCTATGTATTATCAAATCTATTTATCGTCGAAAAACTGACGGATTTCAAAGGAGCTGCCAGTGGGCTGTTCCAGGCAGTCTTTAGCGGAACAAATTTCAACATCGGGCTTGATATCGGGGTGGACGGAGTATCGGCGTTTGGCTATACGATTTTTTTTACATCGATTATTCTTGTTTCGAATTTAGTTGCGCAGATTTTCAGAAGTATCGTCACACCGGCTTCACAGGAGATGAATCATGAATAAATCACTGACAATAGGCTTACTCATACTATCTTTCCTGTTGGTTGTCGCCTTTACAGCGCCATACCTTCCGTTTGTTGACACATCTTTAAAAGAGCAAGTGATGAGGCAGAAAGAAGATGGCGGCTATGAACTGCCGCCTTTCGCCCTATCAAAAGAATACCCAATCGGCTCGGATGCGAATGGGGTCGATTTATTGAGCAAGGTGCTGCTAGGGACGAAGGAAACGCTGCTTACCATTCTGGCGATTGCCCTGATCCGGTATATTTTCGCCATACCACTGGCATTGGCGAGCTTTTATTCGCGATTTTTCCATAAAATCCTCATCGTTTGGAATCGGTTGTTTTCATTCATGCCGCCCATTTTCTTTATCATTTTAATCGTAGGCACACCGTTTATCGTTTTTTCGGAGAATCGGTACCTGTGGTTCATGATCGTTCTTGCACTGATTGAGGTAGGCAGGGTGGCGGATATCTTTTATCAAGGAATGCTGGATATCAAGAAAAAACCTTATGTGGAGGCAGGAATTGTCGCCGGCTCTTCAGCGCTGGCGATGCTGCGGAACTACTATTGGCCGCCGTTAAGACCGTTCTTCATCGTCCAATTTTTTTCGGACTTGGGAAGGATTCTCTTCCTGATCGGGCAGCTCGGAATCGTGGAAATCTTTTTTAGCGTCGAATTCGTTTCACAATTGAGCGGGGGGTATAAAGCCATGAACACCTCTAACATTTGGCCGACCTATTACCTGGATCTCACCAAGCATATCTGGTCGCACCCATGGCTGCCAATCACAGGTACCATTGCAATAGGGATCACGATTTTCGCGTTTTCACTCACAAGCAATGGACTGCAGCAATATTTTGATAAGAAATATAAAAGGATTTAAAGGAAGGAAGCATGGGGACGTACCTTGTGCTTCCTTTTTTTAATAGAAGCCTTCACCGGAGTCTATCATTCTATGGTGCTGAAATTCACTTTAAAAGAAGCGAAAGAAACGTCCCTTTGCTTCGGCGAGGAAGCAGGGGAAATGTCCCCTTGCTTCCAGAAAAAACGTCCCTTTGCTTGTTCTTTTTCCGTTGGGTTGCATCAGCGAATCTGTTACAATATGATTGTTACTCCTCTTAAATCCCCTCAAAATTTTACCTTGAAAGGAGCCCGCCTATCATGCTTCAAAAAGCCCGTGAGTTATTGCAAAATCATTTTGGATATTCTTCGTTTCGCCATGGCCAGGAACAGGCAATCAGTTCTGTACTTGACGGAAAAAATACGGTTTGTGTCATGCCGACTGGCGGTGGTAAGTCGATTGTCTATCAAATTCCTGCGCTTGTGCTGCCGGGTACGACTATTGTTATTTCGCCGCTCATCTCTTTAATGAAGGACCAGGTCGATACGCTTGTCCAGCATGGCATTCCGGCGACCTATATCAACAGCTCGCTGACTGCCGGGGAAGCGGCTGCCCGCATGAATGATGCGCGCAGGGGAAAGTACAAGCTGTTGTACATTGCACCTGAACGTCTCGGTTCGTGGGAATTCATGGACGATCTTCAGGACATGGACATCCCGTTGATTGCGGTCGATGAAGCGCACTGTATTTCGCAGTGGGGCCATGATTTCCGGCCGAGCTATCTGCACATCTCAAGTCTTGCTGACCGCCTGCCAAAGCAGCCAATCGTGCTCGCCTTAACGGCAACGGCTACACCAAAGGTTAGGGAGGACATCTGTGCCTCGCTAAAAATAAATCCTGAAAACACGATCATTACAGGATTTGAGCGGACAAACTTAAGTTTCTCGGTCATTAAAGGTCAGGACCGGCAAGCGTTTATGAAGGAATTTGTGAAAAAGAATGAAAAGGAAGCAGGCATCATCTACACAGCGACAAGGAAGAATGTCGACCAGCTTTATGAATGGCTGAAAAAAGAAGGAATCAATGCTGCCCGCTATCATGCAGGCATGAATGATGAAGACCGGAATAGCGAGCAGGAGCGATTTTTACAGGATGAAACGACAGTGATGGTCGCGACCTCGGCATTCGGAATGGGAATTGATAAAAGCAATATCAGGTACGTGATCCACTTCCAACTGCCAAAGAATATGGAGAGTTATTATCAGGAGGCAGGCCGTGCAGGGCGTGATGGGCTGGACAGCGAATGTATCGTGCTGTATTCGTCGCAGGATGTTCAGGTTCAGCGCTTCCTAATTGACCAGTCCGCTGATCGCGAGCGGATTGCGCCTGAGCTTGAAAAGCTGCAGCAGATGGTCGGATACTGCCATACCGAGGATTGCCTGCAATCGTACATTCTCCATTATTTTGGCGAGACTGAAACAACGCCGTGCGGCCGCTGTGGCAATTGTACCGACGCCCGCAAAACGCAGGATGTCACGAAGGATGCGCAGATGGTGCTGAGCTGCATCATCCGGATGGGCCAGAAATACGGGAAAGCGATGACGGCCAATGTCCTAACCGGTTCGAAAAATAAAAAAGTCATCGAGTTCCGTCTCGATAAACTGCCGACATATGGCTTGATGAAGGATCGGAACGCCAAGCAGGTGAATGACCTGATTGAATTTCTGATTTCCCAGGAGCTGATTGGCGTCGAGCACGGTTCATATCCGACAATCTATGTCCCAGCGAAAGGGAAGGATGTTCTTCTCGGTAAAATTCAAGTTTTCCGCAAAGAGGCAGTCCAGATCAAGCAGGTTACAAATGATGATCCATTGTTCGAGGAGCTGAGGGCCCTGAGGAAGACGGTGGCGGATAAGGAAAAGGTGCCGCCGTTTGTGATTTTCTCGGATTCAGCTTTGAAGGACATGTGCCTGAAGCTGCCGTTAACAGATGCAGAGTTCCTTAAGGTCAGCGGAGTCGGTGAGCACAAGCTGACGAAGTACGGAGCGCCTTTTATCGAGAGAATCATAGAGTTTTGCGAGGAAAACCCGGAGCGGCAGCCCGTGCTGAATGCTGTTGCCGAGCCACCTAAACCAGCAAGGAAGAAAACCGTAGGCGACTCCCATCTCGAAACGTACAAGCTGCATCAGGAAAAACTGTCTGTGAGCCAAATTGCTTCTCAACGTGAGCTCGCGGAAAGCACTGTGGAGAACCATCTGATCCAATGCATCCAGCAGGGAATGGAAGTCGATTATTCGCTGCTGATTCCAGATGAGTCCATCGGTGATCTTGAAAAAGCAGTTGCAGAAGCAGGACGTGACAAGCTGAAGCCGATTAAAGAACTGCTGCCGGATGAAGTCAGTTATTTTATGATAAAAGCATTCTTATATATGTCAAAGCAAAAAGTGAAGTAACAAGTAATCAGTAGAGACGGAACTGTTTAGATTCCGTCTTTTTTGTATTTGATAAAAATAAACACCTCCCAAATTTCGGTTTTTTTAATAAAAACTGGTTATTTTAATAAGAGTAGAATTCTTAGGATGGGTGGAGTGTTCATGACGTCAAGGCGGCACTTATTATTTAATCTAGCGATTACCATGATTCCGTGGTTATCGTTGTTATTTATAGGCAAGCGCAGTATAAAACGTTACAGTTTTGCAGGCGTATTTATTGTGATTTTTGAAATCATCAATCATCTGTATGGGCATAAGCGGAAGTGGTGGAAGTTTTATGATAAGCGGAAATCCTTCATAAAGGATGAACTACCGTTTAGTGTTGGTCCTTACATGCCGCTTTCCATGTGGCTGCTGAAATTTTCGTATGGAAACTTTAAAAAGTTTGTGTTGCTTAATGTAATCGCCGATGGTCTTTTCGCTTTTCTGTTCATTGATGTACTGAAAAAACTAAAAATCATCAGCCTAAACCGATTAAACCATTTTCAATTTTTCCTATATCTGCACTATAAAGCCTACCTGCTATATGGAGTCCAGTATCTAATCGAAAAGTTTAGATTATCAAGATATAGAGTGTTGTAATGGGGACGGTTCTTCTGCTTCCTTTTTCTGCTTTAAGCGAAAGACCATTCTATCCAGAAGGTCTTTTTTATTTTTCAATTAATAAAATGAAGTAGCGAAAAAATAGAATAAAATGGTAATGTGGAGAAAAGAGGTTTGCTTGATAGGAAGTCTCTCAAAAGCTGGTTTTTACGAAGGAGGATAGGCATGCACCCGATTACCATTATTGAAATTTTAATAGCTTTAGGGATTGCTGCAGGGTTCCTTATTCTTGCTTTTATCCTCCCGAAAAAATTCAGGAGGGTCGGCATGTATGTTGTCCTTGCGGCAGCCCTGGCGGAATTGTCTTTTTTCGCTATCAGGCCGATCTGGATCGACTATCATCTGGGAATCAAGATTGAGCAGCTAAATGAATATCTGGAAGATCAGTATCCCGGAGAGAAATGGGAAGTCAGCACAAGGACGAGCCGCAGCTATAATCCCTATCATCTGGAAGTGCGCTTTGCGAATGAAAAAGGCTGGATTTATGCTTATAGGGTGGATGGGGATAAAATAAAACAGGTTTCCGTGGGAGTCCCAGACGACCAATTCTATGAAAGTGGATTGCATTATGAGGGCCTAGGAGAATAATAGATAGGAACATGGGGACGGTTCTCCTGTTCCGTTTTTCTGAAAGGTTCAGTCATTTGAGAAGGACCTAAGCAAACCTGTTGAAGTTTATGCTTCAACGCTTTGTGAAATAATAAAGGAATAGTATATGACGTTATGATACAAGGAGAACAATATGTCTTTTTTTCAGCGAATTAAACGGCCGGGAATCGTAAAATTACACCCAGCCCATATTCTTTTACTCGGATTTCTAGCATTGATTATCATTGGCACCTTGCTATTCATGATTCCTGCTGCAACGAAAGACCGGCATCATTTAAGCTTAATAGATGCGCTGTTTGAAGCTACCTCTGCTGTCTGTGTGACTGGACTGGCAGTCGTCGATACGGGAACGACCTTTACTTTGTTTGGGCAGATCGTCTTGTTAGCTCTTATTCAAGTGGGGGGCTGGGGGTTTATGACCAGCGGAATTTTGATGTTCATTGTCATGGGGAGAAGAATTGGGTATAAACAAAGAATGCTTCTTCAGGAGTCAATGAACGCTTTTTCTTTGCAAGGGATTATCCAGCTGCTTAAGCGCGTGATCGTGATTACGTTAATAGTGGAAGCAATTGGCGCTGTTGCATTATCGATTCGCTGGGCGCAGGAAATGAGTATGGGAAAGGCTATTTATTATGGGATTTTCCATTCGATCTCGGCTTTTAATAATGCGGGATTTGGTCTGGAAGCTGATAGTTTAATGAAATGGGTAGGGGACCCTACCGTAAATATCGTCATTACAGGATTATTCATTATCGGCGGCATTGGATTCTTTGTCATAGCTGATGTTTTTGAAAAGAAAAAAATCACGAAAATCTCTCTGCATACGAAAATAGTTTTAGCGTTCACGTTATTGCTCAACGTTGGCAGCACGGTTCTTATATTTGCCCTGGAATATCATAACCCGGCAACGTTAGGCAGCCTGAGTATAGGAGACAAATGGTGGGCCGCTTATTTTCAGGGTGTCGTGACTCGTACCGCGGGTTTCAATTCCATTGATATCAGCCAGATGACGTTAAGCTCCCTTGTCTTGATGATGGGCCTGATGTTTATCGGTGCTTCCCCGGGTTCAACGGGCGGCGGAATTAAAGTGACCACCTTTGCTATATTGATTTTAACGCTCTGGGCAGTTGTCACGAATAAGGAAGATATCAATATTTTCAAACGGAGAATACCGAGTTCACTCGTATTCAGGGCTTTATCGATTGCTGTATCAGGAGTGATATTCATCTTTGTTATTTTCTTTTTGCTGACCATAACGGAGCGTGGTGCGGAGATGCATCTCATTGCTTTTGAAACCGTATCTGCATTTGGAACCGTAGGGATGAGTGCCGGGTTAACCCCCGACTTAAGTCCATGGGGGAAAATCCTGATCACTATCATGATGTTCATCGGCCGCGTTGGACCATTAACAATGGCCTTCGCACTCGCCATTCATTCCAAAAAGGCAAACCTCCGCTATGCCGAGGAAAAAATCCTCATCGGGTGAACATGGGGACGGTTCTCGTGTTCCAGGTTTTACGGTATATGTGGATGCTTCCTGTGAGTGGGATTTTTATTTACACATCCGTGTAACCTTTTGATCGCACTCTCTGACAAATAGAGTGAAGGATATTTTGATGCATTTATCAGGAGGAGCGGGCAATGAAAAATTTATCAATCATACTATTGCTGCTGGGAATTTTGGTTTCGGGATGCGGAACGGAGAACAAGGTTGCAAATGATGAACCAGTTAATGGTACTGGTGGAGGAGGGCATGGGATCGTGGCAGGAGAAGTGGCTGCAAGTTTGACACAGCAAAGTCCATTGGTTTTTCAGTACGAAGTGAAAAACCAGACGGAACAGGAAGTCACACTAGAATTCACAAGCTCACAGAGATATGATTATTCGGTTAAAAATAAGGACGGCGAAGAAATCTTTCTATTTTCAAGCACAGCCGCTTTCTTACAGGCTTTGGGTGAAGTAACGATCAAACAGGGAGAAACTTTGAGCTATGTCATTGATCTGAAAAAACTTTCCCTCGAAAAAGGAAAATACACACTGACAGTCTGGATGACACCAGCAGGAGGACCAAAATACAAAGCCGAACAGGAATTTTCCGTAGAATAAGGGAAGCAAGGGGACGTTTCTCCTGCTTCTTTTTTTTATGGCCGGGGACGGATCTTATGCTACTTTTTTATGAGCGTTTTGAAGCAGGGGGACGGATCTTCTGCTTCTTTTTATATGGGCGTTTTTAGGCTGGAGGGACGGTAACTTTTTTAACAAGGAATCGTCGAATTGGAAAAGGGGGAAATAGAGATGAGAGCGATGCAGTTCTTTTTTCTGCTGTTGGTAGCGATTTCGGTCATCGTGATTGGCTGTACAGGGAAGCTGGAGAATTCTGATTCGAAAGAGGGGTTTATTTTAGAGAAAAAAGAGGGCCGGATTCTGGTTGTACAGGAGATCAGCCAGGACACGTATAACGATATTAAAGATGTTTCGAGTGAAGCACTGATTGACCAGGGCGGGCTGAAACTCATCTGGCTCACGTATGACAAAGTAGATCAGTTTCAAAAAGGCGACCATGTGGTGTTCTGGACAGAGGGGTCTGTAGCGGAGAGTTACCCTGAACAGGGCCGGGCCAAGAAAGTGGAAGCCAGATAAGCTTTTCGCAATCCGCCCCTCATTATGATAAAATCTGACTTAGCTAATTCACTGCAAAGGACGGAAAACATGAGCAAAACGATACCGGTTAAAAAGAACGATTTTATAGATGTAGTATTTGAGGATCTGACGCATGACGGAGCGGGTGTGGCCAAGGTCGAGGGCTATCCGATTTTTGTGCCAGGTGGCCTTCCCGGCGAAAAAGCGCAGGTAAAGGTGGTCAAGGCAAACAAAGGATACGGCTTTGGGCGCTTGATGGAGATTATGGAAAAAAGTTCATTCCGAGTCGACTGTCCGGCAGAGGATGCCCATAAATACGGGGGCTGCCAGCTGCAGCACATCAGCTATGAGGGTCAGCTGAAGTATAAGGAAAATCAGGTGAAGCAGGTGCTGACGCGTATTGGCAAGCTTGAGGATGTAAAAGTGCATCCGATTTTGGGGATGGAGCACCCGTGGCATTACCGGAACAAGGCACAGGTGCCTGTTGGCGAGCAGGATGGCAAGCTGATTGCAGGCTTCTTCAAGCCGCGCAGCCATGAAATCGTTGATACGAATGAGAGTCTGTTGCACTTAAATGAGATTAACGAGGCTGTCCAGGTGGTAAAAGAAATCGCCAGTGAGCTGGGAATCCTGGCGTATAATGAGGAGTCGCACAAAGGAGTGCTTCGCCACATCATGGCCCGCTATGGAAGGCAGACCGGCGAGCTGATGGTCGTCGTTGTGACGAGAACGAATGAGATTCCTCATAAGAACAAGCTCGTCGAGGAGATTATTTCGAGGCTTCCTAAGGTAAAATCCATCGTCCACAATGTGAACTCCAAGAAAACGAATGTGATTATGGGTGATAAAACAGAGGTCCTCTGGGGAAGCGAGGTTATTTATGATTTTATCGGTGACATTAAGTTCGCCATTTCCGCTCGTTCCTTTTACCAGGTAAACCCTGAGCAGACAAAGGTGCTTTATGACAAGGCACTTGAGTACGCAGAGCTGACAGGTGAAGAATCCGTCATCGACGCTTACTGCGGCATCGGCACGATTTCATTGTTTTTAGCGCAAAAAGCAAAGAAGGTATTCGGGGTCGAGATTATTCCGGAAGCGATTGAAGATGCAAAAAGGAATGCAGAGCTCAATGAGATTACCAATGCAGAATTCGCCGTCGGTGAAGCGGAAAAAGTCATTCCAGCCTGGTATGCAGAAGGAAACAGCGCCGACGTGTTAGTCGTCGATCCACCGCGCAAAGGCTGTGACGAAGCACTTTTGCAGACCATTATTGATATGAAACCGAAGAAGGTTGTGTATGTGTCTTGTAATCCAGCTACTCTGGCGAGGGATTTGCGGATCCTTGAGGATGGCGGGTATAAGACGGTTGAGGTGCAGCCGGTTGATATGTTTCCGCAGACGACGCATGTGGAGTGTGTGGCGAAGATTGAATTACTTTAAGCGAAGAGCCTTATCCCTTTGACGGATAAGGCTCTTTATATCCAAATCCCCCCACCAAAAATTGGGCAATAAATCTGCCCTTTCACCCAAAAACATTATGCTATAATAACCTAATTAAAAAACTGTATATACTTATAGATTAATTGACTATTTCAAAATTTTTTTTGTTAAAAAAAGCAGGTGGATATATGAAAAGTTCTCAAATAAAGGCATATCGTTGTCCGATCGCTTTGACCAATAAGGCAAAGAGTAAAATGCGAGAGGCTGGGTTGGATGAGCGATCGTTTTTTTTATTGGAGAAATCGTTTTATGTTTATATAGAAAAGTATCCGCAATCGGCAGATGGTCTTGTTTCGGCTGCCTTGTTTTTTGACATTGAAAGAAACGAAAAACTGGGAAAGACATGCGGCAGATCTGTTGTCGTTTTACATTGTTTGGTAAAAGAGGATGGATTTGTTGCGACGAATGTAACGACGAGGCCGACACATATCCCATTGCCGTCTAATTGGCGCCTGCCGGCAAATCTTACTTTTGACTTAAATGTTCAGGGTAGCGGACCGTTACCGTTTGAGTTACTGAACTTAATTCACAACATGCCGGTTGCCCAGGAAAGTTCTATGTATGTGAAAAAGCGTATTGCGAGTTGGGAAGGCTATCTGAAAATTCAGGAGCAGTCCGCAGATATTCCTGATATAACCTCCCGATATTCCACGCTTTTATTCAATGATGACTTCAGTCAGGTAAAAATAACAGGCTGTGAGCTGAATGAAAAGGATTGGAAGTCGCTCAAGGATATGAGCGTCAAGCTAAAAGGGATTGACCAGGAAATAGGAAAAGTTCTGAAAGCGAATCGTTCGGCTTCTACGGTTGAGGTGGAAATACACAGTTATATGGAAGCTCAGGCCCGCAGGCAGCGGCTTGATGTACATCCTAAGGAAGTCATCTTTAGCAATTTTGCAACCTTAAGTCAGTTGAAAAGACTTCGGCAAGGATTTAAGCAATTGGAAAACGGTTTGGCCGCGAATCCTGAACTGGAACGCCTTTTATTTGAAAATAAGCCGCCGGTCAAAGAGGTCAAAGCCCAGGCAAAGCTGCAGTTTCACAATCGATTGAACGAGTTCCAGCAGGCAGCTGTAAAAGGCACTATGTCTGCTGAAGACTTATACGTCATCCAAGGGCCGCCGGGAACAGGAAAAACAACCGTTATTTCTGAAATCTGTCTGCAAAATGCGAAGGCGGGGCTGCGAACTCTAGTTGCGTCGCAGTCGAATTTAGCGGTCGACAATGCGCTTGGCCGATTGCTGGCGTCTAAGGATATCCGAATCCTCAGAGTGGGGCGGACGGAAAGCATAGAAGAAGAGGGTAAAAAGTTCATCGAGGAGAATGTCGGACAGTATTGGAAAGACCATACGCTGCAGGAAGTTTCCAGCCAAATCGAAGCTCGAAACCAACGGGAAACCGAAATAGAAATGGAATGGACTGCGAATGAACAGGAACAAGAGTGGCTCCAGCAACAACTTGCCCGACTGCTAGCGGAGCTTGAAGCAAAGAAGAAAGCGCAGCAGCAGTATAATGAAGTTCAGTCAATTATTGAAGAACATAAAAAGAACATTCATGGAGTTGAACAGGAGGGGCAAGTAGTTCAGCAGCTTATACAGAAAATCGAACAGTCCTTGCGTTTGTTAAATGAAACGATTGATAAAGACGAAACTTTTCTTGTCGAAGAGCCTGATCGTGACTTGATCCAAAAAGAGTTGGAGGCCAACCAGCAAGAGATTGTACGGCTGCAAGAAAGTGTAGCCCTTCAGGTGCTAGAAGAAGAAATGAATGAACTGAAACAAACGATCGACAAGGTTTCTGCTGAATGTGAGAAACGGAAAGAGGAAACGAAGCAGACGGAGGCTATGACAGATAGAATAACTGCCGCCAAAAAATTCGACAGTTTAAAGTGGATCATTCTGGAACAAAATCTGACACGCTCTCTACAAGTGCAGTCATTGATCGCAAAGCTCGAACACCTTCGCGAAAAAATCAACCAGCTGGAAAAGTTAAAGGAATATAATGAAAAATTAAATCCTGCGATTTCCTATCTTGAGCAGCTTTTGGGGGAGGAGAAGTACCAGGAACAATTTAAAAACATGCCTCCAGTTGTTACGACTGCTCTCGAAATTGACCAATTTCTAGAGAAACTGAGAAGTGAGTTAAAAGAAAAATCAACCATTCATCATAACAGGCTTGAAACCTTTCTTAAGGGCCTATATGGTCGGAGACATTTTATATGGCAAAAAGCGGACCAGCTAAAACTGAATGATGCAGATAAAAAAATGGCACAAGAAGCACTTCTGCATTTGAAACAGGAACTGATTCGCCAGCTTCAGCCTGAACTCGATGAAAGCAAGTTGATGCAACAAAAGTATCAGAGAGAGATGAACGAACAGACTGCCAAGCTTACTTTCCTGAAAAACAAGCACGCACAAAAGATAGTCACTGCAGTAATGATTCCAAGTGCAAAGGAATTGCTTCATGAAAAAGAAGCCAAAGCGTTTGAACTGCAAACTAAGAAAGAGCAATATGAGCAAGCCGAGCTCAGGGTAAAACTGAATCAGCAAAAACGGGAACAAGAATCACTCCAGCTGCAGCAAGCAATGCAGAAACAAACCGAAATCGGCGTCAGTCTTGCAAATCTCTCCTGCATAATCAAAGAAAAAGAAGCTGAACAAACGCCACTACATGAAATCCTTTCTTTAGAACCCGAAAAGGAGCACGAAGAGGTATTAAAGAAGCTGGCGAGCGTTTCTTTTACCCGGGAGTCGTTGAAACAGGAAAAGCAGAGACTACCGCTGTTCCAGGAAGTCCAGGGACTGTGGCAGTCATTGCTAGAAGAAGCAAATGACCATGACTTGAATGAAATCCGAAAGCTTTATGTGAAGCATGCAAATGTAATTGGAACAACATGTGTGGCCTCCGCCCGCAAAGATTTCATTGAGAGTTACCCAATTTTTGACGTGGTCATTATTGACGAAGTATCAAAAGCAACCCCGCCGGAGCTCCTTTTGCCGATGCTGAAAGGGAAAAAAATCATTCTGGTCGGCGACCATCATCAGCTGCCGCCTCTTTTGGGGAACGATACATTGGAGGAAACGCTGCAGGAAATGGCGGATGAAAGTGAAGACTTCGAAGGAAAAGCGGAACTTAAAAAGCTTTTAAATGAGTCGCTGTTTGAACGACTGTTTAAAAACTTGCCGAAAAACAATAAAACGATGCTTGCTATTCAATATCGGATGCATGAAAACATTATGGAAACGATAACGCCATTTTATCTGCAAGAAAACGAACAGCTCCAATGTGGCTTAATCGACTCCGATCTGGATCGGGACCACAAGCTGGAATCACTGCACATCAAGCGAAACAATCATCTCCTTTGGCTCGATATGCCGAACGAGCCTTTATTTTTCGAAGAGAGAATGAAAGGTGGAAAAAGCCTGTACAACCCGGCTGAATTGAAAAGGATTGGCGAATTGCTGAAGGAATTGGATGATGCAACTGCAGAGGCAAAGAGAGCTGGAAGAATGGAAACCAATGAGAAAAAAAGCATTGGAGTAATCAGTTTTTACGGAGAACAAGTGAAAAGGATCGACCGCATGCTTCAACAGGAGTTGCATTTGCCCCACTTAACGATCCGTACAGGGACAGTCGACAGATTCCAGGGCATGGAGATGGATGTAATCCTGTTAAGTATGGTGCGTAATCATGATAATAAGCAGGATGATATCGGATTTGCCAAAGACTATCGCAGGCTGAATGTGGCATTGTCGAGAGCAAGAGAGCTGCTTGTGATGGTTGGCAGCACGAAGATGTTCACCGAGCGGACGAAACATAGGGATGCAAGAAAAATGTATACTCACGTTTTTGAAACGGTCAAAAAGCACAATGGATTGCGAACTCTTGAAGAGGTGGGTATGAATGGATAAATTAAAAAAGCAGTTACATGCGAATTTACTTAAAAATCCAGCTGTCCAAATCAAGAAAACGGGGATCTGGCAATTCCCGGTGACGATTTATACTGTGGCGTTTAATCGTGTAAAACGGTCAAAAATGGACATTCTCATGAAAATGATGCTGCTCACTTTTGAAAAGGCCCAAATCCATCGCGCAGCCAATTTATCTCAACTGCTGCTGGTCGAGGAGCTGTTCATTGAAGATTTACTGAAGAAAATGCAGCGCACGGGTTTGATCACACTGGAAAAAGGAAGCTACAGGCTGACATCGAGAGGGCACGGGCAGTTGAAAACAGGGATTATGGAAGAGGAGTTGGCAGAAGAGTCGGCTGTGCTTTCATACAGCCCGATTCACGATGAGGTTTGGCCAGAGATGACCGAGCCTTTGCCTGAAACTGACGAAGAACTGCCGCTTTACCGGTATGATAATCATCAGAACATCTTAGAGAAGGAACGTATTCTGCAAGTTCTCGCTGAGAGCCGAAATGGCGAGGAGGAAGACGGCTTCCAGACAGTAGTGGCTGCAGTAAATAGCTTTGACGAACAGAAAGTTGAGCACATCCCATGCCTCGAATTTCAACTCTACAATAAAGAACAAGACAAATTCTATGCCCGTGTCTGGAATACCCAGCTCCAACGCTGGGATGAAACATTCGAAAAGCAAATAGAAGAAAAAGAACGTCTGATATGGCGGGATGGGGACGTACCTCATGCTTCCTTTTAACTGTGAGGCAGCGGTGAAGATTGTACTTGTGTAAATAGGAGAGCCTTATCCTTTGGTGGATAAGGCTCTTTTAGTGTCACGAATTCATCCTAGCTGATAGCAGTATTTGGATTCTAGATTGAAACGCGAGAACCGTCCCCATGTCTCTAAAGTTAAAATTACCATTCCAATCAGTTTGATAAAAAGTGCTTAAACATGGTATAAGTGTAAAAGGAGCAGGGATATTCTGCTTTTTAATTTTGGGATAAGGGGTTAGCCTGGTATCCCTTAATGAGAGGATTTGAATGGCACGATGAAAGAGAATTTCTGGCGTGATTTACCACGACCTTTTTTTATACTGGCACCAATGGAAGAAGTGACGGATGTAGTTTTCCGCCATGTAGTGAGTGAGGCAGCAAGACCGGATGTATTTTTTACGGAATTTACAAACAGTGAGAGTTATTGTCACCCTGAGGGAATAAAAAGTGTGCGGGGGCGTTTGACTTTTACAGAGGATGAACAGCCAATTGTCGCCCATATCTGGGGGGACAGGCCTGAAAACTTCCGGCAAATGAGTATTGGTATGGCGGAACTGGGCTTTAAGGGTTTGGATATCAATATGGGCTGTCCGGTACCCAATGTGGTTCAGAACGGGAAGGGAAGCGGCCTGATCTGCCGTCCGGAAGTGGCAGCAGAATTAATACAAGCAGCAAAAGCGGGAGGATTGCCCGTAAGTGTAAAGACAAGGCTCGGTTTCTCTGATGTGGACGAATGGAAGGTCTGGCTAAGACACATTTTAGAACAGGACATTGCGAATCTTTCCATCCATCTGCGTACAAGGGATGAAATGAGCAAGGTGCCAGCGCATTGGGAGCTGATCCCAGAGATTAAGAAACTTCGTGACGAGGTGGCACCGGATACCCTTTTGACGATTAATGGGGATATTCCTGACCGTCAAACTGGATTGAAGCTCGTTGAACAATATGGTGTTGATGGGGTTATGATTGGGCGTGGAATTTTCCATAATCCATTTGCATTTGAAAAAGAGAAGAAAGAACACAGCAGTGAGGAATTGCTTGACCTCTTAAGACTGCATATGGAGCTTCATGATAAGTATGCGCACTTAGAGCTGCGGCCGTTCACGGCTCTTCATCGCTTTTTCAAGATTTATGTTAAGGGATTCCAGGGAGCTGCTGGATTAAGAAATCAATTGATGAACACGAAGACAACAGATGAAGTGCGGGAATTGCTTGAGCAGTTTGCGTCCGAGAAACTGGAGGGAATTGGAGAGCAGTAGGAGTGACCCCACTTCGAACTGAAATTGATTGCCTCCAAAAAGTTAATTTTAATAGTAAGCAGTTAGTTGGCTGGTGTGGAGGCCGGGATAAAAACCGTTCTCCACACCAGCCATTTTTTTTATTCTTCAATCCAACTGCTCTCATTTCCTTATGTGAAATAAAGAATTTTAACCTCGGCGACCGTAATAGGGGCACAAAGTTGAAATTCCCTTTGCTTAGCTTAACAGGATGGAAGCTGGAACGTTCCAGATATTTCATAGATTTGATTTCCGCATGGATCTGTACCGGCCAGTCGCACGGTAATAGGGGTATTTACCGTTGTAGTATCAAAGAATCCTGGAGCACATGGATTCTCTTCATCGAGGCAAATGGAACAGATCACATTATCAACGCAAGTGACACTTTGGCAACAGAATGAAGCTATTGAGCCATTTTGATTATGTGTTCCCGTCACGGACACATAAAATGGGATGCACCCCACTGCTCTTACGGAATTGATATCAACATCACAGTTCAATGGACTTCCGCATGGAGTAGGGATTTCTACATTTACAAAGCAGGGCTCTACTACACATTGCAGGCAATTAGTTTCAAAACCAACTTGTGCAGATGCATTGTCAATCGTAAAGTTTGGCGGGATGACAACAGAGCAGCAGAAATTCACTGTATCATCACATGGTGCACAGCTCGTTTGAATACAGCCCTCAACTACCAGATTATCGATAAAGGCTGCACTGTCAAAGATACAGTCCGTTGTGTCTGCAACTTGGAAAGATAAAGTAATAACTTGATTTGCGAATGGAGAAAGGTCGAATGAAGCAGTCTGTATTGTTGGATTAATATTGTTAAAACACACATCATTTGGAGTGGGCGGAGCTAATACAACATCTTGTGGTGTAACTGGAAAACCGGGTATTGGTGTACCGTTTACAAGCACACTGAAAAAGTCAAGACGGCTTCTTGGATTCTCCTCGGTCCCGAACTTCCAATCAAAAGTTAAATTACCGGGATTCGATGAAAGTAAAAATTGAAGATTCAACGTTACTGTATCTACACCGCTCGAGTTATAACAGGTGCTGCAGAAATTTGATGCAGGACCCGCAATTTGCGATGCGTTCCCGTTGCTTAGCACTGCAAACGAAGTACCCTCCGTCGGGAATCCTTGAAGGGGTGTCGTGTGCACCGCTCCTTGCTCCGGGTTATTTGCTGTTAACACAGCATCGAGTAAACATTCTAGGGACTCCGGTGAAAGAATTGCTTCTGCGAGTTTTAATGCTGTTACCGGCGTTTGCTGAACCGAAATGGATTCCTTCTTTTTCGAATTCGCCTTTTCTTCGTGCATTCTTTGCCTTTCTTTTTTAAGTTTTTCCCAATCATTAGGATCCAAAGATAACACTCCTTATAATTTCTTTATAAAGTCATTCATAAATGGATAGGGAAGTGTAGTCATTTTTTCTTCTCGTGTTGGTTAACGGAGTATTCTTGCAGTTTTTGATTTTACTTGGATATTGAGTGTATATTTATGAATGATAGACTTGTAATTATGGTATTCTCATGATTGCTGCCTTGATTGTATGTTTGTCCTTCAATTGAAAAAACAAACTTTCGGCCAGTCGGATATTGATAGGTGTAATCTGGAGGGGAATGGGATAGCAGTAGGAGTGTCCCACTTGAAGGTAAAAGCGGAGTAAGGTAAGAGAAGGCAGCTGACCCAAAAGGGAGCTGCCTACTTTTTTTTGAATGATGGGTGAGTGAATCAGTACCTAGAATTTATATTTTTAAAAAGCTGAAAAAAATCGGCCCATTATAAGAGAGCCGATTTAAAAAACGAATACTACACTATTGATTCAAACTGCTTGGAATAGAGGTGAGAATAAGCTCCATCCCTTGCAAGCAGCGCATTATGTGTGCCTTCCTCCACAATACCCTCTTCCGTCAATACGATGATCCGCTGTGCGTTCCGGATGGTTGAAAGGCGATGGGCTATGACAATGGTTGTACGCCCTTTTGCAAGCAAATCCAGTGATTCCTTGATGATGCTTTCGCTTTCGTTATCCAGTGCGCTCGTTGCTTCATCCAAAATAAGGACTGGCGGATTCTTAAGGAAGACGCGGGCGATGCTAAGCCGCTGCTTTTGTCCGCCCGAGAGCCTTACCCCACGCTGTCCAATTTCGGATTGATAATCTTCCGGCAGCTTCATGATAAAGTCATGGGCATTAGCACGCTTGGCTGCCGCGATAATATCCTCATCACTCGCTTCCGGATTTCCGTAACGGATATTTTCCATCACCGTTCCTGCAAACAGGTAAACATCCTGCTGAACGATTCCTATGTTCTTTCTTAAAGAAGAGAGGTCGATATCACGGACATCGGTTCCGTCGAGCATTACCTTGCCGCCAGTCACATCATAAAAGCGGGGGATAAGCGAGCAGAAAGTGGTTTTGCCTGCACCTGATGGGCCAACCAAGGCAACATATTCTCCAGGCTGTATTTTCAGAGACATATTTTCAAGGATATGGTTCGAATGGTCATCATACCGGAAATGAACGTGTTTAAACTCAATTTCGCCACTGACTTCCCTTAGTGTAACTGCATTCGGTTTGTTTTCAATTGCTGGCTGTATATTCATGATTTCCGTAAAGCGCTGGAAGCCGGTGATTCCTTCCTGAAATAGCGTGCTCATTTGAACCATTTTTTGAATCGGTTCGAGCATAAAATTTATATACAGCAAAAAAGTGATCAAATCGGCTAAATCCAATGTATTTTTTACGATGCTTGAACTTCCGAAGATGATTACCGCGATTGTAACAAGCTGGATTAGCGTTTGGATCACATTGTAAAAGTTAGCCTCTGTCTTATAGAAGCTGATCCTGCTTTCAAGGAAACGGTTATTTTCACGGTTGAACTTCCCAATTTCTACCTGCTCGTTGGCAAAAGACGTAACAACCCGGATGCCAGCCAGACTATCCTCCACCTGGGCATTTACGTGTCCAATTCTTACTTTGTTTCTTATTAAGGCCTTGTTTTCCATCTTGTTGAAATATAAAGTAAAGAATCCCAGGATCGGCAAAAAGCAGAATATCACAATCGTCAATGGCGCGTTAATAAAGGACAAGATGACAAATGCTCCGATAAAGCGGACGAGATATTTTAAGTAATCTTCAGGGCCATGATGGTACAGCTCAGATAGCCAAAGCAAGTCGTTCGTAATCCTGGCCATCAGCTGACCGGTCTGTTCCTTATCATAAAAGCTAAAAGAAAGCTTTTGCATGTGTTCAAACAGCTCGGTGCGGAGGCTGCTCTCCATTCTGGCACCCAATTCATGGCCCTTATAGTCCACGATGTAGTTTCCGATATTCTGGATTGCAGTAAGCAAAAGCATCAGCCCGCCAATCCAGTACACCTTATTTAACGCCATTGACAGGTCACCCTCCAGCACATCCTTTGTAATATACCGGACAAGCAGCGGAAACAGCAAAGACAATGCTGATACGAGCAAAGCACATGCCAATATGGACAAAAACAATTTAAGATACGGTTTATAATACGAGAAAAATTTTTTAACTGGAAAATCCATGAGTTACCCCTTTATGTGTTATTTAAATAAACACATATAAGGGAGTACACCGTTACAATTAAAGAAGTGTTTCCCCCTTATATGTTTGTACGGTTTTGTTCATGATGTTTCTCATTGAAATTCCTCCTTAAACGTTGATATGAAAAGTATAAACTAAGTATTTGATTAAAGTACAGAATATTTGAATAATTATTGCTTAGGGATTTTTGAGTGTGCTTATAAACAAATTGATTCTAAGTATTATCACTTCTTTGAAAAAATGAGGATTTTGGATAAGCCATCTATTATATATTGAATAGAAATAAACAACTGACTTTTTCTTAAAGGTATAGGGAGGAAGAAGTAATGAAAGAGGGAAAAGAAATAAAAATTGGAGCCATCTATCCTTTTACAGGTTCTCTGGCAGCAGTTGGGAAGGATATTCGCCAAGCCATTGATCTGGCTGTTGAGATCGTAAATAATCGATATGATTTGCCTTTGCCTTTAGCTCGTACTAAAGGACTTCCCTTATTAGAGAATCGAAAAATCAAGGTTATTTATGGAGATTCTCAGGGTATACCGGCGACTGGCAGGGAGGAAGCCAAACGATTAATTGTTAAAGAGAAAGTTGCAGCACTGATTGGTTCTTATCAAAGCAGTGTGACTTTACAAGCTTCCGCTATTGCAGAAGCGGAAAAGGTTCCTTTCTTAACTCCAGATGCATCTGCACCGTCGCTTACAGAGAGGGATTTTCAGTACTTTTTCAGAACAGCACCCAACGATCATTTATATACCAATCTATTCTTTGAACTATTTCATTTTCTAAGATCAAGAGGCAAAGAGATCAGCAATTTTGCTATTTTGACCGAGGATTCTATTTTTGGATTAGAAGCAGCTGCGATCGAAAAAAGTCTTATTCGGAGGTTCTCAGGTGAGCTGGTAGCTTTTGAAATGTATACCCCGCCTGTTACATCGCTATTGAATGAACTCGCCAGGATTCGAAAAAGCAATGCGCAAGCCGTTTTTGGGCATCAATTCCTTTCTGATGCTATAAATGTGGCTCAAGGTCTTAAAAGGCTAAATTGGTTTCCAGATGGGCTGGTGGTTCAAAATGCAGGTTACACCATACCTGAATTTCTGGAAAGGGTAGGGGAGGATGGCAATTATATCATTAGTCGTGTTGCCTGGGCACTCGGTTTGGGCAGGGTCAAACCAATTGTAACGGAAGTCAATGAACTTTATCGCTCCAAATATAAGGAAGATATGAATGAAACCAATGCACGCGGCTTTACAGGTTTACTCGTCCTGGCTGATGCCATTAATCGAGCCGGAAGTATAAATAGAAATGAAATAAGAAGAGCTCTGCGTCAAACAAACATTCCCGGAGAAAATTTAATTATGCCATGGCGAGGCGTCCGCTTTGATTCAAACGGGCAAAATATATTGGCGGATGCATTATTGGCTCAAATTATCAAACAGGAATATAAAATTATATGGCCCTTAGAAGTTGCAGAAACAAAAGTAGTATGGCCAGCACCGCCATGGAATGAGAGATAGCACAATGAAGGCGTCTTTTTATGGTATGAAAAAGACGCCTTCGTTGTATGAAGTAATCTTATTTGTTCTAATATCTTCTATGCACCCTTAAATGAAACTTGATATTTCCCCAAGTCCTCAAATCCTCATACTTCTCCTAAATACATTCAAAGCCATAACGCTTTTAACCTTTTATTATACTTTTTCCTCCCACCAGCCAAACGCGACTCTTGCGTGTACCTGTCTTTTTCCCGGGGACAAAAAGAATAATGAAAAAGAATTTCCGGGAGGGATGATAAACATTCCTTGAAAATCATGTTTTGTAAGGGTCGTAATCGGCTCTACTCTTCTTAAAAATGCGTTGGTGCCGCCGCTCGGTTTTCCTGATATGAAGCTGGCATTCTGAATTTTCACCTTAGGCATTGGAGGCGGAACAATGGTTTGGTTCCCGGCAGCAAAATGTGGGGATGTTCTCCCGTTTCCGGGATTAATGCCGCTAAGCCAGGCTGCAGCAGTTAATGGCTCATTAGAATAGTTGCTAATGGTATAAGCGTTTATAAAGATATTTACCTTGGAGTCCGCCGGGTTGACCAATCCGCCCCATCCGTTTAATCCACCGCCGAAGGAAATGAGTTCTGTTTGACCGAGGAAATACTCACCGAGATAGGAATGATAAACATTTTCGGGCAATACAGTGACCTCATTAAGGTGTTTTTCGTTCTCCATAGACTCGAAGTTCATAGTTGCCTTCTCGTAATCATGCATTGGCCGCTTCCTCCCACCAGGTGAAAACGAGTGTCCCTGTGATGTATTGAAAACCCGGCACTTTTAGAAGTATTGAGAATGAGTCTCCGGGACCAATAATGATGGAGCCGTTGTGTGAATCACTTACAAGGGTGGAATTTTGAGCAACAATTCTATCAAATATATTCACACCTTTGGTCATGGGCTCAGCAATATAGCCGGCATATTTCATGACTGCTTTAGGAAGTGGAGAAGGTGAGATTGCCTGATTTGTTGGCGTTACATGGGACGATACTGCCGCATTTCTTGGGGGATTGGCGTTTAACCAGATTTCACTTATGAAATTTTGATTTGAAAGGTTTGTTATCGTAAAAATATCGATATATACATTAACTCCAGAATCAACCGGGTTTACGACCCCACCCCAGGCATGATATCCGCCGCCGAAATTCAATAATCCGGTTTTGCCTATAAAGTACTTTCCACGCCTTGAATTTAAGGCCGGACTTGTTATATTCACCACTTCAATTGGCTGTTTATCTATTTCATTTGGCATACCATTACTCCTAACTGTACTTTTTTCAGAATATATAATATGAAAAAGTGTGGGCAGGTGTTCCTGGAAGCATGGGGACGTACCTAATGCTTCCGTTTATTATTAAGAAAACCCAAAGAAGCAAAGGGACGTACCTAATGCTTCAACTATTAAGCTGTAATCCCAACTGCCTGAATGAAAGAAGGAAAATAGAAGCACATGATACGTCCCCGCGCTTCCTGCTATCAATCGCTAATCCAATCTACCTGAGCAAATGGAGGAAAATAGAAGCACAAGGAGCGTCCCTGTGCTTCGAAACTTAGGCTTATTTGTTCACTTTTTAATTTTATTCAAATAATTCAAATTATTCATGAAATTTCGATTCTGGAAATATATAATTAAACCCATTCAATGGAAATTGATGGGAGGAATGGGATTATGAAGAAGAAGTTTGTTTTGCCTGTAGTTCTGTCGTCGGCAATGTTGGTAGGTTCTATCCCGGTTAGCAGTGTATTTGCGCAGCCTGTTGATTCGAGTTCGATTAGCAGTGGACAAGCTTCCAAGGAGTGGAATGAGAAAGCAAATGTTCCTATATTTGTGAAGGAGCGATTTGCTGAGAAGTTTTCTTCTAGCACAGCTTCTAATGCATTAAATTATCTGAAGAAAAACCAAGACAAAACTGGTATTCCTCATCCTGATAAAAATCTCAAGGTAAAGAGTACACAAAAAGATAAAGTGGGCATGACACACCTTCGCTTTAATCAGTCGGTAAATGGTGTGAACGTAGAAGGATCCGAGGTTATTGTTCATTTTAATGAGAAAAATGAAGTCGTATCCGTCAACGGAAGAACCAATCAAACGATTACAGAGGGTTCAGTGGACACAAATGTGTCATTAAGCAGTGATAAAGCTTTGAGCGCAGCATTGGCTTCTGTCAATGCACCGGAAGAGCTGACATACGAGCCTACTTCGGAGCTTGTTGTCCTTCCTTTTGAAGGTAAAAATTACACAGCTTATAAAGTGAATGTTAACTTCATGGGAGATGAGCCTGGAAACTGGTTTGTCTTTGTGGATGCAAAAACGGGAAAGGTGATCGATCAGTATAATGGCCTAATGCATGCTGATGGGCAGACGCAAAAAGGTGCTGGAAAAGGTGTACATGGGGATCACAGGGAATTACATATTACCCAAGTAAAAGAGCCGAATTCTGGTACCAAGTTTGCGTTAGCAGATTACTCTCATGAGAATCTTGGAGGAATCGAAACGTATGACGCTAAAAATGATAACACTTCCAGTAACGATACGCTCTATTTGGGGAATTCTGCTGCATTTATCAGTGATTATGATCGCGCTGCTGTCGATGCCCACTATAACTCCGAAAAGGTATATGAGTATTATCTGAATGAACATGACCGCAATTCCCTTGATGGCGAAGGAATGGCCATCATTTCAAAGGTTCACTATGGAAATAATTACAATAATGCTTCCTGGAATGGGCGCTGGATGACCTATGGTGATGGTGACGGTAAATTCATGATCTCACTGTCAGCAGGTCTTGACGTTGCTGCCCACGAAATGACTCATGGGGTCATCTCTCATTCGGCTAATTTAGTATACCGCAATCAATCCGGTGCTCTAAATGAATCCTTTGCTGACGTCTTTGGTGCACTCATTGACGACAGCGATTGGGAAATGGGTGAAGATATCATGGCTCCGGAGGCTAAAGCTGCTGGTTCAACAGTACTGCGGAGCTTGAGCAATCCAAACGGTGTTATTGTCGCAAATGAGCAAAGACGGGCATACAGCACAAATGGAGGAGTCTATCCGGATCATATGGACGAGTTTTATAACATGCCAACTTCGGTAGATGGCGGTGGCGTCCATGTTAACTCTTCTATTACGAACCACGCAGCATACTTGATTGGTCAAGAAATTGGGAGAGAAAAGCTGGGGCAGATTTACTATCGTGCCTTAACTGTTTATTTAACTTCAAATTCAGATTTTAGTGACGCACGTCAGGCTATTGTCCAGTCCGCTACCGATCTTTATGGTGAAGGAAGTGTGGAAGAGGCTGCAGCTATTGCCGGATTTGATGGGGTGGGAATATATTAATTTTCAACTGAATATTTAAGTGAGTTTTATGATCCCTCAAATTGAATCGTTTGAGGGATTTTTTAATGGTCTAACTAGTATTATTGTGTTGGCGGAGGCAGCCTGTGGACGTATTACTATAAGAAGGGGGTAGTGGTATATTTTTTTCGGGGTAGGCAACTTCAGGGTTTCATTCCTGGGAAGATTTATCTATTAACAGGTGGGTGCAATTTAATGTATTATTGACTGAGTATTTAGATAGTTAAAACTTTTGGTAAATTCAAAGTTTTATATTGTAATATATCATTTTTGCATCTATAATACTCGAAACGAGGACAATTGTATTTTTACAGAGGACAAGGTGCCTTAAGTCTATTAGATAACTTTTGTCAGCCTCTTGCAAAATCAAAGCAAAAAAGTATAACAATGTACAAGGAAAAAAGAACTTACTGGTGGGGGAGACGTCGATGAAAGATTTACTGAAGAAGTTGAATCAAGTAAGCCTGGTGAAACAAATCATTGTGGGTATGTTAATTGGTATTATCCTTGCGGTAACAATCCCGGAACTTGCAAAACCAGTTGCCATTTTAGGGTCTCTATTTGTAAGTGCCTTGAAAGCAGTTGCCCCTGTATTAGTTTTATTCCTAGTTATGTCGGCCATTGCACAGCATAAACGTGGCCATAAAACAAATATGAAAACGATTATTTCTTTATATCTTTTTGGTACTTTCGCAGCCGGACTTATTGCCGTTATTGCAAGTTTTATGTTCCCGGTAAGTCTGAAACTTACAGCTGGAGCTGAGGGCATGACACCTCCTGGGGGTGTAGTTGAAGTTCTTAAAACGTTATTGCTCAACATCGTTGATAACCCTGTAAATGCTATCATAAATGCTAATTATATCGGTATTTTAGCCTGGGCGGTCCTTCTTGGCTTCGCTTTAAAGAATGCCGCTGATTCAACAAAAACGGTAATCGCGAATTTATCTGATGCAATGTCCAAAGTCGTTACGTGGGTGATCAAGTTCGCTCCACTGGGCATCATGGGCCTTGTATTTGAATCGATTACATCAAACGGGCTGGAATCATTGCTTGGCTATGGAAAATTACTTGCCATTCTGATTGGCTGCATGCTTGTTGTGGCTCTTGTGGTCAATCCGCTCATCGTGTTCACTTTGATCAGGCAAAACCCATATCCGCTTGTCTTTAAATGTTTGAAGGAAAGCGGTATTACTGCATTCTTTACACGCAGTTCAGCTTCAAATATCCCTGTGAATATTAAAATTTGTGAAGATTTAGGCCTGAATAAGGACGCTTATTCTGTTTCCATTCCATTAGGCGCAACCATCAATATGGCGGGAGCTGCCGTCACAATCTCTGTTATGACGCTTGCAGCAGTTCATACACTTGGTATCCAAGTGGATATCCCGACTGCCATCCTTCTTAGCTTAGTGGCTGCAATCAGTGCCTGTGGTGCTTCAGGGGTTGCTGGCGGTTCTCTATTGCTGATTCCGCTCGCATCCAGCTTGTTCGGCATCCCGAATGATGTCGCCATGCAGGTAGTTGCTGTCGGCTTTATCATCGGGGTTTTACAGGACTCTTTTGAAACAGCCCTTAATTCATCGACAGACGTACTATTCACGGCTGCAGCAGAATTTAAGGATTGGCGTAAAGCAGGAAAAACGATTGAAGTTAAAAAGGCAGCGTAGTTTTATGAAGCAGGAACCAATTTGGTTCCTGTTTTTTATTTAGCCAATTTGTTAAAAATAAGCCTGAAAACAATTTGTTTTTGGATATAGGAAGGGAATTCGGAAAATCTATTATCAATGTGAAAAGGAGGCAAACAAATGAAAGACAAAGACCAGGAAACTTCCGAAGGATTAAATCAAATTTTTGAGATTATAAATGCAAAAGGTGATGTCGGAGAAATAAAGGTGATTCTAGAGGAAAAAAGCGGTGATGCTGAAACCGACCATTCTTAAACGAGTAGAAAGATCCGGAAATGATTCCGGATCTTTCTATATTATTAAGGGATATCACAGGTATTATAACCATATGGACCTAGTCCTCACATCACTGTTGGTGAATCTTATAAGCTTATCTTTCTTCATGGAAGAAGCACAGGGTAGGTCTCTTAAATTTAATGCAGAGATAAAAAGTTTCACGAAAGAATTTTTTTTGCTCAATGGAAACCTTTTGTCGAATTCAGAGTATATATATAGAAAATGGAGTGATTCGTATGAGGAATTCACGTATTCAGAAGAAAATTTTGTTGTATTCAAAAATTTGCCGGAAGATAGGGATTTTAAGTGAGGACGAATACAACCGGATTATTGGAAATTCTTTTTCTAATTAGATTGAAGCAGAGGGTGCTTCCCGTGCTTCAAAGAAAAAGCAGAAGCACGAGGTACGTCCCCGTGCTTCCGCGAGCTTTACAAGGAAGAAGCAAAAGGTACGTCCCCGTGCTCCTTATACTGTTGTATCCGCTGCTTTTTGGATTTTCTGAAATGCAGCAGTTCGTAAATGACTGGGATGACGACGAGTGTTAGTATGGTGGCGACTGCGAGTCCGCCGATGACGACTACTGCAAGGCTTTGGGAGACTAGGTTTCCTGTCTCTGCTTTTTTATAAAGCAGCGGCACCATTGCAGAAATTGTTGCGACGGCGGTCATTAGAATTGGGCGCATTCTTGTTGCTGCTGCTTCGACAAGTGCATCGCGCATGATCATTTTTTCTTCGTTTTGTTTCACTCTGTCAAGAAGGACGATTGCGTTCGTTACAACGATTCCGATGAGCATCAATGCTCCAAGCAGTGCTGTGATATCAACAGGTATCCTGCTGATCAACAAGCCAAGGATGGCTCCAATGGCTGCGAGCGGCAAGGAGAATAGAATGGCGATCGGTGCGCGCATTGATTTGAACGTGATGACCATGATCAAGAACACAAGCCCGATGGAAACGGCCATTGTGATATACAGGTCAGTGAAATCATCCATTTGCTGTGCATTGGCACCGCCTACAAAGGCTTCAACTCCATCAGCAAATTCAAGGCCCTTGTCTTGTGGAGTACCGATTACGGCTTTGTTGATGGCTGCAGCCACTTCAGACAGATTTCTCGGATTCACTGTCGCTGTTACGCGGATATAAGTGTCACCGTCTTTATGAAATCTGCTTGTAGCCTCCTCGCTTTTTTCAAGAGTGGCAAGGTCTGAGGCCAGCGCTGGTCCAGCGGCAGTCATGACAGGGATATTCTTTAAATCCTCAGGTGATGCCGGATCCACAAAAGGCTCCAGGAAAACGGCTGTTTCTTTTTCATCAAGTGTAATCGTACCTGCTGGAGTCCGGTTCAGCATGCCAGCCAGCTGCCCGGCTAGTTCTCCGGCATTTGCTTTGGCAGGGTCCACTTTTAACGTGTAAACTGTTTTCTTGGCTTCCTGATTGGTTGAAACTTTTTCGACATGTTTAATGTCCTGGATTTCTTCTTTAATTTTTGCCGCTGCGTTTTCGATATCTTCTATCTTCTCGCCCACGACATCGATTGTTACTTCTGTACCGCCGCCGCCAATTAGAGATGCTGCTACGACAGAGAAGCCTGAATCAGGGTAATTCTCTTTTTGTGTTTCAATTTTTTTGACGATTTTATCCATATCTTCTTTGTTCTTTGGAATGACCATGAAAGAGCCGGTAGTCGGTGAACGGACTTCACCGAACTTTGCCTGTTCCTCGGAATTGCCAAGCTGTGTAAAAACATCTCTTACCTCGCTCAGCCCCAAAATATACTCTTCCATTTTAAGCGTATTTTCTTTTACTTCTTTCAAAGGGGTGTCATTTGGATAGTTCAAGTTGACGGATACAAGATCCTTTGTTGAATTGTCCACCGCGCCTTTAGGCATGACAGCATATGTTCCAATAGATCCCACAAATAAAAGAAATGAAAGCAGTAGAACAACCCATTTATGGTTGAGCGACCATCTAATAAAACTGGTGAATTTCTTTGATGGGTTATGCTCATGCAGTTTTGCGTTTTTCAAAAGTCCTGCGCTCATCAGCGGCACTACAGTCAGAGCCACCAAAAGAGAAGTAAGCAGGGAATACGTAAGTGTCAATGCGAACGGCAGAAGGAAATCCTGCAGCCCGCCGCTTACAAGCCCGATCGGTAAAAATACAGCAACGGTTGTAAGAGTGGAGGCGGTAATGGCCGGGCCAACCTCTTTTGTCGCTGTAAGAATCAATTCCGCCGAGAACTTTTCTTTTTGCAGCTTCCTGAAAATATTCTCGATGACAACAATACTGTCATCGACCAATCGTCCGACGGCAACTGCCACTCCGCCCAGTGTCAGGATATTCAAAGTGACTCCCGAGCGGGCTAAAAGGAATAAAGTCAGAGCCAGCGATAGCGGGATCGAGATAATGGTAATAAAGGTCGAACGGATACTCCTTAAAAAGACCATGATGACAATCGTTGCAAACAATGCACCTAGAAGTACTTCTTTCATCATGGAGCTGACGGATGACTTTACCATATCGGCAGTGGCAATGACCACTTCTGCCTTAGCGTCAGGGTATTTTTTATTGATTTCATTTGCTGTTTCTCTAAGTTCTTTCGTCACGGATACGGCATTTGCACTGCTTTCCTTCGTGACGATCAGAAGAATGCCCTCTTCGCCATTTACGCGCATCATGACGCCTTCTGCTTTTTTTGTTTCAATTTTGGCGACATCTTTTAAGAGTACGCCCGGAGCTACAGGCAGCTGTTCAAGGTCTGAAATTCCATCAATTGAACCCGAAACCTTTATATTGCTTGCTTTGCCATCTATTGTTTTTTCACTGATGGCAACAGATAAATTTTTGCCCTGGAGCACGCCCATCACTGCCTGTAGGGGAACCTGCATTTGGGCAAGGAGGCTATTATCCACTTTAATAGAAACATAGGAATTGTCTTTGCCAAAGGTTTGGATGTTGCCAACACCATCTATATCCTTAAAGCGGGGGAGAATATTCTTAGATGCGAATTCGAGATTTTCGGCTGTCGGGCCGTCCTCGAAAGTGATCGCGATATCAGCGATGGGAATCATAGAGGTATTAAGCTGGACCACGTTTGGTTTTGAAACATTTGCAGGGAGCTGGATTGAACTTAATAAATCCTGCACTTGCTGCTTTGCTTCCTTCATATTTGTACCTGATTCAAAGGTTACATCAATTTTGGCGTAACCATCTCCGGTTGTGGAAAAAATATTGCTTTTTCCCTTCACACCTGAAATAGCCGATTCTATTGGTGTTGTAACCTGCGATTCCATTGTTTGGGAATCAGTTCCCTGCCCCATGACGACCACCATTACCTG
Source organism: Bacillus sp. JJ1122 (assembly GCF_036964885.1). Lineage (NCBI taxonomy): Bacteria > Bacillati > Bacillota > Bacilli > Caryophanales > Bacillaceae > Bacillus > Bacillus sp. JJ1122. The sequence goes on along the minus strand of NZ_JBALQL010000020.1, from coordinate 88,387 downwards.
CGGTTGATCAGCAGCGGGAAGGAATTCCATTGGCAATGTAAAATAACTTGCCAGGCCAAGTAGCAGGATCAAGGTTGTAACTAATGTGACCGCTGCCTTGTTTCGGAACGCCCATTTGGTAATAAAACTCAAGTAAACCACCTCTTTATAGGTAAAATTGCCTATTATAGCATTTTGACTATATCACTTAGAAGAAAAAAATGGAATATGTTATTTGGATTTTGAAACAAGTAATTAGTTGCTTTTTTTAATTACGAAAACAGTCTTCACCTATTGAAGTTCTATAATAGAAATTAGGCTATTTAAATAGTAAGCTGTTTTGCATAGGGGGATGAAGCATTGATCACACTTACTATGTTGTTATTGGGTTTATTGGTAGGTTTTATTGGTGCCGGGGGTTCCGGTTTTATTATTGCGATTTTGACAGTTGGATTTGGCGTGCCCATTCATACGGCACTGGGGACTTCGCTTGCGGCAATGGTATTTACAACTCTCTCAGGGGCTTACAGCCATTATCGCCAGGGGAATATCGATTTGAAGACAGGGTTTACTGTAGGCGCCTTTGGAGCGATAGCATCTTTTTGGGGATCAAAAATTGCCGTATGGATTCCAGTTGAATCCTTGCACTGGCTGACTGCGGGAATGCTGTTCTTATCCGCCGTTATGCTGTTGTTCCGTCTTTTTATCGTAAATAAAATAACAGGTGCGGGAGTCGCAAATCCACAACGGGGTGTTCAGCTAATGCGGGCTGTCTTTGTTGGAGGTATTACTGGCATTTTATCAGGAACATTTGGGATTGGATCCGCGCCGTTTATCCAGCTCGGACTAATGATTGTTTTAGGGCTTTCCGTGCAGAAATCAGTCGGTACAACGATGCTGGTCATTTTGCCAATCGCTATGGCTGGCGGGGCAGGTTATTATTTTGAAGGATACTTTGATGCTATTCTCTTGCTGCAGGTATTAGCAGGAACCATGGTCGGTTCATACATTGGAGCAAAATTCACAAACAAAGTACCAATGCCCATTTTAAAAAGTGCCATGGTGCTTACCCCGTTGATGGCGGGGGCTATCTTGTTGATTAAGTGATTTGAAGGCACGGCAATTACCGTTGCAAAAATGTTCAGCATAAGTGCCCACCTGGTATATCATTACGCTTATTGATCAACAAAATCAGAATCCATGTCTATGTGAAATTTCGAATCTAAGAAGATATCCCAAAAGCAGCAATATTGAAGTGGAGAAAGTTATTCCGTGGACAATGTGGGTCAGAATTTAGGCTGTGACCTGGTTAAATATATTCTCTGAGGACTCAAGACTGTAAGAAGAAACCCTCTTCTTATGGTCTATTTTTTGGCTGATTTTTAGATATTTAGATTGAATTGTAAAAGGAGTTCTTCTTTGTCCTGTATAAGGAATTTTTGATAAAGACCCGTGCCGGGGAGGACATAAGTATAAAAAAGGCAAAAATAATAAGTGCCTGTAATTCCGAAAGTTGTATATTCATCGACCAAATTCAGGAGGTGCAGGCACTTTTCAGGGTTATTGGGAATGATTTATTTCGCTTTTTTCTTCTAGTATTTAAAAGATGGCATGGATAAGTCGTGAAAATGACTAAATAAAAATTGGTTTTCTAAATGGCTGTGGTACAGCTCTAATGCAATTAATGCATCGCTTTCTACTGATTTTATTTTACAGATTTCAAATAGAATATCTGCCTTTAAAAGGCCCTCGTACCAATCGTCTAAAGTTTCGAGGGCGGTTTGAAATAGCTCTAGTGCATGAGTAGAGTCCTTTTGAACCTCTTTGTAGAATTTACCCTCAAGATAATAGTTCCTTGCATGCAATAATGGGTTGTCTGTTTGGAGCAGCAGTGGTTTTGTTTTATTGAACATTTCATGGATAATGCGTGAGTCTATATTTTTTGTTAGAGAGACGTAGATTCCTAATTGAAATAGGGAAAGGCTTGTTTCTTTTAAACTGTCAATTTGACTGATCATTTCTGTATCAGACCAAAATGGTTGCTTTAATTTTGCAATTAGATTTTCTTTTGGTAAGGAAGTCATTAGCGTATAGACTGTTAAAGCCCAGCCTCTAATAATTCCTTCATGGTTATTTATTTGATGTAACTTCTCTCTAAGTGATAATAAATCTTTCCGTACTTCTGTGCTAGAAGTGTTTTCAAGGAAGCGAATAAGTATTTTTATGTACTCTGTCTCAATAGGAGAAATTAAATAATGGTTTACACTATTGATACTTTTTAGGGCTTTTGGTAAAGATCCAATATATAGATTGAGAATGGACAGATTGTAAAAAATATTGTCCCTTTCTTCTTTTGTAATAGTAGGGCTTTCCTTGGAAAGTTCCAATGCTCTTTCAAGCAGTGCAGTACTTTTGGATACCTTTTTATCAGAAAACCCTATGCTGGCTAAAGCGTTATATGCTCTTAGTTTTAACTTTAAAATATAATTGTTACTCTCGTTTGAATCAATTACCCTTTGGAACGACTTCTCTGCTTTCGGCTGTTGATTCGTTTTCAAGGATAAAAGTCCAGTAAGAAAAATATAATCAATGTCTCTGCTTGGAATATCGTATTCTTTTATTTTCTTCTCGAAGGATTGCAGTTCCGATTTTGCGCCAATCCAATTTTGGAGGCTAATCAAATCGTTGATCTTTTGTTTTTGATAATCAAGTTCTTGGATCTTGTTTTCGATATATGGGTCAGAAAAAAAGTTAGAAGATGTGTTCAATTTTTCACTAATCAACTTAAGGTCTTCAGCTGAAATTGGAATATGACCATTCTCAATATTGCTCATTTTTCCTACTGAACAAATCCCTTTTGCCAACTCTCCTAATGTAATCCCTTTTTCTTTTCTCTTGGCTCGAATTTTCTCTCCGATATCATTATGTCTGGGAATCTGGGTTTTCATAGTTACTCCTAATCAAATATGCTTTTAGTGGTCCCATTGTACTACATGAGAGGAACGAGGGAAAATTTTAAGTGATTAAAATGAATATTTTTTACATTTTTTCTAAAAAAACCATTGAAAGTTTCATTTTCCCTGTTATAATTTAGGAAGTTAGTAACAACATCATGTATATACAACTAGGTCTAATGATGGATATAGGGTAGAGAACCTGTCACTAATTCGCATTTTGAACAGTCTTAGTTAGGAACTAATGGAATTTTGGCAGCGCTCCTGCCATAAACCTAAACACTTCCTTTTCCCGGATTTTATCTGGATAAGTAAGTGTTTTTTTTATGGAGTTTAATAAGGGATAGGAGTTAGAGAAATGGGTGAACCTGCATTAAATATTTTGGGATTAATAAGGAAGCGGTCTTTTTTTCATGAGTTTCAGCCTTTATGGAATACAGAAACCGAAGAAATCTTTGCCTATGAGGCTTTGATTCGTACTGAACCACGAATAAATCCAATCTTACTATTTCAATACGGGAGAGAGCAGGGTACTCTTTTTGAATTTGATGCGGTATCTATTTCAAATGCAATTTACGAATATCCCGAATCTTACTTTGAAAAGTATTTTCTCTTTGTAAATATTTTTCCTTCAACCATGGTGCACCGTGAATTCTCTGCATTCGTAGAGGAGTTAGTTAAAACTTATCCAAAGATAAAGGGAAAAGTTGTATTCGAAATAAATGAGGATTTAGTCGAATCTCATTTATGGGAAGAAGAAGCGTTTGTTTCAGGCTTAGAGCTGTTAAAAAGCAGGGGGTTTCAGATTGCATTGGATGATTTAGGACTAACAGCAGCCTCTGTTGAAAAGATTGCTAGAAATAAACCTGATTTTGCCAAATTAGACCGTTCATGTTCTGAGAACTTAGCAAATTCCATCAATAAGCAAAAAAACATTTATTCCATACTGTCGAAGTCAGACCGTGATATGGTGGTCGTTCTTGAAGGAATCGAAAAAAAGGAAGACTTAATCATGGCTTCTCGTTTAGGGGTGCGAGCGGTTCAAGGATACTATATCGCCAAACCACATCGGCTGTAAGGAATAAATAAAGATTCTCAAGGAGAAACAGAATGAAAAGAACATTTATTTTATTTAATGCCAAGCAATCAGTTTATGGAATTGAAATTAATAAAGTTGTCTCCATCGAAAGGATTAGTGAAGCAACGAGCATCCCGCAGGAACCTGATTTCATGATTGGGGTCGTGAATATCAGGGGGAAAATCGTACCTGTGGTCGATAGTCATTTCGTTCTCTATCATGAGCATCTCAAGATTAATGAAGAGACGAGATATATTCTATTGGAGGTTCAGGGATCAAACATTGCTTTCATGGTTGAAAATACAAATGAAATAATCGATATCGATGATGACTTGATAAAACCTGTTGGAATGATAGAGAGCAGCCACTTTGTCGAAGGGGTTTCCCTTATTGATGGCCGAATCATTTCTATCTTAAACAGTGAAGGAATGATTTCGTCCATGAAGGGTTCTGAAGATTTTACAAAAGATGATGCTATTATCATATAAACATAGACAAAAAAGGGGAAAATGTAATGAGAAAGGTATTAAAATTGAAACTGGGAATGAAGATTAATTTAATCGTTCTTAGTATTGTCCTGCTGCTTTCTATTATTATAGGTGCTGTTGTGGTAAATGAAGTAACAAAGGGGATTAAGGCCTTCGCGATTGAAAAGGCGAAGGGAGATCTAAGCTTAAGTGATCGATACATAAGAAATAAATTCCCCGGAGAATGGGTAATTAAAAATGATCAGTTATACAGAGGGGAACAGGCATTTGACGAAAACTTTGAATTAGTAGACACAATTGGAAAGGATACGGGTGATACCGTAACCATTTTTAAGGGGGATACACGAATCGCTACGACTGTCATCGTAAATGGAGAAAGAAATATCGGAACACAAGTGTCTCCTGAAGTAGCCAGCGTGGTCTTAAAAGAAGGCAAAAACTATTATGGAGAAGCTGAAGTAGCTGGCAACAGGTATCAAACAGCCTATATGCCATTGAAGAGTGGAAATGGAGAGGTTGTTGGAATCCTCTATGTAGGTGCGCCTCAATCCATTATTGAAAAGATTTTATCTGGATTCATGTTGAAATTCTTGATTCTTGTCGTTATTGTTATTATTCTTTCATCCCTTGTGGTCTTATGGTTTACGAGAAGGCTGCAGAAAAGGCTAACTTCTATTACTGGAGCCTTGGAGCTCGCAGGCAAGGGTGATTTTACAACAAGCGTGGCTGATCATACGGGGGATGAATTAACCGATCTATCTAATAGTTTCAACCATATGAAGGAAAATTTAAGCAGGATGATTAAAACGGTGTTGGAAACATCTGAACAGGTAGCAGCGTCTTCCGAGGAGTTAACAGCCGGCGCAGAACAAACAAGCAAGGCGACTGAACAGATTACAGAGTCCATCCAACAAATTGCAAGTGGATCGGATACACAAACCCAAAGCATTGAAGAAAGTGCGAAAGCTTTGGAGGAATTAACACTTGGTGTTTCCAACATTGCAGAAGCTTCCGCGGCAATAGCTGAGAACGGAGCCGAAACAAGTGAGCGTGCCGAACAGGGCGGGAAGTATGTTGAACAAACAGCTCAACAAATGAATATGATCCACTCATCTGTAAATAATACGAGCCAGGTAATTCGGGCATTAAATGAAAGATCTAAACAAATCGGTGATATTTCAAAAGTAATAACAGACATTGCGAATCAGACTAATTTATTAGCTCTCAACGCAGCAATTGAAGCAGCAAGGGCCGGAGAGCATGGGAAAGGCTTCGCCGTAGTGGCAGATGAAGTCCGAAAGCTGGCAGAACAATCCCAAGGCTCATCTGCCCAAATATCTGATTTAATCAGGCAAATCCAGCAGGATATGGACCAATCAAATGAGTCGATGCAAATGGTCAAGCAAGAAGTTCAAAATGGACTAGGTATCGTTGTTAAAACACAGGATCGTTTTGAAGAAATCTTAAAATCGATGGCGGAAATGGGCGAGCAAATAGATGGGATGGCCGCAACGGCCCAACAAATGTCAGCAAGCACCCAGCAGGTATCCGCCACGGTATCCGGTATCACAGCCATTTCTAAAGAATCCTCTGCACATAGTCAAGGTGTAGCTGCAGCAGCAGAAGAACAGCTGGCGTCAATGGAAGAAGTATCAGCTTCATCCTACAATTTATCCAAGATGGCTGAGAATCTTCAGGATACAGTAAGTCATTTTAAAATTTAATTTTAATAGATTGAAATTGGCACCCTGAGAGCTTTTGGGGTGCTTTTTTGTGGTGAAAATTTGTTTAGAAATTTATTTACAAATTTATGCAAACCTGAGATAATAAAGAAAATTTCAGAGGAGGGAAAGTAAGTTTATGGAACCAACATCTAATTGCTAATCATTAATTTTTTAAAAATTAATACGCGTTTTGTAATGAGTGTAAATCCACCTAATTTGGTTAGGTTTATTTGTTATGCTCTTATGGAATGAAGGCAATTAGAAGGTAACTTACTTTACTGAACTCGGAATGATGATGGGGACTCCAAGAGGTTGTGGAGATGGCATGGCATAAGAATGTGCTTTTTTAGGCATGTGATTTTTGCAGGCTGACCCAGATGGATGATATTCACTGAGTATTCAAGACTGTAAGAAGATGCCCTCTTCTTATGGTCTTTTTTAGTTTAATGACTGCTCGCAAAGTCATTTTAAAAATGAATAGTAAAAGAAGTTCTTCTTTGTCCTGTCCATAAAAGCGTAGCTTACTATATGGATGAAAGAAGGAATTTGTATGTTTGAATTAAAGGTGCATGGCATTAAAAAATATATGGAAGCGACGCTTGTCGTTGAAAATTTTACATTAGAAGCATTTGAAGGAGACCGGATTGGAATCGTTGGTGCGAATGGCAGCGGGAAGAGTACGATTCTCAAGCTGATTGCGGGGGTTGAACCGATGCACTATTATCCTGGATACCCGCAAACTTCAAGCCCTGGATATGATGAAGGCTTGATTCACAGGCCAAGAGGGGCGACGATCGCCTACCTTGAGCAAATCCCGTGCTATCCGGAAGGGCTGAAAGTTATTGATGTCCTGAATCTGGCGTTTGAAGAGGTTCACGAAATTGAGGCGCAGATGCGAGAAATCGAGGTGCAGATGCAGGTATTAGCAGATGCTGCTCTGGAGAAAGCGTTGAATAAGTACAGTGATCTCGTGCAGTTATATGAAGTGAAAGGCGGATATGACCAGGAAGAAAAGATGAGCAAGGTGTGCACGGGCTTGAAATTCAGCGAGAGCTTTTTAAATAAGGATTTTGATTTGCTGAGCGGCGGTGAAAAAACGACGGTGGGTCTGGGGAAGATCCTGATTCATCAACCGGATATCCTATTGCTCGATGAGCCGACAAACCACCTAGATATGGACTCAATTGAATGGCTTGAGGGCTTTTTGAAAAATTACAAGGGAATCGTGCTGATTGTCTCCCATGACCGCTATTTCCTCGATCATGTCGTCAATAAAATCGTCGAGATTGAGGATATGGAGTCCATTTCCTACAAGGGCAACTACTCCGCTTTTATCAGCCAAAAAGAAGAAAATATGCGTATCCAATATGAGCATTTCCGCGAGCAGCAGAAAAAGCTTAACAACATGGAGAAGCAGGTCATGAGCTTGCGCGACTGGGCGATGCGGGCGGACAACAACAAGTTTTTCAAGAGAGCAGCCAGCATCCAGAAGAAGATGGATAAAATGGATCGCATCGATAAGCCAGTATTTGAACGAAGGAATATGAGGCTTCATTTTAATGATGCTGTAAGGTCGGGGAATGAGACGATCAAGGCGATTGAGTTGTCTAAGCGGTATGAGGATAAGGTGATTTTTGACGGTGCGGATTTGATGATTCATTACGGTGAAAGAGTCGGGCTCGTCGGTCCGAACGGCAGCGGGAAGACGACCTTCTTGAAGATGCTGTTGGGCGAGGAGCAGCCAGATAGCGGTGTGGTGGAGCTAGGTGCGAATGTGATGGCGGCCTACCTGCCGCAGAAGATTGTTTTCGAGAATGAAGAGCTTACAGTGCTTGAATGCTTCCGCGAGGATATTTCAATCGTAGAAGGCAAGGCGCGCGAATATCTGGCGAAGTTCATGTTTTATAAAAAGAGCGTCTTCAAAAAGGTGATGTTTTTATCAGGCGGCGAGCGGATTAGGCTTAAGCTTGCGATGCTGATGTTCCAGGATATCAATCTGCTGATCCTCGATGAGCCGACGAACCACCTTGATATTGATTCTATCGAGACGCTTGAGGCTGCGCTCGAGAATTTCAAAGGCACGATTTTCTTTATCTCGCATGACCGTTATTTTATCAATAAGATTGGTGAACGGGTCATTGCGGTAGAAGATTTCGGGTTGAGAAGCTATGCGGGGAATTATGATTTTTATAAGAGTGAGAAAGAGAAGTTCACTGTTGTTGAAGAGCCGGTTGCTGTAAAAGTGAAGCAGGAACGGGTTCGGCCTGTTGATGGTAAGGCGGAAGCTGCGAAGGAGAAGGCGCTGACTAAGGTTGAGAATTTGGAGAAGGAAATTTTTGAGCTGGATCTGGTAATGGCGCTTAATACGGTGGACTATGAGGAGCTGAATAGGTTGTATTCTCGGAAGCAGGACTTGACTTCGGAGCTGGATTCGGCGATGGAATTGTGGATGGGTTTTGGGGATAGTTAAGATAACATACCTGCGTTTGGCGGGATATTGAGGAAAATGTTTTTTAGATGGAATGCGCTTCTCCTAGGAGGAGCGCATTTCTGTGTTTTTCTTACAGTGAATTAGGAAAAAGTATGAGAAACGAGGAAAGCAGGTGCATGGCGAATGAACATATTAGCAGTGGACGGCAAGATCGAAAAAGGTAAATTGCTCAAGGAGATTTTAATTCCGGTTGTAGGCGGGATGGTGACCGGCATGGTTGCCACGAAAAATGCGAAGGAGATTTACAGCAGGCTTAAGAAACCTGCATATGCACCGCCATCCTGGGTGTTTCCAGTTGTGTGGACAGGCCTTTATGCAACGATGGGCATAGCGAATTACCGGATTTCGGTGAAAAAGAAACCAACCTCCACAGCGAATGCCCTCTATGATATCCAGCTTGGCTTGAATTTCCTCTGGTCGTTTTTGTTTTTCAGATGGGGATTGCGAGGAGCCGCCTTTGCCGAAATCGCGTTGCTACTGGGCATGATTACAATGACCACCTATCAATATTTTCAGAAGGACAAAATCTCAGGCCGGCTGATGATGCCTTATGTGGCTTGGGTTGCTTATGCGATGGGGCTAAATTATGGGGTTTGGCGGTTGAATGGGTAGGGAGTACTAAAGAGCCAATTCAAGCGAAGACCCCCGTGGTAATGGTTATAATAGGTGTTCTAACGACCATTCAAGCGAAGAACCCCGGGGTGAATGGTCATAATAGGTGTTCTAACGACCGTTCAAACGAAGACTTCCGTTGTGAA
>NZ_JBALQL010000020.1:54902-78828 GCF_036964885.1 Bacillus sp. JJ1122 | reverse complement strand
GTCATAATAGGTGTTCTAATGACCGTTCAAGCGAAGACTTCCTTGGTGAATGGTCATAATAGGTGTTCTAACGACCATTCAAGCGAAGACTTCCGTTGTGAATGGTCGTAATAGGTGTTCTAATGACCGTTCAAACAAGAAAAGCAAGGTGGCTGGTCATCATAAAGGTTTAAATAACAAATTAAACAAGAAATGAGCAAGTATTAGACTATAAAAATGTAAAAAAACCATTCAAGGGAAGAAATACACCTTGAATGGTTTTTAAATTTGAATTCATTACTTACTCATAGTAAGTCCAAAGTTTAGAACCTTGGGATTTGAAGTTTTTCAATAAATAGCGTCGGACTATTCTCTGGGATATTGTAAAACCACACCATTCATGAATGGAAGCAGTGGTAATTTTTCTTTTTGGGAAGAGGAGTCTAAATTCTTCCACATTTCGAAGAATAGCGGTTTCGATAAGTTCTGATTTACCGCAAGGGGGGCAGATTAATTTCGCCCTTTTGTGAGCTGCCATCACGGCCCCGCAGCTCGAACAAAACACGCCCTTCTTCAACATCCCATACTCATACTCATGAATCCTCTCCATAGGTGACTCAGGTAGATGCAAGGACAATATCTTCTCTGCCAGCTTGGTGTTTCGCACTGAAATCTTGGATTTGATGTTATTGAGTTTTTTCATGAATCGGTTCATTTGGGTGGGGAGAATGATGGGTTCGTCTTTGGGGGCTTGGAACAATGCGAATTCAGGATGGATATAGATGACGTAGCCTTTCAATGAGAATGTATAGCCGAGGGTGGTCAGCAGCTGCCGCAGCAGGGATTCGCTTCGTTTCAGCTGGAGGAGGGGGTCTTTGACCTCTTTGCCGTTAAAGGTCCGCAGTTTTTCACCATCGTAGTAATAGTCCCCTTCGTAGTTTTTAATTTCAAAAAGGTAAATGGAGTCCTGAAAAATAACGAGGGAATCGATCTGGAATACGGAGCCGCTCACTTCTAACAGCAAATCGGTTAAAACAAGGTTTTCCGTGTCGAGTGAGGCAATACGGTGGTCGAATTGCAGCTCGCCTTCAAACCCCTTTTGCAGGCTCCAATATTGCTGTTTTTCCTTTTCGGGCAAGTCCATTCGAGTGTTCAGTGCAGTCAGGATTTTTAGTTCTTTACTTTTAAAACGAGGTTTAATGAACATACTTCACCTTCCTATTCTATCAAAATCAAGTACATTTTCATTGAATCATAAATAGTGAAAAGCGTGTGTGAATCTTTTTTGTCAAAAAATTTAAAGAAATCTGTAACATTTTGAACTCGCCTGCGTCTAATTCTATGAAACCATAAATTGGTTGATTAAAAGATTGATAGGCTGGGAATACTATAACCAACAACAACAAAACAAGGAGGTCAGTTAAAATGGATCATATTATCGAATTTATGAATGAAGATGGTTTTGAGCTGAATGGTTACCTTTCACAGCTATTTGAAAAAATTTCAAATAATGAAGATAAACAAGAAGGCTGATCCTGATATGCTGATCAGCTTTTGTTCTGTCTAAAACTTTCTCTAAAGTCCTCATTTTTTTCCTCACATTATATTTTTTTCAAATTCTCTCCTCAGGATATATTTTTTAAAAAAGTGAATTTTAATTAATTCTTTCTCAGGATATAAATTTTTAAAAGGTGAATTTTAATTAATTCTTTCTCCAGGTTATATTATTTTTTCAAAGGGAATTATAATGAATATGAATTCATTTCGGAGGTGCTGTATGTCTTTTCAATTTGCAGAAGAAGATGGTCGTTTTGTAGCGAAGGATGCGCAAGGATTAGAGGTTGGTGAGGTTACGTTTAGCCGGGATGGAGAAAACGTGATTGTCATTGATCATACAGGAATAGATCCAGCCCAGCGCGGACAAGGACTTGCGGAGGAACTTGTGCGCCATGTGGTTGAAAAAGCAAAGAAGGAAGGATTGAAGATTGTTCCTTTATGCTCCTATGCTAAAAAAGAATTTGATAAGAAAACAGAATACAAAGAGGTTCTCGCAGAAAAATAACCTTCGGGCCGCCCGAAGGTTTTTCTATAAATTGGGAGGATTAAAAGGTTAGTAGATTGGGAATAATAGAACTAACAATCTAGTAAACGGAGGACAAACAAAATGAAACAGATTACGGAATTTATGAATGAAGAAGGCTTTGAGCTGAAGGGTTACCTTTCCGAGTTATTTGAGAAAGTGTCTGATGATAAGAACGAAGAACGCTGATTACGCGACTAGAGCTGATCAGCGTTTTTTTTGTGTTCATTTTTAGAATGTTTAAGCGGCTACTAAGATGTAGGCGATTAGATATAAAGAATACAAGCTGCAAAGACCAAGTGCCTCTCCTGGATGAATTGGCGATTGAATGTGGAGAATACAACCTGCCTATCCTCCATGGATTGGCGATTAAAAATAGAGAACAAAGAGCCTATCTGCTATGAATAGGCTCTTTTCACGTTAATTCCCAGATTCATAAAAAGCCATGTTAAGTGCGACATTTGTTGGGTAAAATCCTTCATTTTTAATGATTAAAATATAGTTGCTGTCAAATTGAAGGATTCTTTCGTAGGAAGTCGATTCAATAGGAGTGCCGCCTTGCGTGAAGGCGTACCTGGGGATCATTGTTTCTTCCATCACTGTTCCGCCGTGAATGTTTGATGGATTTTTATAAAATGAGGTAGCTGCCTGAAACTTCGATCGGTCATCGAGGTTGATGGTGGAAAGTTTTCTGTTTCCGTGTGTGAAGGCGGGATTTTTCAGCAGCTTGATTCCTAATTGCTCAGACTGGCTTACAATTCTCCGATCCGTGATATGCGTAATCGTATCCTTTCCTGTCGTTATTTGAATATTGAGGCTCTGTCCAGGGGGGATACTGGTTCGATGGGAAAGAGTGAATGCTTGCCCCGCAAAGACAAAACCTAGCCAGTAAGGCATATTGCTGAATGGAATACTTGTTAGTGCCATGTCAAACCACCTCGAAAACTCGTATATTTACGGGATATTCTTTCGTCTTGGCATAAATGGTCAGGTCTTCATTGGGGTCCAGGTCGTAAACAATAATTTCCGCAGGAGTATTAAAGACATAATTTCCTTTTTCAAATGAAAAATTAGGGTCCGAGGAATGATAAATATAAGTAGATGAATCATTAACCACCCATAATTGCCTCCTTCTTGGCAGGTTTTCGCTTCCTACTCTTAATGGAGTTGGTTCGGTAGTGACTCTTATTTTTCCTACAAGGGTATTTTTTGTCCAATAAAGTCCAGGAAAATGACGGTAGTTAAATTCATTCATTTTGTCCACCTCTCAATTAAGTAAACCTAAATCCGTGACAGCAGCCCAACAATGGATTTTTTTTACTATATGTTCAACAGGTAAAAGGGGTGCAGAAAGCAGTAGCAAGTTGATGCCTATAATAAGTTTTTGTTAGTTATCAGTGTAGAGGATACAGATTTATACTTTAGAAAAGGGTTTTTTAAAATAAATCTCGATTTCGAGATATTTTCCGTAGAAGTGTTGACACACTAAAAAATTCATGATATTATTATCTCGAATTCAAGATATTAAAATTTGAATTAAGTTGTTTTAACGCGTAAGACCTGAATACGGTATTTGGATTAACTGGTTTTAACAAGTAAGTGCAGGATATAGTAAGTGTAGATATTTTTTTAAATATATATCTCGATTTCGAGATAAAATAAAAGGAGAGATAATGATGAACCATTTAAAAGGGATCCATCACGTGACGGCGATTACGAGCAGTGCGGAGAAGAACTATGAGTTTTTCACTTTTGTGCTTGGGATGCGTTTGGTGAAGAAAACGGTGAACCAGGATGATATTCGCACGTATCATTTATTTTTCGCGGATGATAAAGGGTCTGCGGGTACGGATATGACTTTCTTTGATTTTCCGGGAATTCCAAAAGGAGCTCATGGGACGGATGAAATTTATAAGACTTCATTCCGCGTGCCGACGGATGCGGCGCTTGAATATTGGGTGAAGCGATTTGATAAGTACAATGTAAAGCACTCTGGAATCCAAGATTTGTTTGGCAAGAAGACGATTTCTTTCGCTGATTTTGATGACCAGCAATACATGCTGGTTTCGGATGAGTTCAATGAAGGGATTGCTTCTGGCACACCATGGCAAGATGGCCCGGTTCCATTGGAGTTTGCGATTACCGGTCTTGGACCAATCCACATCCGTATCTCCCGCTTTGATTATTTTAAAGAAGTGTTAGAAAAAGTCATGTACATGCGAGAGATTGCCAATGAAGGTTCGCTCCACCTGTTTGAAATGGGTGAGGGTGGAAATGGCGCGCAAGTTATTGTCGAGCATAATACCGTTCTGCCGGCTGGACGCCAGGGATTTGGTACCGTCCACCATACGGCTTTCCGAGTGGAGGACACGGCGGTGCTATATGAATGGATCGACCATATGAAAGGTGCTGGTTTCGGGGTATCTGGTTATGTTGACCGGTTCTTCTTTGAATCGTTATATGCACGCGTTGCACCTGGAATCTTATTTGAATGGGCGACAGATGGCCCAGGATTCATGGGAGATGAGCCGTACGACACGCTTGGTGAGAAATTGTCATTGCCGCCATTCCTTGAATCAAAACGTGAGCAAATTGAGAGTTTTGTCCGCCCGATTGATACAGTTCGCAGCACGCTCAAACTCGAAAAAGAGTATTTGTAATCATTCAAAAAGGGCAGCACGATAAGCTGCCCTTTTTAAAAAGAAGGTGTTCAATCGTGGAAAGGAAATGTACGAACCAGCCGTTCTTGCTCTTGATGCACACGTCAAAAGCAATCCAGGAAAAAATAAGAGACAGAATCAGTTCAAGCAAATTGAATTTAACGGAATTCTCGGTTTTAGAGGTTTTGTATCACAGAGGACAGCAGACAATCCAGCAAATTGGCAGCAGTATCTTGATATCCAGCAGTTCGATGACATACGTGATTGATAAGCTGGAGCAGCGAGGACTGTTGAGGCGAAGTCCTTGTGCGAATGACCGCCGGGTGATCCATGTTGTAATGACTCCGGAGGGAACGGCATTGATGGATGAAATCATGCCTGAGCATCATGAAATGGTTGATTCTATGTTTGGTTTATTGAGTGAGGATGAAAAGCAGCTTTTTGTAGAGCTTTTGAAAAAAATTTCAGTTTAATATCTCGAATTCAAGATAAATATTAGGAGGAAATGAAGATGTTGAATATTGGTTTATTGATTATACGTTTGGTGATTGGATTATTATTTGTGGGGCACGGAGCGCAAAAGTTATTTGGCTGGTTTGGCGGCTATGGCTTGAAAGGCACGGGCGGATGGTTTGAATCCATTGGCATGAAGCCAGGAGTAACGATGGCGTTATTTGCAGGTTTGGCTGAATTGATTGGAGGATTATTGTTTGCTTTAGGATTATTGACTCCACTTGCAGGTGTGATGATTGCTGCCACGATGGTGATGGCAATCGTCAAGGTCCATGGTGCTAATGGTTTATGGTCAACATCAAATGGATATGAGTACAACTTAACATTGCTTGCAACAGCAATCGGAATTGCGTTAATTGGACCTGGTCTCTATAGTCTTGATGCGTTTTTATTTTAATCAAACGTTTGTTTAAAATAAATGCAGTGAATGATTGGGTTTTGGTAAAAGTATTAATGTGTATCGTATGATAACGTCTAATATAAGGAGTGTCCCCAATGAGCAAAAGAACGATGGGAATTCATCATATTACGGCTATTGTTGGCCATCCGCAGGAAAATGTTGATTTTTACGCAGGTGTTTTAGGCTTGCGCTTAGTGAAGCAAACGGTGAATTTTGATGATCCTGGCACTTACCATCTTTATTTCGGAAATGATGGCGGCAAACCGGGCACGATTATTACCTTTTTTCCATGGCCAGATGCATATAATGGGAAAATCGGTGATGGCCAGGTTGGGGTGACATCATACGTCGTCCCGCCGGGGGCAATGGAATTTTGGGAAGAAAGATTGCAGAAGTTCAAGGTTGCTTTTACAAAAATGGAACGCTTCGGTGAGCAGTATCTTGAATTTGATGACCCGCATGGTCTTCATCTTGAAATTGTCGAGCGGGCAGAAGGCGAAAATAATATGTGGACGTTCGGGGGAGTAACACCTGAGGTTGCCATCAAAGGGTTTGGGGGAGCGACACTGTTGTCAGCCCGCCCTGAACAAACGGCTGAGCTGCTGGAAAAGGTGATGGGGCTTGAAAAATCAGGCGAAGAGGGAGATTTTGCCCGCTATCGTTCTGCTGCGGACATCGGAAATATCATTGATTTAAAATTGACCCCTATTGGCCGCGGGCAGATGGGTGTCGGCACGGTCCACCATATTGCCTGGCGGGCAAAGGATGATGAGGACCAATTGGAATGGCAGAAGTATGTGGCGGCGAATGGGTACGGTGTTACTCCTGTCCAGGATCGGAATTATTTTAACGCGATTTACTTCAGGGAGCATGGAGAAATCCTGTTTGAGATTGCCACTGACCCTCCAGGCTTCGCGCATGATGAGTCCCCTGAAACGATGGGGGAAGAGCTGAAGCTTCCGAAACAATATGAAACTCACAGAGAGACGATTGAAAATATTTTGCTGCCAATTACTGTGAGGGAATTGGAGGAGGGATGAGTCAGTGATTTCAATCGATCCGGTCACAAACACTGAAAGGGATAATTATAAACTGCTGATCGGCGGCATTATCCCGTGTCCGATTGCATTCGTGACGTCCCTCTCTCAGGATGGTGTATTGAATGGGGCGCCGTTCAGCTATTTTAACATTGTCTCCTCCAATCCGCCGATGATCTCTTTATCGATTCAGCGGGCAGAAGGAAGACAGAAGGATACAGCCAGAAACATCCTGGCTGCAAAGGAATTCGTTGTCCATATAGTCGATGAAGATAATGTTGAAAAAGTGAACGCCACTGCCGCTAGCCTCCCGCCAGACCAGAGTGAGATTGAAATGGCGCAGTTAACTCCCACAGCTAGTTTGAAAATTTCTGTGCCTGGCGTGAAGGAAGCGAAGATCAGGATGGAATGCAGATTGGAGCACGCTCTGGAACTGGGCGGCTCGGAGTCTCCTGGCTGCGATTTCCTCATTGGGAAAGTGGTCCAATTCCATATAGACGAAGCCATTTATGAAAATGGAAGAATCGACCCTGCAGGACTGGCAGCTGTTAGCAGGCTTGCTGGACAGGACTACGCAAAGATTGGCGAGATTTTTACGATTGAAAGACCGAAATGATTTTTTACCAGCAGTTGAAAGGAGGGGGAGCATGCTAAAGACAGCGGGAATCCATCACATCACCGCTATGGTAAACGACGCACAAAGGACGATTGATTTTTATGCAGGGATACTTGGATTGAGATTGGTGAAAAAAACAATCAACTTTGACCGTCCGGAAGTGTATCATCTTTACTTTGGGAATGAATCAGGTCAGCCGGGAACGGTGATTACCTTTTTTCCTTGGCCAAAACAGCTGAAAGGCCGGATTGGCATAGGGCAGGTAGGGGTTACGGGTTATGTGATTCCGGAGGGTTCTCTGGAATTTTGGAAGAACAGGCTCAAGAAATTTGGAGTAGAGTTTTCTGCGGATGTGCGGTTTGGAGAACAGTATTTGAAGCTGCAGGATCCGGATGGTCTGGAAATCGAGCTGGTTGAACGCGTGGAAGGTCCCGTCAATAACTGGAGTTTTGGCGAAGTACTGCCCGAGGTGGCTATTAAGGGCTTTAGCGGTGCTACCCTCATTTCGGCGCAACCTCATAAAACGGCAGAGGTGCTTGAGCGTATTTTGGGACTTGAATGCGTTGGGCAGGAGGAGGGTTTCCTTCGGTTCAAATCTGATGCAGAGCTTGGTAATATTATTGATATCAAGCTTACTCCATCTGTACGCGGGCTGATGGGCGCAGGAACGGTTCATCATGTTGCCTGGAGAGCAAGAGATGAAGCTGAGCTTTTAAAGTGGAGAACGTTGCTTCAGGAAAAAGGTTATTACCCAACTGAGGTCAAAAACAGGAATTATTTTAAATCGATTTATTTTCATGAAGGTGGAGGAATCCTGGTCGAATTAGCAACGGACTCTCCTGGTTTTACAGTCGATGAACCTTTGGATAGACTGGGAGAAAGGATTATGCTGCCTTCCTGGTTTGAACCAAAAAGAGAAGAATTAGAAGCAATCTTAGCGCCTGTAGCGGTGCGGGAAATGGAGGAGATTGAATAGTGAAGCACGTTTTTAATAAGGGGACAAATGACAATAAGCCGACGATGTTGCTGCTGCATGGTACGGGCGGGAACGAATTAGACCTGCTGCCGATCGCGGGAATGATTGATGAAGAGGCTTCTGTGTTAAGTGTAAGAGGGAATGTACTGGAGAATGGCATGCCCCGCTTTTTCCGCAGGCTTGCTGAAGGTGTATTTGATATCGAAGACCTGATTTTCCGGACGAAGGAACTAAATGAGTTTTTAGATGAAGCAGCGGTGAAGTATGGGTTTGACCGTAACAATGTGATTGCTGTTGGGTATTCTAATGGTGCTAATATTGCAGCGAGTTTGCTGTTTCACTACCAAAATGCTTTAAAAGGCGCGATTCTTCATCATCCGATGGTGCCGAGAAGAGGAATCGAGCTTCCGGATCTTAAAGGGACGCCAGTATTCATTGCTGCCGGCACGAATGATCCAATCTGCCCTCCATCCGAATCAGAAGAACTACAATCTTTGTTGGAAAAAGCGAATGCGAAAGTGGAACTGCATTGGGAGAATAGAGGGCATCAATTAACGCTGCAGGAGGTTGAAGCTGCTGCTCAGTGGTACAGGGGCTTGTAACTGCGAATAGTGTGAAACAATAGTCTTATCTTTTTAAAAGATAAGGCTATTTTTTTTGCCCAAAATGCTTAAAAACTTCTCAATCAGGTATATAGACTATGTGACAATGAAAAGATAGATTAGGAAGAATTTCATTGATAAAGGAGACGAATAAAATGGCAAACGTTAATCTAGCAGTGATTTTTTACAGCATGGGCGGAACGAACTTTCAACTGTCAAAATGGGCGAAGGAAGGCGCTGAGGAAGCTGGAGCGGAAGTGAAGGTTTTCAAGGTGAAGGAACTGGCTCCAGAATCGGCTATTGAAGGAAATCCGGCCTGGAAAGCGACGGTTGAGGCAACGAAGGATGTTCCCGAGGTTACACCAGATGACCTTGAATGGGCGGATGCGATTATTTTCAGTGTGCCGACACGTTTTGGGAACATGCCGTCACAAATGAAGCAATTCCTTGATACGACTGGCGGACTTTGGGCTAAAGGGAAATTAGTGAACAAAGTCGTGAGTGCGATGTCTTCCGCGCAGAACCCGCATGGCGGACAAGAGGCTACGATTTTGTCACTCTACACAAGCATGTATCACTGGGGCGCGATTGTCGCAGCACCGGGCTATACAGACCAGGTGACTTTTGCAGCCGGCGGAAACCCGTATGGAACAAGCGTAACCGTGGACCAGGACGGAAAAATGGTAGAAGATGTCCAGGCGGCTGTAAAATATCAGGCGAAGCGTACGGTTACTGTTGCGGAATGGGTTAAGAAGGGGAATCAGTAGATTGGATTTTTAAGGTGGGATTATGACTCCCGAATCGGCTATATCATTAGCCAACTGGTGAAAAAACAGTTCCAACCGGTGAAAAAAAGGTCCCAACCGTTGATAAAAAAGATCCAACCGTTGATAAAAAGGATCTAACCGTTGATAAAAAATCTCCGGCCATTGAAAAAAGTTCTAACTGGTGAAAAAAGCCCCTCCAGCTGCATGTTGGGCTTTTATAATGAGATGACAAATGGTGGGGATCACCATAAATCGCTAGAATAATGAAATTTTAATGATCCAACAGGTGAAAAATCTCTTACTGGTGATAAAACTTCATCTACTGGTAATAAAGCATAACTTACTAGTAATAAAATATAACTTACTGGTAATAAAGCGTGACTTACTAGTAATAACCCTTCTCCAACTCCAAATAATATGCCTTTTTATGCTTTAGGTGTGCTCGTTTTATCGTTTTGCAGCTCGATTGAATACGAAATTTCAGCTGAAAACCGTTTTTTTTAAATAAAAAATAGACCAAAGATCACTTAAAGATCGATGGTCTATTTTTATTTTAGCTTATAAATCTCACGGGCCATTGCTTCTAAAATATAGACGACGGGCACCTGTGTCGTGATATTCGCTTGTTCGTAAAATTCCTCGGTTACATAGTAGGGAATGTTTAAATCAGATATTTTTGCGATGGTGGAGAATTTATTGTTTGTGATGCTGATGATTTTGCTTCCTTCTTGTTTCAGCTGGTTGAGATGGGTGACGGTAAAGGGATTTTCTCCTGATACAGATAATGCAAGCGTGACGCTGTTATTCCGCAATTTGGCGTGAATCGGAAAGTGGGGGTCCTTGATGTACATTGAAAAGGTGCTAAGGCTTGAGAAGTACCGTGCGCCATATTCGGCGAGAATCCCGGAGCTTCCGATGCCAATGAAAATCACATTGTCTGCCTGGTGCACCAGATGGGCAGCCTGACTGATTTTTTCCTCAAGATCGCCTTTCAATGTTCGTTCAAAAAATTCGACGACGGATTGCTGGGAGCTTTTAATGACGGTTTTTTTATTTTCTTCGAGATCCATTTTCAGCTTCACTTTAAATTCGGTAAAGCCTTCACAATTGAGTTTTTTGCAGAATCGCAGAATCGATGCTGTTGATACATGGGTTTCATCTGCCAGTTCGCGGATGCGCATATAAGCGACTTTATCGCTGTTTTGGATGATGTAATGATATAAGGAAGTTTCTAATTCATTAAATGAGGCAATCATATCATTTGAGAACATATGGGCGTATTCTCCTTTTATAAAACGATATCCTCATTTTATCATAATTGTTTCGCTAAGACACAAGGTGTGACATCTATGAAACGAATGACTCCTTCTGTCAAACGAAACGAATTGTCCTGAGGTTATTTACGGCTTCGTTTGATGCAGTTATGATTTTTTATAAAAGATCGGGAGGTATTCAGATGAAGACATATCAATTTCCTGAAGGTTTTATGTGGGGCGGTGCTACGGCGGCCAACCAGATGGAGGGTGGCTTTTACGAAGGGAACAAGGGCTTGAACATTGCTGATGTCCTTCCCGGCGGAAAAGAAAGACTGGAGATCCTGCAGACACCGGGTTTCAATTTTGAAATCGACCGGGAGAAGTATGGCTACTATCCAAATCATGAAGGCATTGATTTCTATCATCGCTACAAGGAAGACATTGCTCTTTTTGCCGAAATGGGTTTTAAGGTGTTCCGCATGTCGATCGCCTGGACACGGATTTTTCCAAACGGGAATGAACTTGAAGCGAATGAGGAAGGGCTCGCGTTTTATGACCGGGTGTTCGATGAGCTGCACAAGCATGGAATTGAGCCGGTTGTGACAATTTCCCATTATGAGATGCCTGTCACTCTTGTAAAAGAATATGGCGGATGGAGAAATCGCGAAGTGGTTACTTTCTTTGAAAGATATGTCAACGCAATCTTCAACCGTTATAAAAATAAAGTGAAGTACTGGATGACCTTCAATGAAATTAACAGCGGCTTGATCATGCCGATCATGGGACTTGGATTCGCCATCCAAAAGGAAGAGGATAAATACCAGCCTACCTTTCAGGCGTACCATCACCAGTTTGTTGCGAGCAGTATTGCCGTAAAAGCATGCCATGAGATCATTCCGGATGCGAAAATCGGCTGCATGATTTTATATGCGCCTGCGTATTCCTATGATTCCAATCCGGAAAATGTCATGTATGCCCTTCAGGAGGAACGTTTCTTCAATTATTTCTGTGCCGATGTGCAGGTGCGGGGGGAGTACCCTGCTTTTATCAAGCGGTATTTCAAAGAGCATAACATCGAGTTGGACATTCAGGACGGGGACTTGGATTTAATCAAAGAAGGTACCGTGGATTACATTGGACTCAGTTACTATATGTCCAGGGCTGAGATGAAAGACAAGTCCGGTTTTGGCAGCTCAGAAGGCAACCTGATAGGCGGAGTGAAGAATCCGTTCCTGAAGGCGAGCGATTGGGGATGGGAAATCGACCCGACAGGCCTGCGGATTAGCTTGAATCATTTGTACGACCGTTACCAGATTCCTCTGTTCGTTGTTGAAAATGGATTGGGCGCGCGTGACCATGTGGAAGAAGACGGCTCAATCAACGATGACTACCGGATTGATTACCTTCGCGATCATATTAAAGCGTTGGGTGAAGCGATTGAAGATGGTGTGGAATTGATGGGCTATACGAGCTGGGGCTGCATCGACATGGTAAGTATGTCAACGGGTGAGTTCTCGAAACGTTATGGCTTTATTTATGTAGACAAGCATGACGACGGCAGCGGGACACTGGAACGCAAACGGAAGAAGTCCTTCTTCTGGTATAAAGAGGTTATTGAAACAAACGGAGAAAAACTATAAGTGCAGGACCCTCAGTACATTTGCGTATTGAGGGTCTTTCTTTTAATAAAAAGGAATTCCCGTTGGAATCAAGCTGAGTTTATTAATGCTTTAATCCAGGAAGGATTGACGCTCTTTATGTTGAAGTTACATTACAGTGCGGATGAATTGAACTGGGGTGGGAGGGCTCGTAGTGCCTGAGCTAGAGATAAGAAGACCAAAAATGGATGACATAAAGCAGTTAAATCAATTTTTTTCCATCGTGATCACTGATACGTTCATGAAAGAAGGGATCGGCGATAGGTTGGACGATATTAATGCGGAAATTAAAATTAAGGAAAAATATATAAAAACCGATTTTGAAAGCAATGGCGATTTAAGATATTTTTTACTAGCGCTGGATGGTGATAAGATTATTGGTTCGATTGAGTATGGACCAGCAAGCGACCTTATTAAGGATTATATTGACGATGCATCTGAAGAGATGTTCGAGGTAGGGACAGTGTTTGTCCATCCTGACTACCAACAGAATGGGGTAGGGAATTTACTATTGCATTCAATCTACCTTACCTTGCAGGAAAATGGTCTGGAGGAATTTTTTTTGGATAGCGGGTATAGGAATGCTCAAAAAATTTGGATCAAAAAATTTGGACAACCTGATTACTTATTAAAGGACCATTGGGGCGAAGGGTTTGACCATATGATTTGGAGAATTAAAGTGAGCGATTGTTTGGGAGAGAAATAGAGACTCAAAAATTGGGTGCAAAGCTCCGGGGTCTAGTTTAGAAAAGAAAAAATATATTCCCATAAGGGTGCTCATTTATGGATATTGAGATAAGAGATTATGAAGACAAAGATTATATGGAATTCTGTGGAATGGTGAACTCACTTTATAGTGAAGAAACTGAAGGTCAGCCAATGAACATCTCAAAAGTGGCAGCAACAATAAATGAGTATAAGAAAAATCCTGAAAAAATTAGAATTGTCATTTTAGAAAAAAATAATGCAATTATAGGGTACTCCATATTTGTCTACCTTTGGAGCAATGAGTATGGGGGGAATATCTTAATAGTTGATGAGCTATACATTAAAGAGAAGGTTCGAAACGAAGGGATAGGCAGCTATTTTATTAAATGGTTAGAGGAAAGTGAAGAGTTCGTTGCGATTCAATTAGAAACTACTCCATCTAACAAGAGAGTATTTAATTATTATATTCGTTTGGGATTCAAAGTTGTGGAAAATACTCATTTAATAAAGATTAGACATTAATCTCCATTTTTGTTGAGATAAAGGATCGGGGCCTCCAATTAAACGAAGAAGCCCCTTAATCATTTTTTACTCGATTCTAAGAGCTTGGACATCACGACAGTCTACGAAAATAGTAGTACCTGGTTCTTCTTCTTCATCTCTAAAAGAAGCGCAGCAAGTATTGTTGTTAAAGCGCAGGAAAATGACATCTTCTAAGACTGTACCACCAGATAAAAATACGTCTACTTCTGTGCCGCGACGCAACCTTCTTAGTTGATCACACACACATTTATTGCATCGGCTGCTGCGGCTTGGACTAGTACGACTAGAATGGTCATCGTGAAATGAACAGTTATTACACATAGCAATTACCCCTTTCATATTTAATAGATTGTTTTGCATTATTAACATATGTAAGGAGCTATTAATAAGATTGGACAAAGAGTTTGGTGCAAGAGTACATTTTTATAGCGAAATGACGATGGATAGAGAGGGGACTTACTTTGAAAAAGAAATCGATCTTTGGGATGATCAGCTTTTTATTGTCATTCTTAGGCTTTTTCCTAATAGAAAATATCTTTACGATTAAACCTGATGTGACTTCAGGTAATGGTAATCTCGGCTTCTTAATCATCATGCTTTTTTCACCTGTTTTCATAGCGAGTTACATCTTAACTTTTAAGCTGGTAAAAGAAAAATCAAACCATGTTAACAATCGAAAAATTAACGCATGGATTTTACTGCTTTCGCTTATGTTTTGTGTATTTTTGATAACAGCCATCGTAAATTACGCAAATGAG
Organism: Bacillus sp. JJ1122; assembly: GCF_036964885.1. Classification (NCBI taxonomy): domain Bacteria; kingdom Bacillati; phylum Bacillota; class Bacilli; order Caryophanales; family Bacillaceae; genus Bacillus; species Bacillus sp. JJ1122. The sequence continues at coordinate 64,275 of NZ_JBALQL010000020.1, read as the reverse complement.
CTAGTCATTGCTTTGGGAGGAACTCCAGCTAATCCTGACTCGAGGATTTATCGCTTTGGCTGGTTTAATCAATACACGAATAGTATTTATTTTAATGTTTATACCTTTCTAATGACTCATTTACTCGTAGTGATCGCAGCTGTGTTGTCTGTAAAAAGTACCTTCAGTAAACCAGCCTCTTTTCAATGAATGGTGGCCTGATTCAAGGAAGGGCTTACGCATTTTGCAGAACGAAAGTCAAATTAATCAAGGGGGAAGCTTATTTATGGCAAGGTATTTAAGTTTACTAACCGTCTGCACAATGTTTTTGTTTATTTTGGGCTGTACCAATTCGAACACTACTTCAAAAAACTTCACGCCAGCTAAAACGGATATTGTAAGTAGGAATTCTGGTGTTATTGAAAATGAAACGAGGTTAAAAGAATTTATTAAAAACACTGAAACAGGACAAAAGGACACTATTCGTGTGGTTGCTTATACAAAGGAAGGCGACCCAATCCTTACTGATCTGACATTCAACGGTAAGCAGCTCGACGTTACCAGAGATAATACGAGAGATGAGTACGGCGTTGGGGATATCAGAACATTAACATGTGAGAAAATAATCGTTGAAGGGAAGAAATACTCTATGACAGGCTGCGAAGGTTATGAGGTACCATACTTTTTAGCAGAGGGTTTTTAAGGGAATCGTTGTTTTCTAATTATTGGCAGAGTTGATTTTTTCTGGGGGAGGTTAAGGAAATGGAAGCACTTTTAATCATTGACGTTCAAAATGGAATGTTTGAAGAAGGGGTATTCAACGGGGAAAACTTGCTTCTGAATATAAAAAAATTAATTACCAGGGCGCGCGCTGCGCATAGACCGATTTTTTATGTGCAGCACAATGAAGCTCAGGGAGGGTCTTTGGAATATGGAACAATGGGGTGGAAAATCCATTCCGATCTTTCGCCACAGGAAGAAGATGTGATTATCCAAAAAACAACGCCTGATTCATTTTTCAACACTTCCTTAGATGAAGAACTTAAAAGTCGTGGGATTGAAGATTTGTATATTACAGGGATTCAAACGGAATTATGTGTTGATACAACGTGTCGAAGAGCGTTTAGTCAGGGGTATAAGGTAACCGTGGTTTCAGATGCTCACAGTACCTTTGATTCAGCAGAATTGACTGCTCAGAAAATTATTAATCATCACAACCATACTCTCCGCTGGTTTGGTGATGTCCAGCCCAGCGATGCTATTCGTTTTAAAGCGTAATGGTTTAATTTATATAGGAAATGAAAAAGACCGAAGATTTGGGGCAGCCCCTTAATCTTCGGTCTTTTTTTGAATACATATAGTGCTGCTTGAGGAATAAGATTTTTCCCGTTACCGCAAGCTAAATAAAACAGCATTCTAAGTTTCGAAAAAAATGAGATTGGGGTACTCAATTATGACGGGAATTCTTTTAGCCCTGCTTGCAGCTGTTTCTTGGGGCAGCATTGTGTTTGTCAGCAATAAGCTTGGCGGGGACGAAGACAGCCAGACGCTTGGTACGACTATTGGTGCCTTGCTATTTGCCATCGCAGTATTCATTTATAAAAGGCCGGATTTGTCATCTCTTATCTGGATTGTCGGTTTCATTTCAGGCTTGTTCTGGTCGCTTGGACAGAAAAATCAGTTTGGAGCTGTCCGTTACTTGGGCGTTGCTAAAACCGCCCCGATGTCGACCGGCCTGCAGCTGATTGGAACCACTTTTTTCGGCGTTTTTATTTTTAAGGAATGGGAAACAAGAATGAGCGTCATCATCGGCATTGCAGCATTGGCGCTGATTATTGCTGGTGCGGTGCTCACCTCACTGAACCAGGAAAAGGGGAAAGACAAATCGAAGAGCTTGAAAAAAGGCTTTCTCGTCTTGCTGCTTTCGACCGCAGGCTTTGTCGGCTATGTGGTGCTGATTCGCTGGTTCAATATTGATGGCTGGGCCGCAATTCTTCCCCAGGCGATTGGGATGCTTACAGGCGCGGTTCTGCTGACAATTCGAGAAAAGCCATACAACAAGTATGCAGTGAGAAATATCATAACAGGCCTAATGTGGAGCACAGGGAATCTAGGTCTTCTGCTTGCATTGCCTAAAATCGGGGTAGCGACGAGCTTTTCACTATCGCAAACGGGTATTGTCATTTCAACCATCGGCGGGCTCTTCTTTTTAAATGAACGGAAGAGTAAAAGACAGGTATGGATGGTTCTGCTTGGCTGCTTGCTCATTATTGCAGGCGGAGTACTACTGGGTGTTACAAAAAGATAAGGGAGCGATCTAAATGTATCCAAGTCTTGAAGGGAAAGTTGTTGTTATTACTGGCGGTGCAACGGGTCTCGGGAAAGCGATGGCTGAGAGATTCGGGGCTGAAAAGTCTAAGGTAGTGATTAATTATTATAAAGAGGAACAGGAAGTACAGGCTATTATCGATACAATTGAAAAAGCAGGCGGAAGCGCGAGCGCGATCCAGGGGGATGTCACGAAGGAAGACGATGTGAAAAGGATGATTTCCCATGCCGTTAAGACATTCGGTTCATTGGATATCATGATCAACAATGCCGGCATTGAAAACGAGGTCCCATCGGAAGATCTTACCTTGGAGGATTGGAACAAGGTCATTTCAACGAATTTGACAGGGCAATTTTTAGGCTGCCGGGAAGCGCTTGACTACATGCTCAAAAATAAAATCAAAGGATCTATCATTAACATGTCATCCGTTCATCAGAAAATTCCGTGGCCGCACTTTGTCCATTATGCAGCGAGCAAAGGCGGAGTCAAGCTGATGACAGAAACACTCGCGCTTGAATTCGCACCACACGGAATCCGGGTGAACTGTATCGCGCCAGGTGCCATCGATACACCAATTAACGTGGAAAAATTTGATGATCCTGAGCTGACGAAAGGCGTTATCGAGCTGATTCCAATGGGGTATATCGGAAAGCCAGAAGAAATTGCCGCTTGTGCTGTATGGCTAGCTTCCAGCGAAGCCAGTTACGTCACTGGCCTTACCCTTTTCGCGGATGGCGGAATGACACAGTATCCGGGGTTCCAGGCAGGGAAGGGCTGAGGTTTACCTTGTTTTGAAAAAGAAATCCCTGGCAATGGAATTATTGCTTGGAATGCCGCGGTACGTGTGGGATAATACTTGTGCTCAATGAAGGATCATTGAGCACGAGTTTTTATGGAAAAACGATGGCGATGCTTTTAAAAGGATAAAGAATGCGGCATTGTTAGGGAGGCTTATAAATGGAGAACAATGATATATTGATTCGATTGCGATATGCACAAGATATAAAGAATGTAGACATGGTTGAGATCTTCAAGCTAGGAGGCGTCAACGTAACAAAAGACGAAGTGCTAAAGATGCTCAAAAAACCAGAAGAAGAAGTCTATGGCGCGATTGATGTAGAAGAAAATGACGATTACATAAAATGCAATAATAAAACGTTAGAATCGTTTTTAAATGGCTTCATTACGTTTAAAAGAGGAAAGCAGGATCCAAAGCCTGGCCAGCCGGAAATTCCAGCGCTGACGAATGAACATGTGAATAACATGCTTCTTAAGAAGCTGAAAATTGCACTTTCAATGACAAGCGAGGACATGCTTGATATTTTTAAGATGGCCGGAATCTCTGTAACAAAAGGTGAATTAGGCGCTTTGCTGCGTAAACCTGGGCACAAGAATTACAAGGAATGCGGCGATAAATTTGCCCGGAACTTCCTTAAAGGACTTGCTGTCAAGTATCGGGGATAGATGGAATTGGGAACATGGGGACGGTTCTTGTGTTCCTTTTTTTGCTGAGTACGGAGATTCTCACATGTCTTTTTGAAGTTGAAAACTAGGGGATTTCTCTGGACTCTTTTGTCGTTAGGAATGTTGGAATCCGAATGATAACTCCCCAAAAAAGTGAATGAAGATGAAAAAACGCTTAGGAAATCTCCTAAGCATTTTGTTTATTATCCGCCAATTGCTGATACTGTTCGGATTCGATGATATCATCTTCGATTAGAATATAAGGATGTGTTTCCATTAAAATTTTGATCAGGTAGTCTGGCATTTTCTCGCCTTTGTACGCACAGATTAATGGGAATGATAATAAATTTACAGCTTCGTCTACAATTTTTTCAAAATCCTCTATTAAATGCAACGGATCTTCCATACTGCTCCACTCGACATGTGCCCATGACCGGAAAGGAATTTTATTTTCAACGTATGGCTGGACCATTTTATGAAAGTATTCCGTGATTGCAGGAGGGTGATAACTGCCACTTGAATAATAGAAATCGAAGTTGTTTACATAGTGAACAAATCTCATTTGGTCTGCCGTTAACCGTGAGCGCAGTTCTTTATTTATAATGGGATAGATACGCTCATTTTCTATGAAAATAACGTAATCTCCCGCCTCAATGCCATCTTGTATAAAACTCACTGCCTGTTCAATGTAACTCTTCATTCCATTATAGGAATACAGGACATGAACACACCTTTGGTCATCAAACAACTGGTTCATTTTGCTTCTCAAGTGATCACCCCTTCTTTTTTGTATCCTATAATTATACAGGGAAACAGGGAGAAATTGGGCGTTATTTTCATTTGCTAAAACACGGGGACGGTTCTCATGTTTCAGGAAGGTGAGAACCGTCCCCGTGTTCCTATATTTGTTTTAACACGTCTTCGATTTCTGCATGGTCTTCGGGGGATTCGTCTATATGCTTCCAGAGGATTTTTCCTTGTGGTGAGAAGAGCCAGGTTCCTCCCTGGATGTAGACGTCCTGTGTTTTCATGGACTTCATGACGAATTCTTTCTGTTTTTCATTTTTCGGGATGAAGTTTTTGACTTGGCCGGTGATGAAACCGAAGCCTGCTTTGGCAAGAAGCTTCCATTTGGGCATTGTTTTATGGCCCATGCCTTTATATGCTTCTCGAGTTGGGTCACCGAGAATCGGAAATGGGAAAGGCCCGAATTGGTCAAGGAATTGCTGAATAAAGGTTCCCTTAGATGGGGCAATCGCAATGACCTGATATCCTTTAGCTTCTACTTCATTGATTCGCTCGTGCAACTGCGCAAGATAGGCTCGGCAGACTGGTCAGCCAAGGTGGCGGACAAATACGACCATTGTGTGCTGGCCATTTACCGCCTCATCCAGTGTGATGATTTTCTGGTCTGGTGTTTCAAGTGCGTAATTCATATGTTGCCTCCTTCGATTTATACCATATATAAAATAATCATAACCCAGTACTGGCTCAATTCCCAAAATCAAGCGGGAAATACGATCACAATTGTAATGGGGAAGTGCTTTCACGATGTTTTTATTCTTCATGAGAGTTCTGTCCAACGCTGGTCTAATAAAAAAACAGCCAAAATCGATTTTGGCTGTTTTATAGAGATCAGTTCATTTCTTCCTTTTGTGTCCATTTCCTGATTCCTTCCATCAAGAACCTTACTGCTAAAAATGTAGAGGCGATAGAGGTAAAGCTATGGATCGAAGTCCAACTTTTTTTGTACTTTATTAAATCGGTTTTCTTTTCAATCCAGTGTTCCGTAATGGCGGATGGAAGACTGAAGAGTATAGACTTAAAAAAAATCGCAATCAGTCCGTTGTTTTTTGTGACCTGGTTAAAATATATACAGGTTACAGGAAACAGAATATAACTGAATAACACGCTGATATCGAACGTTTTAAATAAGGAAACAGGGTATTTCAAATAGCCTTTTTTCACTAATAAATTATCTAATATGGATGCAATGTATCCTTTAAGCAAAAAGATCATCAGCCAATCTTTCATAGGAGGCTTTTTCACTAGCTGAAAAAAGGAAAAGATACCGAAGATAAACAGTGCCCATAATATATTCTTCTCATGGTTTCTTCCCAAAATCTGTTGACCCCCTTTTTTGGCTAAGGACATTTTGGGGTATTCCTGCAGTTGTTTTAAACTTATTTGAAAAGCCTGATCTTCTAGCGGAAGCTTTTGCTAAAAATGACTATGTAAGTATTTTTCCTTCAACATTGGATATTATTCGGATGTAAGGCATGTATCCCAATGAAAAATAGTTTAATCAATTTTTGGCTATAATAACATGGAGATTCCTTTATTTGTAAAACAAGGGTTGTGTCAGGCGGTTATGATTAATTCATTATATGGAATGAGCTGGTTAGCCATTTTATTCATATGGGGAGATTGGAAGAATTGGAAGAGATACTATCCAACCATCCTATTTTTCATTCTGGGGGATTTTCTTTACTTATATTTATTGTCGGATGAATATCCAATGTGGAGGTATGCACCTCCTGCTGCGGATAAGGACTTGGGACTGACGAATACGCATATATCGTTATCAATCATCGCGATTAAATATCCTGCCACTGTCCTTGTCTATCTGTCCCATTTCCCGCAAGGCAAATTATTGAGCAAAGTTTTGTATTACTTCGGGTGGCTGATTTTATATCTTGTAAATGAAATGATTGATCTGCATTTTGGACTTATTGACTATTTTAATGGCTGGAGCTTATGGTGGTCAGCTCTCTTTAACGCGGTGATGTTTTTCATCCTTAAAGTCCATTTTGAGAAACCGATTTACGCCTGGCTCCTTTCGGCTATTTTTATCGTCTTTTTGTGGAATCAGTTTGATATTCCTTCAAGCGTATTTAGATAGAAGCAGTTGTCTAAGAAGGCAGCTGCTTTTTTGTCGAATGAATTATTTTCTAATTTATTGAAATTTTATTAAAAGTGAAAATATAATAAACCATACAGTCGGTTTATTTTTAAGACTAGGTTAAATAAGGCTATTGATTATCTTTACGAAGTGTATCAACGCTAACAGAGCCATTTTTAAAAAGAGAAGGCGAAAACTATTAAAAGGTGGGGAAAACGCATGAAAATTGAAATTAAAAAATTGAGTAATTGTCCATTAAAAGATGGAGTTGAAGCGTATAATCGCGGGTTTGAAGGTTATTTTTACGATCAGACGAAGGATATCCATGCGTTTTCGAAGCGCTTTGGGCTGGATGAACTTTCTCCAGAGTATTCTGTTATAGCATATTATGAGGGACGGCCAGCTGGAATTGTATTGAGCGGAATCAAAAATATTAATGGCAAGCTGGTGGCCTGGAATGGCGGAACCGGAGTGGCGAAGGAACTGCGCGGCAAGGGTGCAGGGAAAAAACTCATGAATGCGGTAATGGATATTTACAGCGAAAACAAGGTGGAAGTAGCAACCCTTGAGGCGATCTCGAGAAATGAAGGTGCTATCGAGCTCTATAAAAAAATAGGATATGACGTGAAGAAGCGTTTAAAGTTTTTGCAATTTAATGAGGTATTTACTGCTCAGGTTTTTGATACTCCGAATTTAAAATATCAAATTGAACATGTATCGCCGCAAGAATTAACAGGTATTCCTTTTTACCAGCATCAATCACCGTGGCAAAATCAGAACCTGCATGATGCGAGTGCGATCATCTTGCGGGATGAACATAATCAAATAGCCGGGTACTCTCTCTATAAAAAGATGTACAAAGAAGGGGAGATTGCTAGTATTGGCCTGCTGCAGCTGGAAGCCGCTGAAAACAGTTCCGATTCGGCGGATATAATCAAAACTTTGCTGAAGCATTCATTTTTCCCATTGGACCGTGCTTTCCAGCGGACGACGGTCAATACACCTGACGACAAGACGCAACTGCTTGAAGTTTTACAAGAGTGCGGGTTTAAGGAATGGGAGGAGCAGGTGTGGATGGTGAAGGATATGAGTGCTGAAAAACCTTAATAATTATTAATATTTATTTTCACATTATTTACAATTCCTTAAAACCCCGTTAATAACAGTCTAGTAATCTTGTACTAGTAGGAACGTTATAACATTAGGGGGATTAAGGAAATGAAGAGACTTAAAAAATTAGGTATGTTCACAATGCTTGCCTCAGTTATGGTTTTTGGAGCTGCTTGTTCTGATGGTGAAAAAAGCGCAGAAACGACGAACGGAAACGACAGTCAGCTAGAGGGCGCGATCGCAATTGACGGTTCAGGGACAGTATATCCTTTCATGGCTAAAATGGCTGAAAACTATATGACAAATGAACAAGAGAATGTCTCTGTTGAAGTAAGCCGTGCCGGTACTTCTGCTGGTTTCAAAAAGTTCCTTGAGAAAGATGGCACAGACTACAATGATGCTTCCCGCCAGATCAAAGATGAAGAAAAGGCTAAAGCGGAAGAGCTTGGAATCGAAGTAAAAGAAATGAAAGTTGCATTGGATGGCATCACGATTGTCATTAATAAAGATAACGATTGGGCGAAGGACCTGACGAAGGAAGAAGTCATCGATATCTTCCTTGCTGAGTCTGGAAAGAAAAAATGGTCAGATGTACGCCCTGATTTCCCAAATGAAGAAATCAAGGCTTACGGTCCAAATGAAAACCACGGTACGTATGAATTCATGTTTGAAAACATTCTAGAAGAAAAGCCGCTTGTAGAAGGAATTAACTTGCAGCAAGACTACTCAACACTTGTTGACCTGGTATCAAAAGACAAGAATGCCATCGGTTTCTTCGGATATGGCTACTATGCAAATAACAAAGATAAGCTGTCTGCTGTAAATGTTGATTTTGGCAAAGGCCCGGTTGAACCTTCACTTGACACAATCAAAGAAGATGGCGACTACGCTCCATTCACACGTCCTGTATTCACATACTTGAACGTGAACAACGCGAAAGAAAAAGCGCAAGTATTAGACTATGCAATCTACACAATGAAAAATGCACAGGATGTTGCAAAGGAAACAGGATTTGCTCCATTAGCTGACGAAGATATCGATTCAGTTGTGAAAGAATTGGAAGAATTGAAGTAATTTCATGAATGCGAAAAGAAGGCCAATGTCCAGTGATGGATTTGGCCTTCTTTTTTTGGTAGGTGGGATAAAAATGGAGCCATCCAGGTGGGGGCTGGATGGCTCCGGGGTTGCGAGATCGAGTGAGGCCTCAATTTAAAATGGCATGTTGGGGGGCAGTTCTGGTCAGGGCAGTGGCCAGGGTTATAAAGGAGGGCTCTGTTTTTCATCTAATGCAGAAATGAATTTAAAGCGCCGCTTTGCTTTATTCAGCAGCTGTTCAATTTCTTTAAGTGTGGAATGCCGCTCTGTTTCATTCTGTGTGTTGATCAGTTGTCGCTTTAACTCTTTTAATTTCAGGTTTTCTTCTTGGGAAAGACTGCTTTTAGCACTCACGATTTCATCCTCCTTTGGGTTAGTGAATCATTAGGACATATAGAAATTTGTTAAAACCATTCGAGTTGATTTGTGTCGGTTGAATGGTCATGAGAGATGTTATAACGACCACTCGGGTTGGTATTTTACGGTTGAATGGT
>NZ_JBALQL010000020.1:31491-54731 GCF_036964885.1 Bacillus sp. JJ1122 | reverse complement strand
GTTGAATGGTCGTAAGAGGGGTTATAACGACCACTCGGGTTGGTATTTTACGGTTGAATGGTCGTGAGAAGCATATTAAGCATTACGCAACCCATTTAGTAGATTCATTTTCAATTAGCTTTATTATAAATTCAGAATATTAATTGTTTTATGGGTTTTTATTAAGATATGTTAAATAGTGAAAGAGTTGGAATGAATGGAAGCAGGAGATACGTCCCTATGTTCACAAAAAAAACAGCCGGACTCCGACGATGGATTCAGGCTGATTAAGGTACCCTTACTTGTTTTCTTCAATTCTAAATTGCTGGGTGATTTGTGTCAGTGATTTTGCCAGTTGATTCAGTTTAAATCCGATTTGGTCGGTGTTTTCCATGCGCTTCATCTGGATATCACTTGCTGAGAGCATTTCTTCTGCGCTGGCGAGTGTTTCCTGTGATACGGCTAAAAAGCTGTCTGCTTCGTGCGCCAGTAGAGGGAGGGTGTGCTTCAGGTTCACAAGCTCACCCTGCATAGAATGGAGTTTTTGACTCACATCAGAAATTTCCTGCATCAGCTCATCCAAGGAAAGGCGGGCACTGCTAGCCATCGATAAATTCGTTTCAATCTTGGCATGCATGAAATCGAATTCTTTTGTTGCTCCAATTGTAATCTTCTCCATATTCGCGATGGCCTGTGAGATTTCTTCTGTGGTTGTCGTCGCCTGTTCAGCGAGGTTTCGAACCTCATTCGCGACGACTGCAAAGCCTTTTCCTGATTCCCCTGCGCGAGCTGCTTCAATTGATGCATTTAATGAAAGAAGCTTTGTCTGGTCTGCGATGGCTTTTACCATACCGACCAGATTCGTGATCGAGATGGAATATTCTTTTACCTGGTGAATCGTCTTTGTTAGGTGATTGAAATCCGTTTCGAATGACTGAATGGTCGAAATGAGCTGGCCAATGTTTTTATCACCTTGTCCAGCAGAATCATTCATCGATGCAGAACTGCTGAATACACTTTCCATATTGGCAAGAACAACTTCAGTGATCTCCTTCATATCTCTAAAACGGCTTACACTAGTTTCTGAGCTGGCTGCGGTCTGCTCTGCTCCGATTTTTACAAGGTTGATAGACGACACGAGCTGCTGGCTGCTTGCCAGGGCATCCTGTGATGAGTCTTTAAGCTCGTTACCCGTACTCCCCAGTTCCATCGTTGTCTCTGTCAGCTCATGGACCATACTCATCATTTGCTCAATCATGCTGTTGTAGCTTTTATGGAGTGAAACGATTTCGGGAATGGTTGTCTCAATGGTTGGTGAGCTTTGCAGACAGCCTTCTCGTACTTTTTTCATTGTGCTTCTGAGGTGATTTAGCGGTTTCGTCACCTTTCTGACAAATAGGCTGATAAGAACGGCTCCGACAATCATGCTGACCACAATGATGGCTATTGTAAAATAAAGCATTTCAGTGACAGGCTGCATATAGGAAGTGGTAGGGATCAGCAAGACATAAATTCCATTGATTTCTTTCATTTCCTGAAAAGCAACTGTGTAGTCTGATCCACTTATATTCTCATGGATGACTCCATTTTTAGCTTTTTCAATGGCAGCGATCGTACCCTTGGTGAAAGTCTCACCGGATTTTTGGCTTACCTTAAATGGAGTAGTTTTTCCATCGACAATAGAGTAAAAATCGGATGTAATGCCATCGTTCTTAAGCTTTTTTTGCTGTGAACGAACATTGGCTTCAAGCTGCTGTTTAAAATAGGCTTCATCACTCACATACACAAACTTCAAATTTTCTGCTATATAACCCATGATTTCCGCTTCTCGTTCCAAGCGGTTTTCGATTGTCTCAATGGCCATATTTTTAGCTTTAATGTAAGAGCTCGCGCCAACTGATACGACAGATGCGATCAGCAAGGAGAAAAATAAAATAAACAGCCGGGCACCGAGACTAAGTTTTCCCTGAGCACCTTCTTGTCTGTCCTTTGCTTGTAAGCTGCTCAATATTGTATCCTTCAAGTACATGACCTCCAAATTATCGTACTATCGACCTATAGAATAAATTATACCGAGCTATTGTAAATTGGATGTTAAGATTAGGTATATTTGGATAATGTTTCTGAAGGTGGCAAATGGTAATCTGGTAAAAAAAGAGTGGGGAACATGCTTAATTCATCGAGAACAATATAGCGTGACCAGCAGCTAGTAAGGGTATAATAAAAAATACATATAAGCGGTCAAAAAATTAATAGGAGGGGTAAGATGCAAAACAATCATGCAGGATGGAACTTTGATAACAGCTATTCCCGCTTGCCGGGAATATTCTTTAGAAGTCAACTCCCAACACCGGTTCGCGAGCCGAAGCTGGTTATTTTCAATGATTCACTGGCAGTTACATTAGGTTTAGATGCCGAGGCGCTAAAAAGTGGAGAGGGAGCAGAGGTGCTGGCGGGCAACCAAATTCCTGAGGGTTCGGAGCCGCTTGCACAAGCATATGCGGGGCACCAGTTTGGGCATTTTACAATGCTGGGAGACGGCCGGGCGGTACTGCTTGGTGAGCAATTGACTCCACAAGGGGAGCGGGTAGATATTCAGTATAAGGGTTCTGGGAGAACACCTTATTCGAGGGGCGGTGATGGCCGTGCTGGACTTGGACCGATGCTGCGGGAATATATCATCAGTGAAGCGATGCACGGGCTGGGAATACCGACTACGCGGAGTCTAGCGGTTGTGGAAACTGGGGAGGAAATCATCCGTGAAACGATGTTGCCTGGTGCGGTGTTGACCCGTGTGGCAGCCAGCCATCTGCGCGTCGGCACCTTTCAATACGCAGCTAACTGGGGCAAGGTGGAGGATCTCCGGGCTCTTGCTGATTATGCGATTGAACGCCACTATCCTGAAGTCAAAGCGGATGATAACCGTTATCTATCTTTGCTTAAAGAATTGATCAATCGTCAGGCAGGATTGATTGCCAAGTGGCTCCATGTCGGCTTTATTCATGGCGTGATGAATACCGACAACATGACGGTCAGCGGTGAAACGATCGACTATGGGCCTTGCGCGTTTATGGATACGTATGATCCTGCAACTGTGTTCAGTTCGATCGATCGGGATGGGCGCTATGCCTTTGGCAATCAGCCTTATATTGGCGGCTGGAATCTCACGCGTTTTGCGGAATCGATTTTACCGCTGCTTCATGAAGACGAGGACGAAGCTGTAAAACTGGCGGAGGAGGCTCTCTCCGAGTACTCTGACGTATTCCAGGCTCACTGGCTGGCAGGAATGAGAGCGAAGCTGGGAATGATGAACGAAGAAGCAGAGGACAAAAAGCTTATTGCCGACCTTCTCAATATGATGCAGAAGCACCGTGCGGACTACACGAATACCTTCCGTGCTCTTACTTTCGAACAGCTGAAGGGTATCGATTTATTCAAAACAGAGGAATTTACCCAATGGCATGAAAAATGGCAGGCGAGGCTTGGCAGGCAAGAGGGAGCGAAAGACGCTGCTCATGAGCTGATGCGGAAAAGCAATCCTGCGGTCATCCCTCGGAACCACCGAGTCGAAGAGGCACTTGAAGCCGCAGTGGAAAAAGGAGATTACAGCGTGATGGAAAAACTGCTGAAAGTACTTTCTGATCCATACGCACACTCCGAAGAAAAGGCCGAATTTTGCACGCCGCCAGCTCCGACTAAGCTTCCTTATCGCACGTATTGCGGAACATAAAAATCATACTTTAAAAGCAGGAATCTTTAATGGTAACGGTTTCAGTTTTGAAGTACAAAACTCGGAAAAAGCAGTGTCTTTCGCAAATGAATTCGCAATAGAATAAACAAGCAACTCGGTAAAAAAAATAGCAAAAAAAAATGCTTGGAGCTCAATGACTTCAAGCATTTTTTTTCAATCTTTATTGGAGATAAGCACTCGTTAGCTTAAGTGTAAATCAAATCTATTAAACGCAATATATAACTGTTGTAAAATGCCGGTTCACAGTTGAAACGGATAAAAAACATAAAAAAATAAAACGCAGTACATAACTTGTTTTACTGCATTAAATGTTTGGTGAAAATAATACATCTAAAACTTTAATATAGAGTACACCTTTAAGTCTTTATGTTCCCCTTTAACATACATTACTTTTCTACTTATACCTTCAAAAGACATACCTAACTTTTCCATAACACGCTCTGAACCCTTGTTTTCTAAAAAGCATCTTGCCTGTATACGGACCAAGTTCATACTTTCGAAACCAAAAGAAATGATTGCCATTGCTGCTTCGGTAATTAAACCTTTGCCCCAGTATTCTTTAGATAGAACATATCCAATTTCAGCACTATTGTGTTCTGGCTGCCACCAAACAAAGTGAACTGTTCCAATAAATTCACCATTTTCTTTAAGCTCAATCCCCCATGGAGCATCATATTGAGATAAAAACGTATTTATAAATTTAATTGTATCTGATAATGAGGAATGAGTATCCCAAGTTACAGATCTCGTTACTTCTTCATTGGAAGCATATAAATACATATCTTCTGCATCATCAAGTGTGATTTTTCTAAGGATGAGACGTTCCGTTTCTATTTTAGGTACATCAGCAAATTTTTCTAAAATATTCATGAATTCACCACTTTACAAAATATTATCGACTGATCATAATTCTATCATTTTTTAAAATTTATTTTTTCAATTAAACTGCATTATTTGTTCCATAGGGACTCCAACAAGAGCATTGTACTAGGCAACAAACCTCATTAAAACCTTGGCCTTCACGGATATTCTCTTTAAGTGACTTTACTCTTCCCTTTATATCCTACTGTAAATTATGATCCTAAAAATTAATTCCTTCACAAAACCGAATAAGGTTATTTTTTTCGGAAACATTAAAGTTAATGAAAATGAAAGGGGTGAAATATGATGCTTAAGAGAATTCTTAATTTGGTTGTTGCACTTACAATTTCTTTTGTCATGCTATCTGAGTTAAATGTTAACGCGCAAAATAATAACAATAACAATAATACCAACGGAGTCGCTCGAATATCCCAAACAGGAGATGTTAATGATGATGACGATGATACCGATTGGGGTTGGGTTGGGTTACTTGGATTAGCAGGCCTGTTAGGATTAAGAAGAAGAGATGACAGAAGAGATTAAACATAGTTTAATTCTAACGATTAAATTCTAATCAAATTAAAATTAAACTCATATTAAAAAAGGGGATCCTCTGGGTCCTTTTTCAATTTTTGCATTATCTTTAGGAAACTCGATATTATTAATAATTGTAAATGCACCGCAGGACTATTATTTGACTTCAAGTATCCTGCACCGTACAAAACTGCCCCTATATTTGAATAAACTCGCCTTCAATTTTAACATAAATTACCAATAACCCTTCGTGTTAAATTCAGCACTTCATTTAGCATTGCAATTAGCATGAAAATTAGAAAACGAACAAACCTGTCAAAAGGGATGCGAATTAGGGTGCTAGTTCGACTGTGTGGTGATTAAAAACCCGCTATATCAACAAAAATAAGCATTTCAGTTCAGTTGTGAATTGGAATGCTTATTGGTGTCCTAATATTGGATTTATGCTAGGTTATTGAACCCGTTACTTTAATGGGTCCTGATTTTTTTCGTGTTTTGTTTAGGAACTCGAAAAAATAGATTGCGAGTAGTCTTGGTGAGATTTAAAATAAGGAGGAAAATGATAGAGAGAGAAGGATTCAGCATGTGGATGGCCGCAGCATTGGTCACGACTTTAAGCTTTGGCATGAATAATACGATTTTTAAATGGAGCACAGGGCACGGCTTGTCGAAAGTACATATTCAGTTTTTCTTTTATATCGTGGCGTTTATGCTGACGCTGGGATATGGAATTTCAGTGGATGCGTTGCAGTTCAACCTTCTTGCTATTATTCTTGGAGGCTTGATTGGCGTACTGAATGCAAACGGCAATATTCAAATGTCGAGGGCATTTGAGAAGGGGCCAGCTAGTCTGACGTCGCCATTGATCGGTGCGAATGCGATTTTTCCAATTCTGGGCGCAGCGATTATTTTTCAAGAACATATCAGCCTTATGCAGTGGATCGGCATTGTATTTATTCTTGGCTCTGCGATCATGATTCAATATACACCAGGAGCGAAACGGAATACGGATTACGCGCCGTGGCTGATCAGGGTGCTCTTGGCTATCTTGTCCTTTGGGATTCTGGGGATTTTGATGAAAACGACTTCGTATTTTCATATCAGTTCGCTGAATACATTAATTTGTATGTATGGTGGCGGGAGCATTTATCTTGGGATATCAAGCATCCGGGAAAAGGAACACTGGCAGCGTTCTGAAGCAAATATTGGATCTCTTGTCGGTTTAATCAGCGTCATCGGCTATAGCTGTTATTTCTATGCGCTGCATGAAGGGACCGCAAGTATTATATTCCCAATCGTCAGCCTGAATTGCCTCGTTGTTGTCCTTGCAGGCTGCTGGCTTTTTAAGGAGAAATTAAAGCTCTATCAGCTTGTTGGGATATTTTCAGCGCTTGTCGGCATTATTTTTACAAAAATTTAAGGATGTAAACAGCCGGACTATTTATCTGTTTCCTATAGAAATAAAATCCCTGGATACGATTCAGGGATTTTTTAATAGGTACTGCTTATAACAGAAATCGCTCGCTAACCTGGCTTATCTTTATTCATTTTTATCAAGGGTGTGGCAGGTAAGAAAAGGAAATACCAGGAATGAAGAAATTCGTAATTATCCAAAAGGAACAAAAAGCACCCCACATAATCGTGCACGAAATGTCGGATGGATGCGTTTATATCCTGCTAATCTATTGATAAAGGAGGTCATCGAATTGGATTTGCTTAAGAATATGAACAGTGCCATTCGTTTTATCGAGGAAAATCTGACGAACGAAATTGATTTTAAAGAGGCGGCAAGGCGGGCTTACTGCTCGGAATATCATTTTAAAAGGATGTTTTCCTTTCTTGCTGGTATTTCGCTGTCCGAGTATGTCCGCCGCAGACGTTTGACGCTTGCAGCATTTGAGCTTCGGGAACCAGGCATCAAGGTCATAGATATCGCCGTGAAGTATGGCTATAACTCACCGGACTCTTTTACGAGAGCGTTTCAGCATTTGCATGGAATCACGCCAACAGAGTCAAGAACGAATGGCCATTCCCTCAAAGCATTTCCTCCGATGAGCTTCCAATTATCCATTCAAGGAGGCAGTGAAATGAATTATCGAATAGAAGAAAAAGAAGCCTTTCGCATTGTCGGAATAAAGAAGCGCGTACCCATCATATTTAACGGAGTTAATCCGGAGATCAGTGCCATGTGGCAAAGCTTAGACATGGATAAAATCAATGAGCTGAAAAGTCTATCAAATGTCGAACCGTTAGGATTGATCAGTGCATCGGCCAATTTTTCAGAGGGCAGGATGGAGGAAAAAGGGGAGCTTGACCATTATATTGGAGCGGCTACAACGAGCGAATGCCCAGATCATCTAACATCTTTAGAAGTGGCTGCCGGTACATGGGCAGTATTCGAATCAATAGGACCTTTTCCGGCCACACTGCAAAATATATGGGGGCGCATCTATTCAGAATGGTTCCCGTCCTCCAATTATCAACAGGTTGAAGGGCCTGAAATCCTTTGGAACGAGAGCAAAGATGTTGCATCGCCAACCTTTAGAAGTGAAATATGGATCCCGGTTTTGAAAAAGTAAGGAGCAGAAGAGCTGTATATTGCAGCTCTTTTTTTATCCCTAAAATTAATGAACCGTAATCTTGAAACTTTAAGAAGTTTTTAACGTCAGTTAAGGAAAGGGGGAGTATCGATGAAGGGTCATGGGTATCTGCGATGGTGTTTACTATCATTTCTATTATTAACCTCTTTAGTATTTCCAGGTAAGTCCTTAGCAACCTCTTGGGCATATTCATTTGTAGTTTGGAACGGTTATATTTATGTAGTAAGCGATGAGGAAGTTACCAAAGTTGGAAACGAGATTGGCCATGTCACTAAGTATTCTGATATGGAATCCTATCCAGGCAACTTCTCAAACTCCTTTGCTAAAGGGACGAAATATTATTCTATTAAAGGCATTAGTAAAAATGAAGCCATAGCTGTTGAAAAGTCGAAGGGACAATACATCAAGGCATATAGAGAAGCTGAATATCAGGTAAGAGGCGCTTTTGATGGATATTTTGATGGACAACAGGGAGCCATTAAAATTTTTGTTTTATTAATCATTGGTATTTTGGCTGTTATTTTCTTTTTTAGAATGAAAGGCAAAAAAAACCCCTGAATTCCAGAACAGGATTCAGGGGTTTTGCTATGTATGTGTTTAAGTATTCCGAAGCACCGTAATAAACCCATCAAGGATCTGGTGACTTACTTTAAAGCCTTTCTTCTGATAAAAATCCAACGCTGCATCATTTCCATTCGATACATAGATAAACCGGTCATCAATATCCTCAAATGAATCCAGCCATTCCATGGAGCGGTTGAACAGTTCGGAACCGATGCCCATGCTGCGATAGCCATCTTTTATGTAAAATTGTGAAAGGCAGCCGACATCCTCATTTGCTACAGAATCCATATCGAAAAAAGTCGCGAACTCATTGGAATAGACTTGTTTTGGGGAGATGTTGCTGTACACATAAGCAACAATTTCGTCACCATCATAAGCGGCAAGGATAAAATTGGCCTTCGCATTTTTAACGGAAGGAACCATACGTGTTTCAAAATTCATGCTGTCAAAAAGCTCGGGACGAATATGGGCCACGGATTTTTGATAGGCCATTAATTCATTGCACAATCCCTTGATGGAGCTGATTTGATCTTCCTGAACCAATTCGTAATGGATACTCATTCCCTTCATCCTTTCCATTTTTTGTTTGATAGAATTATAGCAATATCCGATGATTTTTCAAGAGTAATTAGGTCATTTTCTCTTGAAGTGTTAATACCTGAGTGGTCATTGGAATGTGTCTGAAGACAACTCGCGGCTCATTTTCCTGTTTGAGTGGTTGTCGTAGCTTTTCTCATAACAACTCGCCGCTCATTTTCCTGTTTGAGTGGTTGTCGTAGCCTCTCTCATAACAACTCGTCGTTTATTTTTCAGTTTGAGTGGTTGTCGTAGCCTCTCTCATAACAACTCGTTGCTCATTTTCCTGTTTGAGTTGTTCTCGTAACCCTTTTCAGAACAACTCGATGAGAGATTTTTCCTCCGAGTGGTGATGAGAGCAGGTTTGAAGGCAACTCGACGAGAAAATTTCGCCATAAATGATGATGAGAGCCGGTCTGAAGTCGAGGCGAATATTCTCTTCGAAGGGCTTATGAGTCTTTAAATTGGTCTGCTCTTCATATTACATTCATCGTTAAGGTGGTCAAACAGAAAGAAAGCACGCTTCCGTCACGGAGGCGTGCTTTCTTTCAATTCCCATTATCATCATTAAACTTATCCAGCATATTGATCGTTTCGACTAAATGGTTATTGAAGATCTGTCTGGCAACGGCCAGAAGGTCAACGATCATGGGGTCACGAAGGGTATAAATGACACGGTTGCCTTCTTTCGTGCCAGTGACGATATTTTTCCCGCGGAGGATGGTCAACTGCTGGGAAACGGCAGAGCCTTCGCTTCCCGCTAGATTCTGGATTTCATTGACACTTTTATCTCCTTCAGCCAATAGCTCAAGGATCTTTATTCTGAGTGGATGGGCTAGTGCTTTGAAAAATTCTGCTTTAAATTGCTGCATCTCCAGGTTCAATCAAATTTCCTCCTTTCTCAATTTGGGAGCATGAGAAACGTCCCTGTGCTTCGGAGCATGAGAAGCGTCCCTGTGCTTCCGCTGCGCCTGAGAGGGTTGAACATTCTCTGAATGCAAAGTGTTTGCAGCCGAGGCACTGGTGCTTGTTTATTTGCGATAATCCGTGATTGATGGCGTCCCCGGTGTGGTCAAAGAAATGGTTTTCTCCTATTAATTGATATAGGCCTGTTTTTATTAATACTTTTTTAGGCTGAGGGTTGATCCCCGATATGAGGACCATTCCATGTTTTGAAAAATGGCGGATGATGCTTGATAAATGGGCTTCGCCGGTTGTATCCATGAATGGAACTTTTCCCATTCTTAAAAGAAGGATTCTTGGTTTGAAATGGATCGTTTCCATGATGGTTTGTTCAAATGTTTGCGCAGCCCCGAAAAATAGCGGTCCTTCCACGTTATAGATACTGATTTGCGGGCAATCATGCGAATCAGAAACGATTTGAGGCTGGACTTTCTCTTGCTTGCTATTCGGGTTTGGCAAAGCCTTTGCCGTTACCATTATATCACTCATTCTTTTCGTGAAAATAATAACCGCTAAAACGAGACCTGCCTCAACAGCCAGCGTTAGATTGAAAAACACCGTTAACAAGAAGGTAATGACCAGGACGAGTGTATCTTCCGTGCGTGTTTTTACCATATGGAAAAATACGTGACGTTCACTCATATTCCAAGCGACGATCATTAAAATCGGTGCCATGCTTGCCAGAGGGATCCTTGATGCAAAAGGTGCAAAAAGCAATAGAACGAAAAGCACGACGATTCCATGGGTGATCCCGGAAAGAGGGGTAGCGGCGCCATTTTTTATATTCGTAGCCGTTCGTGCAATTGCTCCTGTTGCAGGGATTCCCCCGAATAGAGGCGTGATCATATTGGCGATGCCCTGCCCGACTAATTCCCGATTGCTGTTGTGCTTGCTACCTGTCATGCCATCAGCCACTACTGCGGATAAAAGCGATT
The DNA here is from genome assembly GCF_036964885.1 of Bacillus sp. JJ1122. Classification (NCBI taxonomy): domain Bacteria; kingdom Bacillati; phylum Bacillota; class Bacilli; order Caryophanales; family Bacillaceae; genus Bacillus; species Bacillus sp. JJ1122. The sequence continues at coordinate 43,968 of NZ_JBALQL010000020.1, read as the reverse complement.
CAATCGCACCAAGCAAGGCAATGACAAATGCTGGGCCGATAAGCGTCTGCACCCGATCGAAAGACATCTCTGGAGTCGCAAACTTAGGCAAAGTGCTGGGAATGTCCCCAAAGGTTGAACCAATGGTCGCAACATGCTGCGGGTAAAAGAAGCTTGCAGCCAGGGTAGACAAAACCAGGCCAATCAGTGGTCCCGGGATTTTCGGAAAGAGCTTTGGAGTCAGCAATACCGTGAACAAGCAAATTCCAGCAGTAAGGATACTGTATAGATTAATGCTATCGATATGAAGGATGATTTCATTGACGTTCTCAAGAAAGTATTCGTGCTTTTCAACACCGGTCAGGCCTAAGAAATTAGGGATTTGCCCGGCAAAAATAATCACCGCAATCCCTGAGGTAAAACCAATCGTAACTGGCCGGGGAATGAATTTGATGAGGGAACCCATTTTTAAAAGCCCCATAAGAACTAAAATGATCCCCGCCATAAATCCAGCGATCAGGAGGTTCTCAAAACCATAGGTCATGACGATCCCAAACAAGATTGGAATAAATGCACCAGTTGGCCCGCCAATCTGATACCGGGAACCTCCCAATAATGAAATCAGGATTCCTGCAATAATCGTCGTATAAATTCCGTGCTCAGGCTTAACCCCTGAGGCAATGGCAAACGCCATTCCCAGAGGAATCGCAATAACGCCTACGACAATCCCGGATATAATGTCTTTTTGGAAAGACTGAACGGAGTAACCCTGATACCTTCCGCTAAAAACCCACTTACGATGCATTTTAACCCTTCCTTATTTTTAATATTTGTATATTTGATTATTTGAATATACTTAGTTAAAATCTACACCCGGTCGAGATTTATGTAAAGTCTTTTTTAGAAGGGTTATTGAAGTGATATTAAAAGAAGACCATCTTTTTGATAACGGGTTCTCTTCTGTAGTACAAAAAACTAAAAAGGAGTACAAATAGACACCTATTTCGGATATGAATAGATGGCGTGTTTTTGCTGTAATATCAATGATTTTTGAGGTTTTATACTTAAATTCTCATCTGCATTTGCACGTGATTTAGCACGATGATCATAATCATTTTCACACTGTTATCAGTTGCTAACCGACTTAACAAACAAAGTGCTAAATTCTGTTGAAAAGGATTAAACGGTTCCTAAATCGAATATAAAATAAGGTTATAACGCGTGGATCTTACTCCACAAACTTAGCAGTATTGTTGAATAAGGGATTTTAAGGTTTTTTATTGAAGTGAAGAGCGATAAGGTTTGAAGCGGGGGTACAAACATTGGATAATAAAAATCAAATTGTAGGTAAAGTGAAAGAAATCCGAAGATTCCCTGTAAAATCAATTTTAGGGGAGCTATTACAAACCGTTTCAATTGATAAACGAGGACTCGTTGGGGATCGTCTGTGGGCGATAAAAAATATGAATGGGAAATTTGGCAGCGGTAAAACAACACGGCGTTTTCAACAGATGGATGGTTTATTTAATTATAAAGCAAGATATGAAGATACTACTCCAATTATAACAATGCCCGATGGCACAGATTATCGAGGTGACGATAATGCCGTTAACGAAAAGTTGTCTGAGAGGCTCGGATATCAAGTAACTTTGGCACGAGAGGAGTCAATATCCCATTTTGATGAAGGTCCAATTAGCATCATTACTACTTCTGCGTTACGAAAGGTGAGTCAGGAACTAGGAGAGGCAGTTGACCCTCGACGTTTCAGAGCAAACTTATTGATTGATACAGATTCAACGGGATGCCTTGAAGATCATTTGGTGAATCAACTAATCCTAGTTGGCCCGTCAGTTATCCTAAGAGTTGTTGCACCTCTTCAACGATGTATAATGGTGAACAATTCTCAAGAGGAACTAAAACAGGATACACGGTTACTCCGATACTTGGTTAATAACCATGAATCTACTTTTGGTGTATGGGCAAAGGTTGAAAGCTTTGGTAAGATAAATATTGACGATAAGATAATCTTAGTATAAGTCAATCGTTGTTCAACAATTGGGTGCGATCCCTGAATAAGCCTAAAAAAAATCACTTCACATTTGAACACATAAAAACGTTAAAAGCACTGCAAAATTGCAGTGCTTTTTTACTTGCTAATTTATATGCGATTTACGATATTTTTTACCTTTTTGTACTCCGAAAGAGAACCCCGTTCTCTTTTTAATAGTCTTCTTTAAGTTTTATTTGTGACTTTTTTTAAATCCTATTTTTCCGTTATCTATCCCGAATCCTGCCAGCTTGTATTATCCTAAATATATGAAGTTTTCCAGGATGTTGAAAAAAATAATAATGAACGTGAACCGAATGGGCGTGTCTGCCATCTAATAGATAGAATTAAATGAGGAGGGGAACTTTTGTCCAGTGAACGAGATGTGAAAAAAGCACAAAAGGGGGATAAGAAAGCTTTTGTGCGGATTGTGAAGGATGCCGAAGAAATGCTTTATAAGGTAGCAAGCTCCATCCTGCAGAACGATGATGACTGTGCCGATGCTATCCAGGAGGCTATATTAAAAGCCTACAGTTCCATCACTACTTTACGTGATGTACGAATCTTCAAAACGTGGATGGTGAGGATCGTGATTAACTGCAGCTATGAGATTTTGAGGAAAAATAAGAAAGTCATTCCGATGAAGGAGTGGATGGAGCCAGCTTCCCCGGATGACCGTTCAACCTTTGAGCTGAAAGATGCCCTGAAATCATTGGAGGAAGACTTAAGGGTCCCTGTAACGCTGTATTACCTTGAGGAATGGAATGTGCGGGAAATTGCAGAAGCAATGGAGATTCCGGAGGGTACCGTGAAATCACGACTCAGCCGGGCACGGCACAAGCTATCACAATATCTGGGTTCAGAAACTGAAGGGAGTGTTCAAAATGGCAGGAAATCATGATCAGAAATTGGGAGAAGCGTTACGAAAGGTGGATAATGGTATGCCGGATCAAGTACGCCACCGTATTGATGAAACATTGTCTAGCCTTCCCGAGCGAAAGAAGAAATGGAAGAGGCCATCGATGATTGCTGGCGGGATTGTGGCAAGCTTAGCCATTCTTTTAGGAACCGGATTCACTAATACCACGATGGCGCAGGTGCTGCAAAACATCCCGTTCGTGGAATCGGTCTTCAAGCTGGCAGGAGACAGTACATTGAAAACGACCGTTGAAAAAGGACTTGCTGAAAAAGTAAATAAGAGTGCTGCGGATCAAGGCATTACCGTGACAGTCAATGAAGCTATCTATGATGGGACGGGTGTTTCTGTTGGATATGTAGTTCAGTCCGACACTGTTCTTGAGGAAAACGTGAATCCTTCAATCGATTTCAATGTCGACGGTAAACGAATTGGAAATTATGGTGTGGGAGGAAGCAGCGAACGGTATGACGACCATACGGTGCTCGGTGTCATGCATCTGGATGTATCAGAACCACTCCCGAATGAATTCGACCTGGGAATGAAGATCAAAAAGCTGGGTGAGAGTGAAGGAGAATGGAACGTTCAGTTTCCAGTAAGAGAAATTAGTTCAGAGAACAAGGTCATTCTCCCAGTAGAGAAGAAATCAAGCGGTGACATCACGGTGATCCTTGAGAAGGTCACGTTTGCTCCGACGGCAACAGAGGTTGTTTATAAGCTGAAGCAGCCAAGCAACCGAGAAATGGAGTTGAGCTTCGAGTTGTTGGGAAGCAACGGGGAACACGTGGAACCACTTTCTCTGTTCAAAAAAGATGATACATTCAAGGTGTCATACGAACCATTCAGCACGATTCCTGAAACGATCACATTTCGGCCTCAATCCCGGCATGATAATGAAATAGATCAGATTCTTGAGAAACTGGAGATCACTGTAGGGGTAAACTAAGTGAAAAACCAAATCCGATGAGGGTTTGGTTTTTCACGTGTTCGAGACGATTCTATGCAACTAATCCCAGGAGCTGAACCTGACCTTTAACCCTGGCTTGAGGGTATGTAACCAATGAAATTTGATATAATGAATCCAAGGAATGAATTGAAAGGAGCACGACCAGAATGACAGTAAGAAGAATTTCCGCCGAGGAACTATATGAAAAAGTAAAAAAGGATAACGAAATGATGCTTTTAGACGTAAGGGCAGAGGAAAAATACAAAGACTATCATATAGAAGAAACAGGCATAAAGAATATCAACCTGCCGAAGAACTTCATTTTTGAAAACAATGAAGGATCTATCGAAGCATTGCCTAAGGATAAAGAGATCGTTGTGACATGTACAACAGGGAATTCTGCCACAAAGTGTGCGAACATCTTGTCTGAAAAGGATTATGATGTAGTCGTACTGGATGGCGGGGTTACTGCATGGAAGAGTTTTTTAGAAACGAAGAGTGAATGATTAGCTAAAGGAGCAAGTGAGAATCGCTCTTTTATGTTTTAGTAAAGGGTAAGATAAAAATAAGGCCTCAAAAAAATTTGTTTGTCTATATTCATTTTTTACATTATACTCAAAAGTGTAATTTTACACTAAAAGGGTGAATGTGTATGAAGAAATTTATTATTATTCTATTGTTCATTTTTATTGCATGGGGCGGGTTCAAGCTAAACTTTTTACATTATGAAAAACGGGCTGATGAAAGAATCGCTAAGGTAATCGAGTTTCAAAAAGCATCAATAGATAATAGTGAATTACTAGTCGATGTATATGACTATAAAAATGAGTGCTGGTATCAACGAATCATATTTAAAGATGATTCGGAAATCACCTATGATTACGAATATACCAGATCAGAAAATAAAGTAAGAGTTTCTGCCAGGTTTCATAATATGTCGTTAGATTTAGCTAAGAAAAACGCTAAATATCCTTTGTATGATATTTATTTTGATGAAGATAAAATAATCGATGTTATTGAACGTTAATTTTGTTCATTTACCATTTGGCAACATTTTTGATTCCAAGAAATTACTACATAACTATATCCCATTAGTGGGGTGAATAAAACCAAGGAGGAAACGAATATGACAAAGGGAAATAAGCAATTGTCACCAGAACAAAGTGAAGAACTACTGCGTACTTTGAAAGACCGTTTTGAGAAAAACATGAACCGGCATAATGGTCTTGAATGGGCGAAAGTACAAGCGAAGATCGAAGCGAATCCTGAAAAATCATGGTCGCTTCATGAAATGGAAGGAACCGGCGGGGAACCGGATGTTATTGGTCTTGATGGAGAGACGGGCGAATACATTTTTTATGATTGTTCAGCGGAAAGTCCTAAAGGGCGCAGAAGTGTTTGTTATGACCGCAAAGCGCTGGAGTCAAGGAAACAACACAAGCCAGAAAATAGCGCTATGGATATGGCCGCTAGCATGGGCATTGAACTTTTAACGGAAGAACAATACCGGGACCTGCAGGAACTTGGGAATTTCGATCTGAAAACGTCTAGCTGGGTGCAAACACCTGATAATATTAGAAATCTAGGCGGGGCCATCTTTTGTGATCGGCGCTACAACACGGTCTTTGTCTACCACAATGGAGCAGACTCCTACTATGCGGCAAGGGGTTTCCGTGGCTCGCTAAGAGTCTAAATTTGGCACAGACAGCTAGATCTGAAACAAATGGGACGGGTTAAGTGAAAAAAGAATAGATTCCAGAAGATCGCCATGAGTGGCGATCTTTTATTTTTTCTTCAGTTGTATTAAGTTTTAATTCTCTTAAAGCTGTCCACTTTAACGATGGTATACGCGCCATAATAAAGAAAGAGGAAAATACCAAAATCATAAAATGAAGACCAATTTTTAGGATTATAAAAGCCAATTACTTTAAAGAAATTCATACCCAAAAAGGCAGCAATGGCTGAGAAAATCAAACCTTTTACAAAGGAATTCATATTCGGTTTTATTTGTAATGCAAACATAATCCCTACAGGTGCTAAAGAAAAGTGATATGGTAAAAATAAAAAGGGAGCTAGTGGGATCATGACCATTGGGTAAGACCAAAGCCCGGACGATAAAGCAGCGAGGTCGATTGTAAGTGATAATATGATTGTCAATAATCCACCCAAAAGCAGACGTCCCGTGCTTTCCTTATTTCTCAAAATGAACCAAATAATCCATGGGACTATAAAAAGGGCGATACCAAACCACCACTGCCAAGTGAATAGAAAATCTTCCCTCACTATTTTTGCAAATAAGGAACTGATATCAGTTAATTGATTATAAACTTTTTCTGAATGGGTAATTCCGTCCTCAAATGACATTACGTATACTCTCCTAAGAAGTTAGTAATTGTAGTTTTTTCATTATCATAGCATCTTATGTATCATGACATTTTATATGGAAAATTATAGTGATTTACCTTTAAAAAATAAGTGAATTAGTAATTGTTCAGCTAAAGGGCAGTAAATAGTTTTTGAATAATGTGAAACTAATGACGACAGGTATTCTGTCGTTTTTTAGTCATGGAAACAGCATTCTGATTTTTTCTGGTTGGCCATTTTCTATGTCTTTATTACTGTTGTGGCTGGAGCGGAACGTATAAAAATCATATGTACGGGACACCTTATGTTTGTTTCATAAACAAACTAGGGGTGGAATAAATGGGATGGTTTGGCCTAGATAATAAATCGTTTGATTTTGATATGTTTTCTAGAAGTCATTTTGTTGTATTGGCCATCTTTTTTCTTACTACAGCCGTTATTTACATATGTCGAGAAAAAATGAAGGGAGACAAATGGAGAAGCGTTGAAATAGGAGTAACTTTTACTTTGATTTTAATAGAGGTCATAAATCACGTATGGATGTACATGAATGGAATCTGGAAATTAGGCCGCTCCATGCCGTTGGAATTGTGTAATATTGGACTCATATTATGTGTGATTTTGCTTTTGACTAGAAAAAAAGTGGTCTTTGAATTATTATTTTTTATTTCCTTATTGGGTGCCACACAAGCGATTATCACTCCTGCATTAACATACGATTTTCCTCACTTTCGATTTTTTCATTTCTTCTATGCGCATATGATGATTGTGTGGGTAACCTTATATTTTACCTGGGCAAAAGGGTATTACCCGACATTCCGCTCTGTGATCAAGCTTATTGTTTTTATTAATTTGTTATTGCCTGTCATTTTGTTCGTTAACAAACGAGCGGAAGGAAATTATTGGTTTCTGCGTCACAAACCTGAAACCCGTAGTTTCCTTGATGTGCTTGGGCCCTATCCATGGTATATTTTTTCATTGGAAAGTTTATTAATCGCTTCAAGTGTTATCGCATGGTTAATCTTACGAAAAAGGGAAAAGAGCCATTTGAAACGTTCACAAGCTGATTATTAGGTCTAATCTTGTTTGGGTGTGTCAAAGGCATAACGAATTTTAAAAGATGATTAAATAAAAGGATTCAGTACTGATCAGGTCTGAATCTTTTTTTGTTTCATTCTAGATTGTCAGTTAGTTAAAATTTCATGGCAAAAGCACTCAGAAAAGAATGCGGAAATCGCTTAATAGACCATTTCTGAAAATTCCTAATATAATTACTTCGATTAAATTTGAAATCGTTTTCATTCCTAAAAGCTTGGTAGCTGCAGCGTATTTGATCGGATTTTATTTCCCATACTTTCCTTGAAACGACATGGAATCTTTGTTAGGTTAAGTAACCGTAGCCCCATTAAGGCGGCAAAAAAAACTTGGACGGCATAATTAACATAAAAATTTTCGAGCGTGGTCGGCTGCATTCTTATAAAAGAATCTAATCGCCTGTGTACAAACCACTATGTTAATTATTTCGTTTAGGGAAAACGAAAAGGAGAGATTTGGTGAATTTTGAAGTATTTGTTTCTTTGGGAATTTATTTTATCGCGATGATTATGATTGGGTTATATGCCTATCGTAAGACATCTAACTTAAATGATTATATGCTTGGAGGCCGTGGACTTGGACCATCTGTAACAGCTCTTTCTGCAGGTGCGTCTGATATGAGTGGCTGGATGCTGATGGGATTGCCTGGCGCCATGTATACGACTGGACTTTCAAGTGCCTGGCTGGCAATCGGATTATCGATTGGTGCCTATTTAAACTACCTCATTCTAGCTCCAAGACTGCGAGCTTATACAGAATTAGCAAATGACTCAATCACGATCCCCGATTTTCTAGAAAACCGCTTTTCGGATCATACTAAGATTCTCAGGTCCGTTTCAGCCATCGTTATCATTGTCTTTTTCACGCTGTACACATCAGCTGGTCTAGTGTCTGGTGGAACTTTATTTGAATCAGCGTTTGGGCTCGATTATCGAGTAGGTTTATTCGTAACTGCGGGCGTTGTCATTGTGTATACGCTGTTCGGCGGATTCCTTGCGGTCAGTTTGACCGACTTTGTCCAGGGCTGCATTATGTTCATTGCACTTGTCATGGTACCGGTTGTAGCTTTTACTGATCTTGGCGGAACAGCCAATGTCATGGACACTGTCCAAAAAATTGATCCTACTTTAATGGATATTTTCAAGGGTACATCCGTTATTGGAATCATGTCCTTCCTGGCATGGGGACTTGGCTACTTCGGACAGCCGCATATTATCGTCCGCTTTATGGCCATCAACTCTGTAGAAGAGCTCAAGCCAGCACGCAGAATTGCCATGGGCTGGATGATCATCTCGATCATCGGCGCATTAGCTGTCGGTCTTGTCGGGATTGCCTATGTTTCAGTGAATGATGTTGCACTTGAAAATCCTGAGACTGTGTTTATCATGTTCTCGAATATCCTGTTCAATCCGTATATCACGGGCTTCTTGCTCGCTGCAATTCTAGCTGCAATCATGAGTACGATTTCTTCACAATTACTCGTGACATCCAGTGCATTGACGGAGGACTTTTACAAAGCATTCTTCCGCCGCGAAGCAAGTGACAAGGAATTAGTGCTTGTTGGCCGTATGGCTGTCTTGCTTGTTGCACTAGTGGGTATTGGGCTTTCGTATACGCCTAAGGATTCCATCCTTTCACTAGTAGGGAATGCATGGGCAGGATTCGGCTCTGCATTTGGTCCAGCAATCCTGCTAAGTCTTTACTGGAAGCGAATGAACCGCTGGGGTGCACTAGCCGGCATTATCGTTGGTGCTGCTACCGTCATGATTTGGATCAGCATTCCAGCATTGAAAGGCTTCATGTATGAAATGATTCCTGGATTCTTCCTGAGCCTTATTGCTGTAATTGTCGTAAGCCTTATGACAAATAGGCCAGGAAAAGCCGTACGAGAAGAATTTAATGAAATGGAAGAGATTATGTCTAACTAATATGAAGATGGGGACGGTTCTCGCGTTTCAATTGAAACGTGAGAACCGTCCCCATTTTTCTTATGCAAAATGATTAAGTATGATGGATGCTAGCAGGCCGAGGGCTGTGACAAGGCCTGTTATTGGACCGCTTTCCTCGAAGGCTTCCGGCATCATCGTCGAAGCGATCATCGCAATGATTCCTCCGCCAGCGAAGGCTGATATCCCGGCCATAAGGGCATCCGATGCGCCGTCAAGGAAAAAGAATCCTGCCCAGGAGGCAAAGGTTGAAATGGCCAGTACCGCTAACCACATGACCGTAATTTTTGTTTTTGAATAGCCGTTTTTCCTCATCCCGGCAGTACTGGAAAGCCCCTCAGGAATATTACTGATAAAAATGGCGACTACGAGTAGGAAGCTCACCGTTTCCTGCTCAAGAAGGCTTGCGCCGATCATGATCGACTCTGGAACGGCATCGATGATTGTCCCAATGAATAAGGCAATTCCTGCACTCTCAGCAGCCTGTGTTCCGGATCTTTTTCGATGCGAAGCTCCTTTTTTGGAAACGATATAATCAAATATAGTAAAAACCGCAGCACCTGAAAGGAATCCAATAGCGGTGGAGTTGATGCCGCCCGTGCGCACAGCTTCACCTATAAGCTCATAAGAAGCCGCCCCGATCAGGACTCCTGTACCAAATGCCATAATAAAGCCAATCACTTTTTTTGGGAGTGAGAAAAACATAGCAACCAGGGACCCGAGCAAAACCGCCGACCCCGAAACCGCACCCCACATTGCTGCATGCCACATAGCTACGCTCCTTTCATATATTAAAAAACTACCCATTATCCGTTGAAGCAAACGTAATAAAATGATGAGAATCATGAGGAGAAACATAGAGGAGATACACTTAGACTTTCCTAATAGAAAAGATATTATTTTCATCTGTGTAAAGAAAAAAATCTTTTTTTATGAAAATATATTAATAGAATTACAGGGTCTGCAGTTGTAAAATTAGTAGTAAACAATTTGAGATTCATTTTTAAAAAGGGGAGAAAGCGAAACCTTACTTATAAATTGACCGTTTTCAGCGTTAAAATTATCTAAAAATTCCTAAATTTAAAGAAAATTGAGGTTGATGAAGTTGAAAATGGATGTTAAAGAACAAACAATTTTTAATCATGCTGGAAATAAAATCATGACCGAAGATAGAGAAATTAACATAATAGCAAGATTACATGAACCATTAATCGTGGTTTTAGGGAATGTTTTAAGCCATGAAGAATGCGATGAGTTAATTAGGATGTCAAAAGATCGATTGCACCGTTCAAAGCTTGCGGATGGCCTGGAAGTGGATGAGCTCAGAACAAGCAGCTGTATGTTTTTCGAAGAAGGAGAAAATGACTTTGTTGCCAGGATTGAAAAGAGAGTATCACAGATCATGAATATCCCTGTAGAACATGGAGAAGGACTGCAGATTTTAAATTATCAAATTGGCCAGGAATATAAAGCTCATTATGACTTTTTTACATCAAAAAATAAGGTGGTAAACAATCCTCGAATCAGCACACTCGTCATGTACTTAAATGATGTAGAGGAAGGCGGAGAGACTTACTTCCCTAAACTGAATTTCTCCGTATCTCCGCAAAAAGGCATGGCCGTGTACTTCGAATATTTCTATGACGACCAAACCCTGAACGATCTAACATTACATGGCGGAGCACCAGTGATTGTTGGTGATAAGTGGGCAGCCACCCAATGGATGAGGAGAAAGAAAGTTTAGGAATATGGGTAGGAACATGGGGACGGTTCTCGCGTTTCATTTTGGAGCGAGAGGACTGTCCCTTTGTCATGTTTTATGCGAGCGCCTAATGGGAAGACAAGATAGATAGTTGATCCTTTAGGAGGTATGCAAGATGAGTAAGACGATTTTTATCACAGGGGCTGGGAGTGGACTTGGCAGGGGTGCGGCGCTTGGCCTTGCTAAGAACGGGCACCGTGTCATCGCGACGACGGAGCTGACTTCCCAGAAAACGGATCTGCTTCGGGAGGCAAATGAACTGGGCTTAGATATGGAAGTATTCAAGCTTGATATTACGAACGAGCGGGATCGAGAGCAGATTGAAAAATATGATTTCGATGTGTTTGTGGCGAATGCTGCAATCAATGAAGGCGGACCGCTGGCAGAAGTACCGATGGACCGCGTCCGTGCGCTATTCGAAGTCAATGTATTCGCCACGCTGGAAACCGTACAAATCGCTGCGCGAAAGCTAGTGGAAAAAGGCAGAGGAAAGATTGTTTTTATGAGTTCAATGGCAGGGATTTCGGCAACGCCATATGTCGGTCCATATACAGCGACCAAGCATGCCATCGAAGGAATTGCCCAAACGATGAAGTCAGAGCTCGAGGAATTTGGGGTTCAAGTGGCGACCATCAATCCAGGTGCGTTTAATACAGGCTTCAACGACCGAGCCGCCGAGGAAAAATGGAAATGGTTCGATGAGTTCAAGCATTTTACCCGCAAAGAAGATATGAAAAAACAGGAAGAGGGACTGGGAAATCAGTTTGACCCAGAGGATATGATTCAAAAAATGATCGAAATCATTCCGGCCGACCACCATAAATTTCGCACCGTTTATCCGGAGGAAACAGAAAATCAGCTGAAGAAGACGGAGAAGGAACGATGGGGAATGGAGATCTGATGCGCGGGGACGTTTCTCATGCTTCTTCTGAAGCGTGAGAAACGTCCCTTTAATATAAGCGCATTTGTTCAAAATCTTTTACAAGAATGCTACTCCGTTTGTTAATATAGAAAGTCGTTATTTGCATCACGAACTACAACTTATAACCTTGTCATATCTATTTTATCGGTAAGGTTAAATCAACTGTATATACAAAAGCAATATCATTATCTACATAATTTGCTTTACTTTCCGCTTGGTATAAACCTAGAACTTTTATAATTTCTTCATTATTTCTAAAATTACTTTGTATTCAGGAGCAGAAACATCAGCAGTATCAGATATTTTTTTACCGTTGGCATTATTTAATTTAGTAACAATTTTTTTAATGAAGGAAGCGTCTTCAAATGTTTTTATTAAAACATTGTCCTTCCAATTATAAACTTCTACTTTAGTCACACCTTCTTCTAAATTGAGGTTATTGTTTTCACATCCAATCAAGACGAAAAAAATTATAAGAAATACTGAAAAAAACTTAATTT
>NZ_JBALQL010000020.1:5285-31410 GCF_036964885.1 Bacillus sp. JJ1122 | reverse complement strand
AATACCCACCCCCATTTCTTTTTGCTTTTTCAAGATAACTCCGTTTATTAAACAAGCAACTTCAAAAAAAGTAATTTAAAGACAATTCGATAATAGAGTTTTTAAAATATTTTCTCCAAAACCGTATAATTTTTCAATATACAATCGTTTATTTAGTATATTGACAGTAGGAGGAATTTTTTAATGAAATCAAATGATCACATTACTAAGGATATTGTTGATGAAACCAGGAAGGTAAGAAGTGAATTTTTTGATATAATCTCTGATTATTCAACCGATTTATGGAATTATTGTAAATATATCACCGGTTCCCCTTGGGATGGTGAAGATCTATATCAAGAAACGATTATAAAAGCATTCGGACTTCTCCCTCAACGGTGGAGTGAAATAACCGATAAAAAACATTACTTATTTAGGGTTGCAACAAACACCTGGATTGATCTGTGTAGAAAGCTAAAGCGAGAAGTAGGATTATTAGAAGAAATATCTGAAACGAAGGAAGATTTCTCGAGTCCACTATTATTGGAAGAAATTCTAATATCTTTGGATTCAATATTGACACCAAAACAAGTTGCGGCATTTCTTTTATTTAATATCTTCCAATTTAGTGCTGAAGAAGTAGCCGGTATCGTCAAAAGCACTCCAGGAGGGGTCTATGCTTCGGTACAACGTGCGAGAAGAAAAATAGCTTCTTTTGATTTTACTCAATCAAAATCTGCTTTGTCTAGCCATGAAACAAACGTCACGATTCAATCATACTTAAAAGCATTTAACAATGGAGATTTGGACGGTTTGTTAACATTATTTAGTGCTCAAGCACAAAATGAAGCCTATTTGGGTTTCCAAGAATTCTCTAAAGATGAGATGATTAAAGGCTCTCTAAGGTTTGGTCTGCCAGGTCACAGGGCTCAAGAAGTTATACTATGGAATAAACCAGTTATTATTGTGTTTGCTGATGGCGATCAAGGACCAGAAATTCACGATATACAAGTACAGGAGATTGAAAATGGAAAAATAGTAAGTCATAAAAGTTATTTCTTTAGAAAAGAATTAATTTTGGCCGCTGCTAAAGAGCTTGGAATAAAAGCACAGTTAAAAAAAGCACCGGTGGATTGGGCATAAGCTTTACGGGGTGACAATTGTTACCCTTTTTTATTTAATAATAAAAAAATGGCTGCCACCGCAACCCAATCTAAAAATCTTGCCCTCGTTATGGAACGAGCATCTATCCAAAATGGTGCAACTCGATCCTATTTTACTTTATAATGATTTCTAACAAGGGGGAGTTAGATGGAACAAGAAAATATTTTAACAAAATTAAGAAACTATGCAAGAAAACTAAAACAAAATTTATTCGTTCTTTATTTATCATACAAAGATAACAGAGTATCTTGGTACGCTAAATTAGTTGCTATTTGTGTAGTCGCTTATGCGTTTAGTCCTATCGATTTAATCCCTGACTTCATTCCTGTAATAGGTTATCTCGACGACCTAATTATTGTTCCGCTAGGCATTTCATTGGCATTAAAATTAATACCATCTTACATTATTGAGGAAAACAGAGAGAAGGCTGAAGAAATCAGGAAAAATGGTAAACCAAAAAACTGGTTTGTTGGCGTAATATTCATTCTGATTTGGATCTTACTTGCGTTTTGGGTAGGTAAATTAGTATACGGAATATATTATTTAAAATAGTATCCTTAGCGGATAAGTAGACATTCATGACTTCTATATTTTCAAAAAGAATTATTAGTGTTTTATCTGAAGCAAGTGTTATCTCAGGAAAAATGTATTCACTATCATAAGAGGCTGCTTTTAGAGTCAGTCTTCCACCGCAACCCAAAATCACCATTTAACTCCTCTGTTAATACATAAATGTTGCCACGATTGCTGCATAAAAAAAGGGACTTCCTTTTCCTGAAGGGAAGCTCCTGGATGTGTATCATTTGTTTTCATCTATCTAATTTTATTAATGAGCACTTCATATTGTGTATCTCCGTAACCTATTTGTGGAAAAAGATCAAACAGCCTTTGGATTAATTTCTTTGTAGATAAATCTTTATTTTTATTAATATATTTTACTACTGCATTATCTCCTTTTAGCATATCTAAATAGATATTTATTGCTTGATACATAACCGGGATTAGATCATTAGATGGTTTAGTATGATGGACTAAGACTTCTTTATATACCGAATCATAAGGACCTAATTTTAGCTCGGTTTGATTAACTTTAAATTCATCCTCCCTGAAGCTATTTAATAACACTTTTCCTTCATAGCCTGACTGTTCAAGATAGGAAAGTATAGTAAGCAGGTTCATTTGACAAAACATGTCTTCACCAAACCATAGGACTATACATTTATACTCTTTATGAAAAAGATTGGCTAAAGGAGCAATAACTTTTTCAATATACCCCTCTACTGGTTCATGATGACCAGCAGCTCGAACGATTGTAAACTCTTTATCAAATATTTGTTCAGTAGTTGCGTTCACACACATTGCCTCATTAAATGGGGCATAATCAGAATCTCCCATAAGTCTGTTATTTTTAAACTCCTCATACATAACTTGACCATTCAAAATATGCAGCACGTCTTTGTCAAACAACTCACTTCTATTATGTTGTAACTTTTCAACCTCGATTTTTCTAGAAATATTCATTTTATACGATTCCCCATTTTTATTAATAGTGAGTTTAACAACGGACTGAACAGGAAATTTGTTAACTTGATATTCTTTTGGATTGATGCCAAAAATATTTTTAAATGCTCTGCTATACGCTTCTTGTGAAGAATAATCATAATCAAATGCAACATCGATAATCTTTTTATTATTCGCCAAGTCTTCAGTTGATAAATACAATCTTCTAAGGAGAATATAACGCCTAATACTTATTCCGGTTACTTGGTGAAATTTAAAAGAACAATAATATGGAGAATACCCCATATAGTTAGATAGTTCATCCAAAGAAAATTTGTTTTTTAAATTAGCTTCAATCCAATCAATCATAAGCTGTATCTGTTCATTCATTCGTCTCACTCCTATTTTAAATAATAAGAGGTATTAATTTCTGTTTTTTGATATTTCTTGTGTTTATCTAAATTTAACCTTTACTAATCCACCAAGACGTTATCTTATTTAGTCTTTTTTCTCCGTCTCCATCATCTTCCGATCAAGAAGCTCAAGGATCATCTGCCAGGCTTCTTCATGCCCATTTTTCGACTCTTCATCTGGAAAGCCCTTATGGCTAAGATTTAAAAGAGTGCCGGTTTGGCGAGGTTCCAGCTCAATGGTTAAGACAGTTTCTGCACCCTTTGTGCCGCCAGCACCCGTTAACCAGGTAAGCTCAATCAGACGGTCCGGGTCTAAGCGAAGGAACCTGCCATAATGAGGGTGGCGCTGAGCTTCACTTTGCCCATCGGGTTTAAAGACGGTTTCAAAGAAAAAGGCCGTGTTGACCTCCGCCTTCATGATCAGCGTCCCCGGAGCTGCGAACCATTGATCAAAATTCTCTGTCCACGCTCTATAAAGCACATCAGGCGCGGTTTCCATTAAACGTTCAACCTGCAAATCATATGGCCTTGCAGAAAGGTCAGGTGTTGTAATAGGTTCCATAGGTTAATCCTCCAATTCATTTACTTGAAGAACATGGGGACGGTTCTTGCGTTCCTTTCTGGAACACGAGAACCGTCCCTGTGTTCTGCCGATTTATTCATTTGGGTAGGTTTGTTTTAAAAATGCAACGGATTGGTTAATTAATGCTTTTAATACTTCGGTATCAATGTCAGCTATCTTATTTATGTACACGCATGCTTTTCCGGTGGTATGCTTGCCAAAATCCTTTAGAAGCTGTTCTCGTTTCGTTTCACCCGTTGCAAAATACAGGCTGATCTTGGCCTTGCGAGGGGAGAAGGCAGCCAGAGGAGCATCACCTTCGTGACCCGATTCATACTTATAATGATAAGACCCAAATCCAATGATGCTCGGACCCCACATCTTCGCTTTATAGCCTGTCGTTTCCGTGAAAATATCCAATAATTTATAGGCATCCTCACGTTTTTTCGGATGATCGACCATCTCAATATACTCAAGCACACTACAGTCATTTTCCTTTGTTTTCAGCTCGTACATACATTGCTCCTTTCTTGAAGCAGAGGGACGTTTCTTTTGCTTCCAATTCTAATGGATCGACTCTTCTGTTTCCCTGACAATCAACCAGCTGCCTTCAATAAGCTGCCAGTTCTCGATGGTAAATAGCCTTGCCAATACTTCCTCATTTTTAACAACCAGCTGTTCATAAAAAACTACAGCATTATCAGGATTCCGCAGACGGATCACACGATTTTCGAATTTCTTCTCACAGCCTAAAAAGTGCCTGACGGATTGTTTCATGCCATCCACCGAATCCTGCTTATTGAAAATCATTGGCTTGTCCGTCATCCCATTGAAAAAAGCGACATAATAATCCTCCGCCATTCTCTCTACAGAAGAAGGATCGCCGGATTGCATTGCCTCATTCCAGTCCGCGACAAATCCATCATGCATAGTAGTGAACTCACTTAACAGATCTTTCAGTTCAATCATTTTTCAAAACCCCACTTTTATTTGATAAGGAAGTGAGTTCTAGGTTGATTAAAAGAATGTTTTCGATAATGGCGGAGGGGATTCCTTCATGTTCTAACTGGGATCCTTATTTTCAGCAATCCTCTTAAGCTCATTTGCCCTTGTTTGAATAAAATGGTACATGTATTTTTCCAAAAACAATTTATCAGCCAACACTCCAAGGGGGCCAAATGGAGATTTGTATTCAAAAGTATCGATCATCAAAGTGCCTGTTGTTTCTTCAATAAATTCATGCGTATGGGTAAAAGACTTGAACGCGCCTTTTACCATGACATCGATAAACTTATGCGGTTTATTCATGTAAATCACTTTTGCTGTGAGCGCCTGTTTAATCCCAAAGTGAACCGCTTCCCAGGTGACGGTATCGTCTGCTTCTAAAAGCCCCGTAGTCATTCCGCCCACTGCTTTTTCCTTTGTGTGTGAGGTTGTTTTCGTATGAATCTCTACATTTCTAGCAAGGTCGAAGCAGATGTCGATCGGAGCTTGTATATATTGCTCATGTCTAATGAAAGGCATTTGCATTCTCCTTTAAAAATAGGAATCATAACTCTTTTCTCTGCTGTTGCCCTAAAATCCTTTTTCACTTGTTTGGGAACTTATGTAAAAGGTCTTATTCAACACAAAGCATTACAGGGTAAAAGATTCCCCCATTAATTTTTACATTAATAGAAAAATAGATATTTTGCTTGAACAGTTTGTCCATTCATCAAGAAGAAAGGTGAATATATTGAAGTATCAAAGAGTAAAGGGGGGATGAACGTGGGAAAACTTACATCAGGGCCATTCTTCGTACCATTGTCTATTGATGGGACTGACGCGGGAGTAGTAGATTTCTTGTTAATAGGCTTTAAAAACCTTGCTGACGAAACATCAAATGTGACTGTAACAGTTACGGTTTGCCGGGATCCATTCTTGTATCCTGGTATTTCTCCAGAGGTACCAGTTCCAATTACGATTTCGACCGGGACCTTCACAGAATTGCCAGTCAGAATACCAGCAGGAAGCTGTACGGTAGTAAGAGTAAATGCTGGCGAAGATACTTTCGAAGGCAACAACATGCTCCGTGTAACGATAGAAGGCGATATAGAAGAAGATGGGGAAGAAGTAGTAGTAGCCTTATCCGGTTACACAGAAGATGGACGAACAGTCGTATCCATGGTGTTCAAGCATGATGAATTTATCGAAATGGGCGATTAAGAAACATGGGGACGGTTCTCTTGTTCCAACATTAAAAAGCTCGCCGAAAAAAGCGAGCTTTGGTTTTACCTATTCTGGTCCATTTTGTTGTTCTTTTTATCCGTAATCTCAATGTATTTAATTGTTTCTTTCTGGAGCTTTCGATAAGTGGCTGTAAGCACAGCTGCTCCGGCTGAAATCATTGATGCCAGCAACAGTTTCTTTTTCGTCTTATCCATGATCACCCTCCATTCTGTTAATGTTTATTTCCCTAATTTCACCTGTTTGAAAAGTGATTGTGTTGATTTTTTTACATAAAATGGCCTCTGCCATAATTCGTTCAAAACATTTCAACAGAATTGTGAAATCATTCACAAAAACCTCTATTTTCAAGATAAATTTGTTAAATTATAAGTGTAATAATAATAAATCATTTTTGGAGAGTGAAGATCATGGTTGCGAAATGGTTAAGGGAAAACAACATTGCTGCTGGCCTATTGACTGTATTAAGGGTTTGGCTTGGATATAACTGGATGCATGCTGGATGGGGCAAGCTGACTGGCGGGGGATTCGACGCTACTGGATTCTTGAAAAATGCGGTGGCCAATCCGGTGAAAGGTCCAGACGGTAACATGGTGTATAGCTGGTACGTATCTTTCCTTGAGAACTTTGCTTTGCCAAACATTGATCTTTTCAACTTCATTGTTCCAGTTGGCGAATTTCTGATTGGGCTTGGCTTGATTCTTGGCTGCTTAACAACTGCCGCCATGTTCTTCGGCTTAGTGATGAATTTCAGTTTCTTCCTTGCCGGAACAGTATCTCACAACCCAACTGACATCTTCTTAGGATTCATCATCCTGTTCGCTGGCTACAACGCTGGCCGCTATGGCTTAGACCGTTGGGTAGTGCCATTCCTTCGTAAAAATGTTTTCAAACGAGCAGGAGAACTGGCGCATAAAGCTGCATAACCAAAGTTAAATTCCCCTTTTATATAGACGGCTGCCAAGAGATCTCGGCAGCTGTTTTTTTTTTGAGCGGAAGCACGGGGACGTATCTTGTGCTTCTATTTGAGTTGGAAGCATGGGGACGTATCTTATGCTTACATTTTGTCATACATCCATACTTTTACGCTGAATAAAACTCATTAAAAGAAGCAAAGGGTACGTCCCCATATCCATCAAAAGTGAAACAAGAGAAGCGTACCCATGTTCTTTAAAATTAACAAAAAAATACTGATTTGGAACTTTCCGAAATATCAAACGTATTAAAGAACTGGGGGTGTAGAAATGGGGAAAATAATTAGCTTTATTATCACCTTGATCATAATAGGGATTATTAATATTGGGATTACTGTTGTAACTGAAATTAGTTTTATTGACGCATCTGCTTTTGTCGGTTTAGTAAGCACTGTAGCCATATATTTATTTACGTCTTCAGGCGGTTTTACAAGCCGGAACTTGGATATGCAAGTTCAAGCTCAAACAGGTTTTAAAATTAATCAATCTGACATAAAGTTTTCTCCTTCATATTCTTTTTTTGCTTCAATCATTTATTTAGTAGGTGCAATAATCGCAACGTTTATTATGTATAAAGAATATTTTATATGATAAACAATATAAGTTTAGAGCTAATCCATATAGGAATTTGTTAGTACTTAGAATTCATTATGTATCACAAGCATTTAACGGAAGAACGTTGGATTACTTAGTTAATATGTAAACGGCACTTTGCAAATAAGATTCTTGAGAAAGGAGATGAAGCAAGGGGACGTATCTCATGCTTCTATTTTCTGATACATATTTTTACGCTGAACAAAACTCATTAAAAGAAGCAAAGGGTACGTCCCTTTGCTTCTTCAAAAGGGAACACGAGAACCGTCCCCATGTTCCTGGAGGAGTTTTGGTTACCTGAATCGAATTAGAATAGGATGGGGGTGTGGGTTATGAAGAGGATTGAGAAGGCTTGGATTAAGCTTAAAGAGAATATTGATTCTGAGGACTATGAGTTGATTCAGCAGCTTCAGGAGCGGTGTTTGGAACATGACAAGACCGCGCTAAAAGTGGAGCTGGATTATAAGCTTGGTGTTGCTGGTGCACGGAGCGGTGTGCAGAGTATTAATGAGTTCATGTGCTTTGACGGAGAGCGGCTGATTGGCTACATCGGGATTTGCAGCTTTGGCGGCCCTTGGGAAGTGAATGGCATGGTCGATCCGGAATACAGGAGGCAGGGCGTTTTTACAAAGCTGTTTGAACTCGTCCTGGCAGAAGCTAAACGGAAAGAAACAAAAGGGATGCTGTTATTAAGCGACCGACTGTCGGATTCAGGACAGAAATTCATCGCTGCAACTGGTGCACGGTATAACCATTCGGAATATGAAATGTATCTGAAAGGGGAGACGATCCAGCAGCAGCCAGGCCTCTCGTTTCGGAAAGCAACCAATGCGGACGCAAAGGAAATTGCGCGCCAGAACGTGATTTATTTTAACGATGAGCGAGAAGCAGAGGTAAAACCTGAGGACATGATCATGCCTGAAGAGGAAGAAAAGCGGGGGATGACGTGTTATCTTGTTGAAAAAGACGAAGAAATCATCGGGAAAGTGAACCTGCAGCTGACCTCAAAGCTTGGTGCCATTTTCGGTCTCGGCGTCTTGCCGGAGCACCGCCGCAAAGGTTATGGAAGATCTCTTCTCTTGATGGCGATTGAAAAGCTGAAGGAAGCAAACGCAAAGGACATCATGCTGCAGGTAGCGGCAGAAAACAAAAATGCCCTCAATCTCTACAAGTCCTGCGGCTTTGAAGAAACGTCTACGATGGATTATTACTTTTTGCAGAGTGAAGTAGTAATGGAAGCTTAATAGTGTTCTTTGAAAAAAAGCGTACAGAACTCACTCTGTACGCTTTTTCATTGGTTGGGTGGCTTATCGGGATTAACCCTATTATTTCTTCTGGGACTGGTAACATTATGTATAGAAAACGTCATTGACCGATGGGAATCAACATGTTACTATAAGGTCACATATTAAATGTTACTTTTTGGTCACATGTTATATAAGGAAGCAAAAACCTTAATGAAAGGGTTCGTTGTATGGAGGAAGGACTTTCAATCGTATTTAAAGCATTAGGAAACCCAATCAGAAGGCAGATTCTCGATATTCTAAAGAAATCACCTAGAACGACGGGCGAGCTTAATGATTTTTTTCCCGATGTCAGCAGGTACGCCATTATGAAGCATTTAAAGAGCTTAGAAGAAGGGAATTTGGTGGTGGTCCGGCGTGAGGGTAAATACAGGCGGAACTATCTTAACGCTATACCCCTTCAGGAAATGCATGACCGCTGGGTAGGAAAATATATGCAAACAACTGCAAGCTCACTGTTAAACTTGCGGTCAGCCGCAGAACAAAAAGGAGGAAAAGAAGAAATGACAAAAGCTGATCACTTTCAAATTGAACAGGAATTACTCATTGATGCCCCTCGTGAAGAAGTATTCAAAGCGTTAACGGAAAGAGTGGAGGATTGGTGGGAATTCCGCTTGGCTCCAAAAAACGTGACCTCTCATTTCACCTTTGAACCAGTACCAGGAGGACGTTTCATTGAAAAATGGGGTGAATATAAAGGTGCAGTCTGGGGCAATGTCTACTATGTGAACGCTCCAGAAGAAATCCGTCTCCACGGCCACCTTGGAATGCAAGGAGCAGTGAACAGTGCCTATACGTATCGTCTTCTTGAGAAAGAAGGGAAAACCTTGCTCCAGCTTTCTCATACTGCTTCAGGAATCCTCCAGGAAAATTGGGAAGAGGACCACAGAAATGGCTGGCAACATCTTCTCGGTACATTATTGAAAAATTATGTTGAAAATAAATAAGTCGGTTTATTTGTGCAGGAGGAAGCTAGGATGGTAGATGTTTTAACTGAAATTGAGATTAAGCGTCCGGTCAATGTGGTATCTGAATATGCCATGAATCCAGATCATGCACCAGATTGGTATGTAAATATTCATTCAGCAGAGTGGAAGACCTCAAGACCAATTACGATCGGTTCCCAAATTGCGTTTAATGCGAAATTCCTGGGGAGAGAACTCGCTTATATTTATGAAATCATGGAATATGATCCAGGAAAGAAGCTCGTTATGAAAACGGCCCAAGGTCCATTCCCGATGGAGACCACGTATACATTTGAATCATTAGGCGAGGAGCTCACACGTATGACCTTAAGGAACACAGGGAGTCCAACTGGATTCTCTAAAGTATTCTCACCTTTTATGTCGACCATGATGAGAAAAGCAAATATGAAAGATTTGAAAAAAATCAAAAGCATTCTGGAAGGGTAAGAAGCATGGGGACGTATCTTGTGCTTCCGATTTATTAATAAATCAATACAATTTCCGTTGATTTAAATACTAATCAAAAGAAGCAAAGGGTCCCTTTGCTCCTATCTCTTTGTCATAAGTGGTCTGTCCTGTAAATATAGTTCTAGATCGGAGCTGTTACCTTTTATAATATCCTCCGCAATGATTTTCGCGAGCATTTGGCTGTATACAGTGCCGTTGTCGCCAAACGCCAAGAGGAAATAGCTGTTCGGATATTCGTCATAAATCCCAATAATCGGGAGGCCGTCCGCCGTCCCACCGTAAAAAGCGGCTAAAGCATACTCCGGTTCAAATTTGATAGAAGGGAACATCTTGTTAAACTCTTCGACCAGCTTATCTCTCTTATGGATCAGTTTACTGTCCCGGTCTTCGGGATAATTGGTATTGTCGTCAAGTCCGCCAATAATGATCCGGTTATCTGCAGTTGTCCGTAAATATAAATAGGGTCTGGCAGTTTCCCATAAAAGCGTGCGATTGTACCAGGATGATAGGTCGTCCACAGGCTTTGACGTTATGGTATACGTACTGACAAAAGAAACGAGCTTTTCCTTTCTGATGTCTATTCCCTCATAGCCTGCAGCAAAAATAACACGGCCTGCATAGATGGAGTGGCCGCCTTTAGTAGAAATGATCATCCGTTTTGTTTCTGAATCATAATGATGACCATTCATTTCGGTGTGTTCAAACACCTGGATCCCTTTGCTTGCTGCATGGTCCATTAGCGCATGAGTAAACTTGAAAGGATTCAGCTCGGCATCATCATAAGAATAGATGGCCGCATCTCTGCTGAAAGGATACTTCTGCTCAATCTCTTCTTTTAGTAGAAAATCCACGTTCAAGCCTTGTTGCTTTAAATAGTCATATTCTTTTTTTAGCTTATCGATATCCTCACTGCAGCTTGCAGAATACAGCGAATCTCTTCGGAAAAATTCACTAGGGATAGCAACCGTCTTGGATGCTGCTTCTATTTCATTGATCGCTTCCTGCAGCAGCTGTAAATGCCTTGAAATATACTCTTTTCCAAAGGAGTTAATCAGGTTCGTGAACATTTTTTCCCCGGAATACTGAATGAGCGCCGTATTCGTACTCGTGCTGCCGCTCCCAATCTTCCCTTTCTCAATGACAGCCACTTTCAGCCCAGAGTCCGCAAGATAATAAGCACATTGCGAAGCCGAACTGCCTCCTCCAACAATTAAAACTTCACATTCAAGATCCCCCTCTAACCTAGGATAGGAGGGAGGAGAAAGGAATGTAGCAGGCCAATAATACGTACCAGACATAATATCCATGTGTTTCCCCCTAATTATCAAAAAGAATAGTGATATTATTTCCTTTCTTTAAAATGGCATTCAGGGGTTTGAAGAAAGGGGACGTTTCTAGTGCTTCCATTTTTGAAGAATTTTACTCCAAATCAAAAAGGTTAACATTGCTCTTAATGCAAACCACTGATTCATATTTCTGACCGGCATAAAAATGGCAGAGCCCACTTTACAAAAATGATAAACAGTTAAGGATAAAAATGTTATTTGTACGAATACTACCATTTGTAAAAACATGGTCGTAACGCTTTTTAAAGTGATGAGCCTGGAAAAAGGAGAGATTGTAATGGCAAAGAAAAGATTTGCGGCGGTCCTAGTTATGACCATGATGGTCATGTCAATCGCTACTACTGGATTAGCAGCGGACAACCAGGGAGCGAAAAAGGACATTGTCGATACGGCAGTCGAAGCAGGCAATTTCAAAATTTTAGCGGCTGCTTTGCAAAAGGCTGGCTTAGTGGAAACGCTGAAAGGAGAAGGGCCATTCACCGTATTCGCCCCGACAGATGAGGCATTCAACATGCTTCTGAAGGATTTGGGCATCACGGCTGATGAATTGTTAGCAAGAAAGGACCTTAAGGACATCCTGCTCTATCACGTTCTTCCGGGCAAGGTGATGTCAACGGACCTGAAAGATGGCATGCAGGCAGAAACACTCGCCAAGAAAAACGTCACCATTTCACTCAATCCTGTTAAAGTAAATGATGCGAAAGTTGTAACCCCTGACATAGCAGCCTCAAACGGCGTGGTCCATGTCATTGACAAAGTATTGCTGCCAAAATAAAAACGATACATGGGGACGGTTCTCATGTTCCATTCTGAAACGCGAGAACCGTCCCCATGTTCCCTACTTCTATTACTTCTATGGAATTGAAGTGATGTTCAAAATTGAGCCTGTTAATTCATTCTCTCCTAATGCTTGTACCTCTAGATGGTCCTGTAAATGCCCTGGAATCTTCCATGTTAATGAGAACTTATTATCCCCATCATCTTTTATGTCATAGCCAATGAGCTTTCTTTCATACCATTGCTGAATTCCGGTTGGAATAATCCAAAATAAGACTGTTTCCGTGTTCTTTGCTTCAACATAGATTGTAATCTCGTCTGTACCTTGAGGGACAGAAACCCAATTGTCAATTTCGGGAATGCTTGTATAAAATTTTTCGATTTTAGGCGACGGCGGAATATATTCAAGCTGGCCCTTAACAGGAACATTCATTGCTAGGCTCATAACCAGTAATGTTTTTAAAAACATGAAAACCACCTCAGAACTAGCATCTCCATATATAACTAGGTTATGAAGGAAACATAGGGTTCTGGTGTCATTTCTAGAGCAAAAGCGTGAACGTGAGAACCGTCCCCATGTTCCTGTTTTATAATTCTTTGGTCATGAAAAGACTATTAGGGTCTTCTGCATAGTCTCCAAAAGGAGGGCAGTAGTGGAAGCCGTATTTTTCATAGAGCTTCCTTGCGGGTGTGAATGCGTCCATTGAGCCAGTTTCGAGGCTAAGTCTCGAATAGCCGCGCCGCTCGGCTTCTTTGATGATGTGTTCGAGCATTCTTTGTGCGACGCCTTTTCGGAGGTGGGAAGACGCCGTCCTCATCGATTTGAGTTCACCATGGTGGCGGTCAAGCTCCTTCAAGGCTCCGCAGCCCATCAGCTGTTCTCCGTCCCATGCTGTCCAGAAAGTAATTTCGGGTCTTTTCAGTTTCTCGAGACCGAGGGCATGAATGCTCTTCGGCGGTGAGTGGAGCGTCATCCCATGCAGGTGTTCGTTGATCAGGGAAATGACTTCAGGTTTTGTAAGGTCATCAATCTTAATATCCATATGATTCTCCGTTTCGTATCGATTATGTTGAACCAGTAAATTATCAATATCATAACCTTTTTATTGGAAGGTAGACAATGAGTTTTTGGATGAGTTTCTGCATGAAAAGGTAATCTTCAAGGAAAGGTTGTTAGTAGTCTTTTCAGGCATGATCGCCATTCATGCGCAAATGCTGTTTTGTGATGATGAGTTCCATTACAATTGAAGTGGGTGTTCCTTTTGTCAACATCATGGGGGAATGGGGCACAGGGATGTTTCTTGTTTTTCCATTTAAACCTGATAAATTATTAAGAGAAGCAAAGGGTACGTCCCTTTGCTCCGGCTCGAAGGAGGAAAGGAAATGAACAATCCTGTTGTCATTGTTGGTGCTGGTTTGAGTGGCCTTCGGGCTGCGTCTCTACTTAGTGCACAGGGTATTAAATGTATGGTTCTGGAAGCTAGAGATAGGATTGGCGGTAGGGTCTTGAGTACTTCCGAGCCAGACAGACCTGACCTTGGCAAATTTGATCTTGGGCCGACATGGTTCTGGCCACAGTATGAGAGGACTATTACCAATCTTGTTAAAGAATTGAATTTAGGAACTTTCGTTCAGTACAACAAAGGGGCAATGCTTTCAGAACGATCCGCAAACGCAGCACCCGAGCGTTATGTAATGCCAGAAAATGCTGTTGAAAAATCGTTTCGTATCATAGGAGGTGTTCAGTCCCTAATTGATGCTGTAGCAAATACGATTCCCTCAGGGATAGTTGAGCTAAAAACACGAGTTACAGCCATTCGTCTGGATGAAGCCGGTGCCATCACGGTTGAAGCAGACCTTGCTGATGGAATGAGAAAAATAATTTCGGCCAATGCTGTTATCCTAGCACTGCCGCCTCGAATTGTGGCGCGTCATATTGAATTCTCTCCTTCTCTCCCTCCTAATATTATGACTGATCTTGTAAGTAAACCTACATGGATGGCAGGACAGGCCAAGGCAGTTGCAATTTATGATCGTCCCTTTTGGAGGGAATCAGGACTCTCTGGATTCGCTACGAGCTGGGTAGGACCCTTACAAGAAATCCATGATGCTTCTCCGGAATCAGGATCTGGTGCCTTATTTGGTTTCTTCGGAATGCCAGCAAAAACGCGGCAAGAACTGGGGGAGAGCAAAATTTCAAATTTGATCATTGATCAATTGGTTAGGCTCTTTGGAACCTCCGCCCGAAACGTAAGAGCTATCCTATACAAAGACTGGTCCAGAGATTCCGAAACAGCTGTTGAGGAAGACCTGGAACCGCTAAGAGATTTTCCGAGTTATGGACAACCACCCAAAGCAGGGATATGGGAAAAGAAAATCATTTTTGCTGGTACAGAGACTAATTCACAATATGGTGGACACCTTGAAGGTGCACTCTTGTCCGCTGAACAGGCAGTTTTTAAAATCACTAATTTCAATGATTAGCACGGGGACGTACCTTGTGCTTCTTTTGTTGTCTAAAAAAGAAGCAAAGGAAACGTCCCTCATGTAAGTTTTACCGTAAACAACAGAGGGAAGGGATATAAATAGAATCATATGGCGAAATTCGGAGGTGAAAGTGATGGGGTGGCTTTACAGCAAGGCAATGGAGGCATTTAAGAAAGATGCTGAGCGTGAGAAAGCAGACTATCAGCCAGTGAAAAAGAATAATAGCAAAACCAGGTAATGATCTCTTGGTCCGTATTTTCAAAAAAATTCATCTATCTTTTATCAGCTGCCATTTAGGCAGCTTTTTTCAATTATGAGTGCTAGCCGAAGTTAGTGAAAAAAAGAAGGGCTTCATCTGTTTTTATAGAAACTAAATGAGAAGGAGGGGATGAAAATGTCAGAAATAAAATTAAAGAATAAGACTGTTAAAGAGCTTGATGAGATTAAGTTAGTCGGTTTTCGAGTTTTGTGTCCTGGTGACCAATATATTGTTGAAATACCCAAAGCTTCATTACGATTAAGCGAACGGATTGGAGAAATAAAGCAGGTTACGAATCCTTTACAGCAATATGGAGCATTTACAGTAAAAACTGAATGTGCGAATGAAGATGGTTATTGGGTTGGTGTGGAAGTGAACGAGTACGAAGATATCCCAACTGGCATGGTGTCATTGACAGTCCCATCCCAAAAATACGCTGTCATTAGACATACAGGGCCAAATGATAAAATTGTAGAATCCTATAATGAATTACATAAATGGATTGATGAGAACAAATTTGTAAGGCTAAAAAATAAATGGCATTTAGAAAAGTTTTATAATTGGACTGACCCCTCAAACGTAGATGTAGAATTGTTTGATACCATAAGTAAATAACCGAAGCACGGGGACGTTCCTTGTGCTTCCGTTTTGTTTTTTTGGATCAATCCTTTTCGGCTTACCTTGATAGATTATGAATAGAAGCAAAGGGAACGTCCCTTTGCTTCTCCATGCTTCTATAATGATCCGAATTTTGTGGCGGATATAGCGCCGGCTTCATTGGCAAATTGAGTATATTCGGTTAATTGAGCTTCGTTGGCAGGGATCCCCTTGTCATTGAAGCAGGATAGTAGGGCGGCCATAAAAGCGTCGCCTGCACCAGTTGTATCTACCGTTTTAACAGGAATTCCGGGAACCTGGACCATAAGATTTTGATGAACGGCACACGCTCCGTCCATTCCTTTTGTGATAAAAAGGAATGGGATCTCTAGTTTCGCTATCTGCTCCAAGCCTTGTTCAAGGGTTGCTGTTTCCGTTAAAAATAGCAATTCATCTTCAGCCATTTTTACGATATCCGATTTTCTAACATAGGATAAAATTGTTTCTCTGCACTGGTTCTCGTTTTCCCACCGTTTCAGCCGGATATTCGTATCAAAGGCTATTCTTAAATTTGCTTCGTTGGCATATCGAAGAGCCTGATCGGTGGTTTTTCTGGCGACGGGGTGGAATAGAGTGCCGGAGCCAAAATAAAAGATCTTGCTATTCATAAACGGCTTTTTATCAAGCTCATCCGCGGTGATCCATTCATCAGGAGTTTCGTTTACATACGAATGGAAATACCGTTCGCCTAGCTGATTTAAGTGAATATAAACCGAGCAGATTCTTTTATTTTGATGATAGGAACAAAAGGAAAGATCCACATTTTCATTCATTAATCTTTCCGCTACAAACCTACTTGTATCATCCTTCCCCAATCTGCATAAATAATAGGAAGGAATGCCACGTCTCCTGACTCCCACTGCCACATTAACAGTAGCCCCGCCTAATAATCGCTGATACTGTGTATTGGATGGATCTGCTGCAATAAAGTCTACTATTGCTTCCCCAAGTGATGTAATCCCCTGCTTTTTCAATATGGCGCACCTTCCATCAAATATCTATTTTACAAATATATTAACAGCCATTTTAGTAGTTTGGGAAGCATGGGGACGTTTCTTTTGCTTCCGGTAATTCCAAGCTTAAGTCTATAAAATGAAGCATCGGGTACGTCCCTTTGCTTCACGAAAAAAAGCACCGTGAGCGAACGTTTGCTTCACGGAAAAAGGCACTGGGAGCGTCCCTTTGCTTCAAGTCGAAGAACATTGTTTTTTTTGCCCCCTACTGTATAATTATTCCTTGTGATACTGCATTTATTTACCTATTTATCGTAATAAAGCATAGATACAAAGGAGGTTCGAAATGAATAACTCTATGATTATTCAATTTAAAAACGTAACGAAACAATACGATAACGACCCGCCTGTTCTGGATGATGTCAGCTTTGAGATCGAGCGCGGGAAATTCTATACACTTCTGGGGCCTTCGGGCTGTGGTAAAACTACGATTCTCCGATTAATCGCTGGTTTTACGGAAGCGACTTCAGGTGACATCCTATTTAATGATAAAAGAATCAATGATCTGCCTGCCAACAAGCGCCAGGTGAACACGGTGTTCCAGGATTACGCCTTGTTCCCTCATTTAAATGTATTTGAAAATGTCGCGTTCGGTCTGCGCATCAAGAAGATGAAGAATGCCGATATTGAAGCGAAGGTAAAAGAAGCGCTTCAGTTCGTGAACCTGTCAGGCTATGAAACTAGGGAAATCCGTGAGATGTCGGGCGGCCAGCGCCAGCGTGTCGCGATTGCACGGGCGATCGTCAACGAGCCTGAAGTCATCCTGCTTGATGAACCATTATCGGCACTCGACCTGAAGCTGCGTACCGAGATGCAGTATGAACTACGCGAGCTGCAGCGCCGTCTTGGCATCACGTTCATTTTCGTCACGCATGATCAGGAGGAAGCACTGGCGATGTCGGATGAGATTTTCGTCATCAACAAAGGGAAAATCATGCAGAGCGGCAGCCCGACGGATATTTATGATGAGCCGATCAATCGTTTTGTCGCGGACTTTATCGGAGAATCCAATATCGTTAAAGGAACCATGATCAAAGACCATCTCGTTGAATTCACGGGCAAGCGTTTCGAGTGTGTCGACAAGGGCTTGAACCCGAATGAGCCGGTTGAAATCGTCATTCGTCCTGAGGATCTTGAAATCACAACGGTCGAGAACGGCAAGCTTCAGGTAAAAGTTGATTCACAGCTGTTCCGTGGCGTTCACTATGAGTTGAGCTGCTATGACGAGGAAGGCAATGAGTGGCTCGTCCATTCCACGAAAAAAGCAGGAGTTGGCGACCAGATTGGTCTTTATTTTGACCCGGAGGCGATTCACGTCATGCGCCTTGGCGAAACGGAAGAGGAATTCGATGCCCGCTTAGAAGCATATGAGGACGGAGAAGTGAAATGAACAGCAGCAGAATGACACGTTCGTGGTATTTGCTTCCTTACACGCTCTGGATGGTTTTCTTCGTCATTGCGCCGATTGTGCTCGTCGTCTACTATTCTTTCCTGAATATCGACGGTCAATTTTCGCTCGTAAACTACCAGAAATTCTTCACGCCGGTCTATTTAAAAATGACCCTGAGCTCGTTCTGGTACGCATTTTTGATTACATTTTTCTCATTCCTGGTTGCCTATCCAACCGCCTATCTTTTAACAAAAACGAAGCACAAGCAGCTTTGGCTCTTGCTGATCATCGTTCCATCCTGGATCAACCTTTTGTTAAAAGCGTACGCCTTCCTTGGCATCTTTGGAACGTATGGCGTCAGCAATCAATTGCTGGAGGCAATCGGGATTGGCACGCAGCAAATCCTGTTCACCGATTTCAGCTTTATTTTTGTATCGGTTTATATCTTTATCCCATTCATGATTTTGCCGATTTTCAACTCATTGAATGAAATGAATCCGACCCTGATCGACGCCGCGAATGATTTAGGTGCGTCAAAATGGACGACGTTTACCCGCGTTATTTTTCCGCTGACGATCGAAGGGGTAAAATCAGGCATCCAGGTTACGTTCATTCCGGCATTGTCCCTGTTCATGCTGACGCGTCTGATCGCCGGAAACCGGGTGATCACGCTTGGCACAGCGATTGAGCAGCATTTCCTCGTCACGCAGGACTGGGGAATGGGCGCGACCATTGCGGTATTCTTAATTATCATCATGTTCGCCATCATGGCAGTAACAGGCAACCGAAAGAGAGGTGTGTAAGGTGGAGAGAAAAACGTCCAAGCTAGCCAGTGTATTTTTACTCATCGTTTTCTTCATTCTATATGCACCGATTTTTTTCCTGATCTTCTATTCGTTCAACAGCGGAGGAACGATGTACAATTTCGAAAGCTTCACGCTTGATTGGTACAAGGAATTGTTCTCGGATGTGCGCTTGTTCATCATCGTGTTGAATACACTGGTCGTTGCGCTGCTGTCCGCGCTTTTTGCGACCATTATCGGTGTCATTGGTGCCCTTGGCATCCATGCGGTAAAAAGACAATCGACCCGCAACACATTGCTTTCATTAAATAATGTGCTGATTGTTAGTCCGGACGTTATCATCGGGGCATCGTTCCTGATTTTGTTCACGATTTCCGGCTACAAGCTCGGCTTCTATTCGGTATTGCTATCCCATATTGCTTTTAGCGTACCGATCGTCGTCCTGATGGTGCTCCCGAAATTATCGGAAATGAGCTCCTCACTTGTCGATGCGGCAAGAGACTTAGGGGCCAGCAGCTGGGATGTACTGACGAAGGTCATCCTGCCGTTCATCTCACCAGGCATCATGGCCGGGTTCTTCATGGCCCTGACCTACTCGCTGGACGATTTTGCCGTGACATTCTTTGTAACAGGCAACGGCTTCAGCACATTGTCAGTCGAAATTTACTCCCTGGCACGCCGCGGAGTTTCATTGAACATTAACGCCTTATCGGCATTGTTATTCTTATTCACGATTATCCTTGTCGTGGTCTACTACTTTATCACGCAGCGCCAGAAGCTGAACGCAGTGGGGGTGAAGAAATGAAGCAATTAGTGCGAGTATTCATCGCCATTGCGCTTGTTTCAGTTTTGCTGCTGGTGGCCATTTCGAAACTGAATGACACCCAGGGATACTCAGGCGACAATACTTTGACCATCTATAACTGGGGCGATTACATCGATCCGGACCTGATCAAACGCTTTGAAAAAGAAACCGGCATCAGCGTCGTATACGAAACATTTGATTCAAACGAAGCAATGATGACAAAGGTCAAGCAGGGCGGAACATCCTACGATATCGCTGTCCCTTCCGAATATATGATTGAAAAAATGAGGGAAGAGGACCTGCTGATCCCGATTGACCAGTCGAAGTTGCCAAACCTGAAAAACATTGACGAGCGCTTCATGGACCTGCCATTCGATCCAGGCAATAAATACTCGATTCCTTATTTCTGGGGAACGGTTGGGATCGTCTACAATCCTGAAATGCTGGACGGGAGGGAATTCAAGAACTGGAATGATCTCTGGGATCCAAAGCTGAAAAATGAAATCCTCCTAGTCGATGGTGCCCGTGAAGTCATGGGGATGGGGCTGAACAGCCTTGGCTATTCATTGAACGACACAAACAAAGAACACTTGCGAGAAGCTAAGAAGAAATTAGATAGTCTCACTCCAAATATTAAAGCAATCGTCGGCGATGAAATCAAAATCCTGCTTGCCAACGAAGAAGCACCAATCGGACTCGTCTGGTCCGGCGACGCGGCTGATATTATGTCCGAGAACGAAAACCTGGATTACGTTGTACCAAGTGAAGGGTCCAACCTTTGGTTTGATAACATGGTTATTCCGAAGACAGCTAAGAACATCGAGGGAGCACATAAATTCATTAACTTCATGCTCGATGCTGAAGTCGCCGCCCAGAATACTGAGTGGGTGAGCTATTCCACGCCGAATAAAGCTGCGCTGGAGTTTATGCCGGAAGAAATGGTGGAGGATGAAAGATTCTACCCATCAGCAGACCTGACCGAGAAACTCGAGGTTTACGAGAATCTAGGGCAAGCCAACCTTGCTTATTATAATGAACTGTTTTTAGAGTTTAAAATGCACAGGAAGTGAGCTAGTGGAAGCACAGGGACGTTTCTCGTGCTTCCGTACAGTCCATCCATAATTTGTCGCTGAATTAAAATAAATAGACGAAGCACAGGGTACGTCCCCGTGCTTCGTCTATTTATTAGTCTTTGTCTGCGATTTCTTTTCTATTAGGAGCGAGTGGTGGTTGTTCTAACCATTCGTTTTTTTTCATGATATCAAACCAATTTTTTGTTACCATTAAATTTTTTAAAATGATGCTTTCATATGTTGTGATCAGGTCTGTCCGCATGGAAGATGCCAAGCCAGTGCCGTGGTAAACTTGAGCAGCCTGGAACAAGAAGCCAGTATGATACAACATTAGCTTATCTGAAAAAGGAGAGTCCGTTGAAGTTGTAACTTCTGTCTCCCATGATCGTGGGACGGGCAGATTGTCATCGTGCAAGATTTTCGCAAGAGTTTGTATTTGTTCATCTGACGTTTTTTCAGACTCTGTCAGAAACTTTCTTACTACTTCGGAATGAGCAACTTGACTGAATGCAATCGAAAGAGTTTTAGCCATAATGCTCTTTTTAATGTTAAATGAAATACTAATCATCTCTGTGGCCGATAAGTTTCTGCCTTTTCCAAAAAATCCGTCTATAAAATCTTTACTAACAATAAATTCTGGACCCTCAGAAGGATAAAATAAGGGGTCTCTCTGAAAACTCCCTTTCTCCAGTAAGAGTTCAATTGTCTTGTGGTACATTCTTTTCCCGTCGTTATCGCATGAATCATAAAACTCCCTCAAGTCTTTTCTGACAGAAACTCCAAAGGCAGTGATATGGCCCGTCAAACCATGCAATGTCATAATATGAAGGTAATTCAAGCAAAAAATATCAGAGAATAGTCTTTCTGTACCTTTATGTAGGTCGGCTTCACTGAATCCTATTGGAACTGGAAAACCTTCATTCTCTATAAATGTAACCAGTTGTTTCTTTTGGCGTTCGAAAGTCTTAATCGCATCATCAAAAATCGCTTTAATAGCCTCATCCTCAATAATGGAGTACATATATCTATTTACAGTATCGACCATTGTCCCGTTTACATACTCTCCCCATAATGAACCAATCTCTGAGGAAGTAAGCTTTAATTTTTCCTTATCCATGTCTTCACCTCGAAAGTATTGTTTCCATATTTAGAATAAATATGAACATGTTCAGGTCGTTTTGAGAAGAAGTTTGGGAAGTTTTCTTGTGCTAGACTCTTGTCCACTCCAATTTTTAAATGGTGAATAAAATAGTGAGAGCATCTTATTTTCAATAAAACAGGGAGGTAAGAGGATGGAAAAGCAAAAAACAAACCAAACTTACTCAAACCGAGTATTAAGGGCAGAGTTTGATGATAATTGGAAGACAACGATTACCCAAACCGGCTATGTAAAATATACAGCACTTGAAAACAGGGCAAGAGTAGATCTTATACTTTCTGATGGTTCAACCAGAGCCGCCTTGTTCCCCAAAAACGGATACGTACTAGTAGGCAGCGGTGGAACGAGCCACTTCAGTAAACCGCATTTAGTTATCACTTAGAAGCATGGGGACGTTTCTCATGCTTCCAAGCTGTGTGAGAGCAATACCTTTTTGCTGAACAAAAGCTTATGAAAAAGGAGCAAAGGGTACGTCTAAGTAGTTCAGTTTTAACAAACAAAAGGAATTTTAACGGGGTTATCTTTTGAGGTGCAAACATTGCTAATCACATCATATTTTTTGTTCCTAATATCAATGAAATTCTAAATGGAATTCTTTGAGTAAATAACATCAATAAACGCAAAGAAGGGATAGCTTAATGACTATCCCTTAAATTCTCTATCGACTCCCTATAAAATTTGTTGTCTGTTTTTATTGAGTGTCTTCGTCGCTTTTGTACTCCAAAATATCACCTGGCTGACAATCCAAAGTCTTACATATCGCTTCTAATGTTGAAAAACGCACCGCTTTGGCTTTCCCATTTTTCAGAATGGAGAGATTTGCCATAGTAATCCCAACCCGCTCCGAAAGCTCCGTTACGCTCATTTTTCGTTTTGCTAACATCACATCAATATTAATAATAATTGCCATATCCTCCACCTCAAATCGTTAAAGCATTTTCTGATTTTATGTTAATTGCTTCTTGTAGAAGCCGTTGGAGGATAGCAGCAAAAACGGCGATAACCAACGAGGCAAAAATGATGATGAGTCCCATTATTCCAATAGGAGGGTCTACTTTCTTCGCTATAAAATGAAAGAGTGGCAAACCTAATACATACAAACCACTGATAGTAATCGCACAGCACTTTATATTCTTTAACGCCTTTACAGATAATTCCGAGAACGCTGTCTTTTCGTCAATGTACCGTAAAAGGTTGAAAGCCTGATAGAGAGCAAAGTAAAAAGGCAGAGCCGCTCCATACATCACGATGAAAACGAGATACTTCATATAAGCAATATCTGGATACAATTCTCCAGCAAAATTCCCGAACTTAGGCACTAAAAATATGCACAATGCAAGAGTTGCAATTCCCATAAGAATAACCGCTAATTTTAAAAACAATGTGGATGCATTTTTCATTTATAATACCTCTTTTTTATTTTTTATCTAGGAAATTTTTTAATGGCTTTTGAAGTACGTCCATAATGGCAGCGATGATACTTGTTGCCAAAATGCCCATTAGACTTAGTGAAATTGGACCTGCTGCATCGTCGCCTGTAACTTTAGCAAGCACCATTAAGCTTACTATTCCGAACAGAATGAGGAAAATGACTGTAAAAGCACATTTTTTTATAACCTTTAAAGATTTAAGTGATAACTCGGAGAAAGAATTGTTCCTTTCGATATAGGTTAGTAGTTTAAATGCTTGGTACAACGCTACAGAAAACGTAATACAGAAACCATACGCACATACTAAAAAGGGAATTAGGAAATAAGCCGTATCTGGATGTACCTTTGCATCTTTAATAGCTATCTCAGGTAACCAAAAGATACACAAAGCAAACACCGCAATTCCAATCAGAAAAATAATTATCTTTAAGAAAGTGGTTGAACCCTGTTTAACACTCATTTAAAGCACCTCATTGATTTAATGATAAAATGACTATAACATGATATTTATCGTTTTTCAATAAACTAATATCGTTTTTTATTATATTATTATTGTTATTGATATATCCTTTTTTAAAAGTTCGTGTGTTTTTTAATTGTTTGTACTCCAAAAGTGAACCACTTAGGGTACGTCCCTTTGCTCCATTTTTGGCCTAATGATTAGAATCTTCTTTAAAGATCAGGACATCCTATTGGTAGGAGGGATTGGCTTGAAATTGCGTGCAGTTTTCATTCTACTTTTCATCAGTTTTCAATTTTCAATGACCGTCAGTGCAGAAACCCCGCTCACTGCTGCATTTATCCGTGACCACCAGCTTTGGATTAAAAGGGGAGAACAGGAAACGCAAATCACTAAAAATCGCTATGTGCATTCTCCGAAATGGTCCTATGACGGTCGGTTCATCGCCTATATTGATGGGGATGAAAAAGGAGAAAAATCGGATTTATTCATTTATGATACGAAGGAGAAAGACAGCTACCAGCCTTATATTAGGGTGGAAACATCCGACTTTAAATGGTCCCCGGTGAAAAAACAATTAGCCTATAAGGACGGCGGAATACTGAACGTGACAAAAATGAAGAACGGGCGGCCGCATGGTTTTGAGAATGTCTCACTAGGTGTGAGTGGATTCGAATGGTTCCCGAATGGAAAGGAATTCATCGTTTCCTCGCAATCAGCCTTACGTCCAACGGGATGGGGGCCGATCCCGCTTTATAAAATTCCCGTCGATGCCAATCTCGCGTCAGAAAAAATGCAGCATTTTTATACTATTCAAACGAGTGAAAAGGATTTATTTGCGATTGATGCCGACGACTTTAAGTGGAGCCACGATGGCAAGTGGGTCAGTTTTATCGCATATCCTACAGCCTCCTGGTCGATGGACAGCAATACATTATGTGTCCTTTCGAATAAAGGCGAACAATTTCAGGCAGTCGGAAAAATGCTCGGGTACAAAGAATGGGTGAAGTGGGCTCCAACATCCAACCAGCTGGCCTATATATCAGGCGAAGGACGATTCTTTGTCGAAAACAAGAAAACCAAAATCGCTGACATCCCGATTTTTAAGGAACAAAAGGAATACACACCCAAGGGTTTTGTAGACCTTGGTTTGGAGTGGTATTCGCAGGATCAAGTAATCGTCGCCCGTGCAAAAGAAAACAAGGAATGGACAGAAGGACCTGTTCCCACCATGTTTACTGCGCTTTATGAAATCAATATTAAAACGGGTGAGCAAAAGCAAATCACTTTTCCGGTTGTGAATGAACTGGATGAGGATCCGCAGGTGGTTGGACAACATCTTTCCTGGATTCGGAGAAATGTGAATGATAGGCAAAGCGATGTGTGGGTGAAGGAAGAGTTGAGCGGCCGGGAGTATAGATGGATAAAGAACGTTGAATCTGCTCCGGTCTTTTTCTAGGGGACGTATCTTGTGCTTCCAATTGGAAGCACAAGATACGTCCCCCTTGCTCAAGCGTCCCTCTGCTTCATGCTATAATATAACTACAAAAATTCGGAAGATGGGGTCCAGGCATGAAGAAGAAATTAATCCTTATGGGTATTGGTTTTATTGTTATTGCTCTTTTATTCGCGGGTTTATTTAAAATTACGAAACTACGAACCTTTCAATTTTTTGGAGGCTTGACGTACCAGGTAGAAACGCAAGACAAAGTCATTGCTTTGACGTTCGATGACGGTCCTACTGAGAACGTGGATCAGCTTCTGCCTTTGCTGGACCAGTATAAGGCGAAAGCAACTTTTTTCCTGATCGGCAAGGATATTGAAAAACATCCTGAAGAAGCTGTGAAATTGGTGGAAGCAGGGCACCAGATCGGAAACCACACCTATTCACACGAAAGAATGGTGCTGAAATCTTCTTCTTTTATTCAAGAGGAAATTGAAAAGACGGATGAATTGATTCGGAAATCAGGGTATAAGGGCGAAATCGACTTTCGGCCTCCTTATGGAAAAAAACTAATAGGATTGCCGTATTATTTAGCTAAGCACAACCGAGAAACCATAATGTGGACACTGGAACCGGAAACGTATTACGCAAATGCTGAGGATAAAGTAAAAAATGTACTGGATAACATTAAACCCGGATCGATTATCTTGCTGCATCCCATGTATGATCAAACGGATGGGACAATCCAGGTGATTGAAGAAATTTTACAGGAACTGACGAAGGAAGGATATGCCTTCGTGACCGTGGATGAACTTCAGGAATATGATTCGGGCATCTAAAAATGAGATTCAATAGGTGCGATTCTTCTTTTAC
>NZ_JBALQL010000020.1:2888-5245 GCF_036964885.1 Bacillus sp. JJ1122 | reverse complement strand
TGCTGATTTTCGTTCCAGGTGCTCTGATAGGCCAAACTGAAAATTCGTTAAAGATACAGGATGTTAAAGAAGGAAATAGAGACGAACTTGTTGAAGAATGACTCTAACAATATATTTCGCGAGTCGAAAAAAGGAGGATCCATGAAGATGCATAAGAGACCAGAGTATGATGATTTCCCATTAAAGACCTATGACAAGATCAGGTATGCAGATACGGATCGCCAGGGACATGTGAATAACGCACTGTTTTCAACGTTCCTTGAAACGGGAAGGACTGAGCTTTTATATGCAGAGGAACCGCTGCATGCTGAAAATGCCTCATTTGTTATCGTGAGCCAAAAGCTGGATTTGCTTTCAGAAATACGGTGGCCTGGAAAAGTAGATATTGGCACTGCCGTTACTAAGGTTGGGAACAGTTCTTTGTCTTTATTTCAAGGACTGTATCAGGATGGCAGGCTTGCTGCGGTGGCAGATACCGTCATCGTGCAAATGGACGACCACATTAGAAAATCCAAACCACTTTCACCAGAAACAATTGAGCGATTAAAGCAGTATTTAGTAGAACTTCAATAGTTTCAAGTCACAAAATCATAAACAGCGGAACCACATAAAGGAGTGATTGTTTTGGAATTGAATGAAGTGATCCACGGGCACAGGTCGATACGAGAATATGAAGATAAGGAAATCAGTCAAGATCTGCTGGACCAGATTTTAGAGGCGGGCATTCGGGCATCCTCAAGTGGCAATATGCAAACGTATTCGATTGTCGTCACGAAAGACAAGGAACTCAAGAAAAAATTATACACTGCTCATATGGAGCAATCGATGGTGGTGGATGCGCCGATACTATTAACCTTTTGTGCTGATTTTAACAGAATGAGGAAATGGCTTGCACTGAACGATGCACCTGTACATTTTGATAATTACATGAGCTTTATGATCGGTGCGATTGATGCGACTTTGGCAGCACAAAACTGTGCGTTAGCAGCCGAAAATGCGGGACTCGGCATTTGCTATATGGGTTCGACACTGGCAAATTGTGATCAAATTGGCGAACTGTTAAACCTGCCGCCAAATGTCGTACCCGTTGTTGGTTATTCATTAGGGTATCCCGCAGAAAACCCTGCACCAAGGGATCGATTGCCGATGCAAGGACTTGTTCACTACGACCAGTATCGTGATTATTCAGATGATGATATTCTGGAAATCTATAAAGATCGAAATAAAAAAGGGTGGGATCGCTACATGGCCTTCCCACACCTTAAAGAAATGACAGAACGCCTAGGATTAAAAAATCTTGCACAAATCTATACGAAAGCCAAGTATACGAAGGAATCGCATCAAGAATTTTCACAAACAGTGCTGAAGTACTTGGAGAGACAAAACTTTATGAATAATGAATAAGAGTAAGGAGAACTATTTTTGTAAAAAACGTCTCAATCCGCAATATTAGTGGATTGAGGCGTTTTTATTTTTATCGGTGACGGAGTGGATTAATCTTCCATATATAGGTCTCAAGTCTGATATCAAGTTAAAGCCTCAGCCTGTTATGGGATATTCAGGATTGCCTTATGATTAACTCATAATCAAGCGGAGGCGATATTAAATGAAAAAAGTAATGGGATTTGGATTGGCAGCAGTATCTGCTGTTTTACTATTGTCAGGATGCAATAATACGATTTTAGCCCGTGATAAAAGCGATGATGAAATCGTGGTTGAGAAGGATAAAGCAAAAGAGCTTGAAGTTGTATTAAATTTTGGCGCCGGAAAAATGAAGGTTGCAGGCGGTGCTGAAGAGTGGGTAAGTGGTAACGCAAGCTATGAACCGAAAAAAATGAAGCCGGAAGTTTCCTATGATCTGGACGGGAAAGTCGGCAAGGTGGAGATCGCTCAGCCAGATCATATTAAATTTGGCAAGCTGAAGAATGAATGGGACCTTAAAATAACTGAAGATGCTCCAGTCGATCTTGAGGTAAATGCCGGAGCATCAGAAACCAATCTTGATTTACGAGGAATCGAACTTTCCAGCCTTGAAGTCAACGCAGGAGTTGGTGAAATCACGGTCGATCTTAGCGGCGATTGGAAAGAAAGCTTTGACGCCCGAATTTCATCGGGAGTAGGAAAGATGACCGTCATTCTTCCTAAAGATACAGGCGTAAGAATAAAGTCAGACAAAGGAATCGGCTCAGCGTCTTATGAAAATTTGATCTCCAAAGGAAATGGCGTTTATGTAAACGAAGCCTACGAAGATGCAAAAGTGAAGATTGACCTGGATGCAGAAATAGGTGTCGGGGAAGTGACTTTTAAAACGGAAAAGTAGCAGGGAGGGGGAAGCAGGGGGACGTATCTCCTGCTTC
>NZ_JBALQL010000020.1:0-2860 GCF_036964885.1 Bacillus sp. JJ1122 | reverse complement strand
GAAACGTCCCCGTGCTTCTTAAAATGGAAATAGCACGCCCATTTCCAATTAAAGTAAGGAAATACAGAACCTTTTTTGACCTCAATCGTATGAAAGGTAACGAACTATTTATTGGAGGTCGGTTGATATGGAAAAAGCTAAGAATAATATGAAAAGATATACTCAAATATATTCACAGCTAAGGGAAAGGTTACGCTGGAAGGTTACCGATCCATCATTATTGATGATGGTGGCGTCTTTGTATATTACGAACAATCGCAATTTTGATATCGGAAGGTTCAATGATGTTGCTGAACATATTAAAAATGAGTCCGGCTTGTTTTCGCCTTTACGGTCTCAGTCCCGATTTACCTTTGCCGCCATGCTCGATACAAGATTTGATAATCCCGAGGAGATGTTTCCGCACTTTATTACGGCGTACGAGGAACTGGTCTCAGCGGGATTCAGCAGAAATATTTTTACCTATATTGCCGCCATGCTGCTGATCACAACAGATGTACAAGACCTAGGGCCCCTTTCTGATCAGGCAAGGATCATCTACAAGAAGATGAGGGAGAAGCATTTATTTTTGACAAGTCACAGCGATTATCCGCTCGCGGTCACGCTGGCACAAAGCGAACGCCAGTCGGATGAACTGATTTTTCATATGGAAGACCTGTACAGCAAGCTTTCGCAAAATGGGTTTCGGAAAGGGAATGATCTGCAAAGCATGAGCCATATACTTTCATTGCATGAAAACAGCTCTGCAGATGATCTAGTTGCGAAATCCACAGAAATATTTTACGCAATGAAAAAAGAAGGAATCAAGCCGAAATCCATGTTCTATCCCCAAATGGCTTTGCTCACCTTCATTGAAAAGGACATGAATAACCTTACGCAAATAAAAGATATTTGGGAGCAATTGAACTTAGTGAAGGCATTCAAATGGAAAAAAGACATCAATTTCATGATGGCCGTTACGTTTGTAGTCAGTGATAAAATTGAAAATTCTTCACTGCTTCAGACAAACCTTTCAACCACCATCGAAACATTGATACAGGCTCAGCAGGCGGCTTCGATTGCAGCCATTTCAGGTGCCGCTGTGGCATCGTCTTCGAATGATAATCCTTAAAGAGGGCGTTCCAATGGGGAAGGGGAGGTTCTGGCGTTTTAAAGACAGGTGATTATTTGAGGCAACGGAACTAAACCGCTCCTCGGTTTTTATTAATCAAACGTTTGATTAAATGGGCATCGAAGGCCATCACAACCGATAATTAGTATAGGATTTAGAAAAAATAGCATTAGAAAGAGCAATGGAGTTTATTTTCCATTGCTTTTATTAATGTGTTTTCCCACATGTTCGTAATGCGATCTTGAGCAGTTAGCTCATTAATATGGTTGCCGACCACTCATATAAAAGATGCCAGCAAAAAAGCGCAGCTAATCCATAAACAAAGAGGTGAATAGAAGGCGGTATCTTGTTTTGCAAATCTAGTATGTTTGATTTTCTTGAAAAACCCTACATATTTTCCTTCACCAATAGCACGTAACAAGAAAACAATTCCTCCAGCTATACAAAGCCATTTTGAAAGTGGGGAGGATTTGATGACTGCGATCATATCAATTTGCACTAATAGTAGGACAGATGCAAAAAAGCAAAGTAATCCGATAAAAAGTGTACCTGCCATTCTTGGTTGTAAAACGGGTAATTTACTGTCATCATCAGTTGGAAGAGCCGCATGTACTCCCCAGCTTCCGCCCAATGCCCAAAAAACGTGTAACATACCAATCATTATAAATAGTAGAGACGTCATTGCTATTAAAATATTTATCAATTTATCACC
This sequence comes from Bacillus sp. JJ1122, assembly GCF_036964885.1. Lineage (NCBI taxonomy): Bacteria > Bacillati > Bacillota > Bacilli > Caryophanales > Bacillaceae > Bacillus > Bacillus sp. JJ1122. The sequence continues at coordinate 1,037 of NZ_JBALQL010000020.1, read as the reverse complement.
CATTCTGTATGTTATCGTTTCCGTACTTTATTTGGTCATATCCTTAGTGTACTCGGTTATCAAGCATTTAGTACACTTTCACAAGATGTCAGAGAGCAGCAATCTCTTGCTAATTCATTTATCTTTTGCGTCTATGACCAAGAAATGTTTCTGGATCGTTTTTTCCTAAAAAAGGAAATGAATAACCGTTATTATATTACATTCTGATAACAATTTCTGTAAAAGCCTCCTCTTTTTCCGATGGATGTGGTAGTATGACGGACATGTTGGTTGAAAGGGGAGTTTGTTTATGATGAAGCGCATTTTTACAGGCATTCTTTTATTGAGCATGGCCGTCCTTGTGCTAGGCGCATGTGGCAAAGATAGCTCAAAAGGGAATACTGAGAAAGAAAATAAAAAGGATTTAGTTGCAACAGTAGATGGAAAAGGCATTTCAAAAAAGGAATACAACAAAGAGCTGGATGCCATGAAAGCATCTTACGAACAGCAAGGCATGCCGGTAGATCAGATGGATAAAAAGATGAAGGAACAACTCGAAAAGTCAGTTCTGGATAAAATGATCAATGCGGAATTGCTTCTCCAGACAGCCGAGAAGAGTGACATCTCCATTAAAGAAAAAGAAGTCGATACAGAACTGGAAAAAATCAAAGCCAACTTCGAAAATGACAAAAAGTTTGAAGAAGCTCTGAAAAAGAATAAAATGACCGAGAATGAGCTCAAAGACCAAATGAAAAAGCAAATGACGGTCAATAAATATTTGGAAAGCAAGATTGGCAAGGTAGAAGCGACACCACAAGAAATCCAGGCCATGTATGACCAATATAAAAAGTCACTCGAAAGCCAAAAGCAAAAGCCAGAAGAGTTCGCGAAGATAAGTCCACAGCTTGAGCAGCAAGTGATCTCTCAGAAAGAGAATGAAGAGGTTGGTAAGCTGGTGGATGAACTCCGTAAAAAGAATGAGGATAAAATTAAAATTCATGAGGCGTAGGAAGATGCTCGCGTCGAATTATTAAATGGGGGATAGACAATTGTCTATC
>NZ_JBALQL010000019.1:163050-165278 GCF_036964885.1 Bacillus sp. JJ1122 | reverse complement strand
TTTATAATTTCCTAATCAACAAAAAAAAACGGCAGCTTAAGCCACCGCTTTCCTTTCTATTCTCGATACCGTCATGCCTGTAAAGCCAGCTGCCAACGTTAAAACCGGAGACAGCAGACAAAAGAACGCAAAAGGCACATACTCTATTGTGTTTACACCAAGCACTCCGCTAAGAAAGACCCCGCACACACTCCATGGGACGAGTGGGTTGATGACCGTTCCTGCATCCTCCAGAACCCGTGATAGGTTTTTCGCCTGAAGTCCCGCTTTTTCGAAATGTCCTGCGAAAGTGTTTCCTGTTAACAAAATGGAAAGGTATTGTTCGCCGATTATAAAATTTATCCCAATGGCAGACAATGCTGCTGAACCAATCAGGACAGGGACTTTCCTCAGACTTGCCGTAAGTCCCTGCAGTAGAGCAGGCAGGACCCCTAGTTTGAACAATAAGCCCCCCATACTCAGGGCTAGCAGTACAAGCGAGACAGAAAATAACATACTTTCAATCCCTCCACGAGACAACAGTGAATCGAGTTGTTCGTTACCGCTCTTTGATTGGTAGCCTGAGTATAAAATACCCGGCAGCATACCCCATTCAGATCTTTCAACCACCAGCAGGCTGATTCCCATTGCAGAAAAGGTTCCAGCACCGAGTGTCAATATCGAAGATACCTTCTTTACTGCAAGGACACCGATTAGTATTAGAGGAATAAGAGAGTACCAGTGTACAAGATTCATGTCGGTAAGGGCCTTTTGCAAACCATTCAGTTTGCTGTAATCGGCTGATCCGATCTCCGGAGACATCCCGGCAAATAAAAGTAATGAAATAAAGAATGCTGGTACAGTAGTCCATGCCATATTTTTAATGTGATCGAATAACTCAACCTTGACTGTGGAAGATGCGAGTACAGTTGTATCTGAGAGCGGGGACATTTTATCTCCCAAAAAAGCTCCAGATACAACAGCACCTGCAGTGATGGCTGATGAAAAACCGAGCGTATCACTTACTGCGATAAAAGCAACCCCAATGACAGCAGACGTAGTCAGAGAACTTCCAATGCTTAAGCCAACGATGGATGTTACAAGAAATACAATGGCATAAAACCATTTTCCGGACACAAGCTCAAACGCCAGATATATTAATGTGGGAATGGTTCCAGAAGCAATCCAGCTGCTGACAAGCATGCCAATGAAAAAGAAAATCATGACTGCTCCTAGTCCTGCTTTTGCTCCTTCAATCATGCTGCTTTCGAGTTCAATAATTTTTACTTTCTTGAACAATCCGTAAACGATCAGAGCACCAATTGCGAGCATGACCGGTATATGTGGTACTAGTTCTAACTTGATCATTCCATAACTTATACCTGACAATAAAAGCAGGATTACGGCAAAAGCTTCCGATGTTTTTAACGAGATTGCAGGCTGGTGATTTAACATGTTGATTCCTCCAATTAGCTGAAATACAAATAGCTCCTTTTCATCTAGGGACGAAGGAGCTCCGCGGTACCACCCTAATTGGCAAACAAACATGCCTGCCCACTTCATTCATAGTGCCATCAATCGACAGCTGTATTTCAAATTTGCCACTGCCTGGATTTCCAGCAACCATCCAGTCTCTTTCTGCTGCCCATGACAATTCTACTTTTTTCTGTCAACACTATACTATTTTACTTTTTCACTTAAACGCTTTTATGCATAAAAGCGTTGATGTGTAATAACAATATAATATTTTACTATTAAAATGTCAAGAAAAAATCTGCCTTTTTAAAAGTCAGATTTCATTGAAAGACAGATTTCATTCACGTTTATATTCTTATATCAAGTTTTCCGTATATTTGTAATGCCGGTATATAAGATTATCTTATACCTGCCGCTGCGTAAGATGTATGTAAGCTAGGCTTCCCAATATAAAATCCCTGTGCAAGATCGATGCCAATCTTTTGGCAATACTCCATTTCTTCCTTTCTTTCAATTCCTTCTGCAAGTACCGTAATATCAAGTTTATTTGCCAATTCTATGACTCTTGTTAAAAACTCCTGGTTCTCTGCAACCTCGTCGCAATAATGAATATACTGTCGATCGATTTTTACATAATCAGGGTTCAGCATCTCGAGTACTTCCAGGGTAGAAAAACCTGTTCCAACATCATCAAGGGCAACCTTCATGCCTTGCCTTTTATATGTATTCAAGACGTTCTTTAGGTGCTGGATATCTTCGATTTTTTCTGATTC
>NZ_JBALQL010000019.1:150517-162940 GCF_036964885.1 Bacillus sp. JJ1122 | reverse complement strand
TTTTTCTTTTTTTGCTTTAATCGCTGCTTCACGCGCCCGTTTATCGAGCAAAGAAAGCAGACCAGTTTCATGAGCAGTTCCGAAAAGTTTTCCAGGAGGTACCTGCTCCGGTGATTCCGTCCTCAATAAAGATTCATAGCCATATATCTGACCTTCATTCTTGAGATTGACGATGGGCTGCAGGTAGCTTACAAGACTCCCATGATTGATCATTTCAACCGTTTCACGTTCCCGTACACGACTATATAAAGAAGTGAGACTGATGTTCATTTTAGGAATAACATTCTTTTCCGATATACCTGCCTCCACCTCCGTTTCCTCAATAAGCTCGCACGCTTCCTTAAGCATTCTTTGCAATTCCTCAACCGATTGATAATTTTTTGTTAACCAGCCTTCATTAAATCTGCTGAATTTTGGATGATCCTTTTTACTCCGGATAAACAGATAACCTGTATCGTATAAATGAAATGGCAATCCGCATTGCATGCACTCATTATTCATAATGAACCTCCAGCCTTAATTTCTAGTCCAATTTAATTATAACAATAACACCATCCATATAGGAAAATTGAACCTGTTTTTAAAAGATGCTTTATTATATTTTTCTTAAATGGTACGTACTTAACTTGTTATTGAAGGCTTTGCCAATAAAAAAAGCCGGCTTTATTCAAAGCCGGCTCAACACATTTATGCATCCATTGGATTATAAAGTTTTACTTCTGGATTCTTTTCCTGGAACCATCTTAATGCAAAGTCGTTTTCAAACAAGAAGGCTTTTTTATCAAAACGGTCGGTAACAAGAAGGCTTCGGGAGCTTGATAGGTTTTCGTTTACCTGATCACCCTCGATCCAGCGAGCAATTTTGGAGCCCTGTCTCTCCATCAATACTTCTACATTATATTCATTGCGCATCCTTGCCTCAAATACTTCAAACTGAAGCTGGCCGACTGCACCAAGCAGATATTCATCTGTCTTCACTGTTTTGAACAGCTGGATTGCGCCTTCCTGAACAAGCTGCTGGATTCCTTTATGGAAGTGCTTTTGCTTCATGACGTTCTTAGCTGATACACGAACAAAAAGTTCAGGAGTAAACTGAGGAAGCTTTTCGTACTGGAATGCTTCCTTGCCAGAAACAATTGTATCGCCGATCTGGTAAGTGCCTGGATCATATAATCCAATAATATCGCCGGCAACTGCTTCTTCAACCGTGCTGCGGTCATCAGCCATAAATTGTGTGGACTGTGCAAGTTTCATTGGTTTTCCTGTCCTGCTTAACTGCACGGTCATACCACGCTCAAATTTACCAGAACAAATGCGCAGAAAGGCGATCCGGTCACGGTGGGCTGGGTTCATATTTGCTTGGATTTTAAAGATGAATCCAGAAAACTCATCTGCAAGAGGATTGATTTCGCCTGCAGTCGAATTTCTTGGCTGCGGCGTGGGCGCAAACTGTAGATAAGAATCAAGGAAAGTCTGAACACCAAAATTGGTCAGCGCGCTTCCAAAGAATACAGGAGTCAAGTTTCCTTCAGCAATCCGCTCAGCGGAAAACTCATTTCCTGCTTCGTCAAGAAGCATGATCTCTTCAAGAGTTTGATCATACAACGAAGATTCTTTTAGCTTATGCACTCCTTCAATCTCACCATTGTCATTCAATGTAAGAAATCGGTCGTCTTCTTCTACACGGAATTGCTCAATCCTGTTATTGAAACGGTCATAAATACCCAGGAATTCTTTTCCCATTCCGATTGGCCAGTTCATCGGATATGATTCAATTCCAAGAACCTCTTCCAGTTCAGCAAGAAGCTCAAGCGGCATTTTCCCCTGGCGGTCAAGCTTGTTGATAAAGGTAAAAATCGGAATGCCCCTCATACGGCAAACTTTAAATAGTTTTAGGGTCTGATCCTCAATACCTTTTGCAGAGTCTATGATCATCACGGCACTATCCACCGCTGTCAAAGTCCTGTAAGTATCCTCTGAAAAATCCTGGTGACCAGGAGTATCCAGAATATTTACCTTGAAACCGTCGTAATCAAATTGCATGACACTGGAGGTTACGGAAATACCACGCTGTTTCTCGATTTCCATCCAGTCACTCGTAGCAAATTTTCCAGTTTTCTTCGCTTTGACTGTTCCTGCATCTCTGATCGCACCGCCAAAGAGGAGCAACTTTTCCGTCAGAGTCGTTTTTCCCGCATCCGGGTGGGAAATAATCGCGAATGTTCTGCGCGATAATACTTCGTCTTTTAATTTTTTCATGATTTTTATGTTTCCTTTCTATTTAAAGGCAAATTTCCTCATAAAGTTAATCTTATCTTTCTGGCGATAAGTTTGCAATCCTGCAATTGCATATCAATACTTTTTAAAATATTCCCAAAAGCCTTATAATATAAGTTCGAGGAGGTGGACCATGGATTCAATTACTCATACATTATTCGGTTTAGCCCTTTATGGCTCCATTGATAAAGAGCATATGGATACATCCAAAAAACGAGCTTACCTGCTGACAGCGGTAGGAGCCAGCCAGATTCCCGATATTGATGTAATTTCAAGATTTTGGGATAGCGAAGGCCACTACCAGATGTGGCACCGCGGCATTACTCATTCCTTGTTCCTGACTCCATTATGGGCTGCACTTTTTATTTTACTATCTTACCTTCTATTTAACGTAAAAGATCTAAAATTATTTTTCTTTGGATGGCTTGCAGTATTGATCCATGACACGAGTGATTTATTCAATGCCTGGGGAACAGGATATCTAGAGCCGTTTTCCAATATTAGAATATCATTCGGCACCATTCCAATCATCGATTTTGTTTTCTGGGTCATAATCGGTACCGCGTTTGTCGCTTCCAGGATGAATAAAATGAAAAGCTCTTATTATTTTAAATTCGCATGGGTTTTCATAGTCCTGCACCTTGTTGTCCAGAGTATCCAAGGCTTGATTATCTACAATCAATATGAAAACGAATATGATCAAATTGCCCTCTCGGCTGGTTTCATTCCATGGACTTATAACGTTATCACTAAAAACGACAGTAAAGTAGCGATTTTCCAGGATAATCTTTTCTCTGATAAAAAACTTCAATATGAACTTACATCCGCTGAGAATGCCAACCTGAATAACTTATTTAAGGAAAGACCAGAAGCCCGCACCCTCTATGAATGGTCACCATTTGTCGTCATTGTCGATGATGGTGAAAAAATAGGAGTATATGACCCAAGATTCTACCGTAATGGACAATCATTTTTATTTGAATACATTGATCGCACACAAAAAAATTGAACGATTTGCAGAAAGAATAAAAGAGCAGCCCGAATCAAGAGGGCTGCTCCTTAAATTTATATTTACATATTGGCTTGGATATCATCCATCATCTCATCAATAGTGTCGGTAATTTCGCTTGTCTTTGTGGCAATGGCGATTGTAAACTCCAACAATTCCTTGTATTTTTCAACAGAAATCATCGAATTCATTTTCTCGTATTCATTCATTTTCAAACCGAGATTTTGCAGGATCATAATGGCTTCTTCAATAGATCCTTTTTCAATTTCAAACATTCTGATTCCCCCTATTTCTCTGGTTGAATTCCATTATGAGGGAGTTAAACCTATTTTTAAATGGTAAAACTTTCATTTATATCCATTACAACTGTAAAAAATAGGATTAAAGTATGATTTAAATTCTATATTTTATTCCATTAATTAATATATTAATTATAAAGCCGAAAATCACTTCCAATGAACCAGGCTTATATTCCTAAAATTTGTAATAAAATATTCAAAAACTTGTGCGTGACTTTGTATTCTTTCTTAAGTTCGGCTACTGTCACTGCTCGCTTACAAAGGATGGTTCTGAGTCCCACTCTCTCGATTTCATTTAACATAGTGCCTTATTAAAAATAGGCTCTATCCTTAAGGAAAAATCTTAATCATTGTACATTTCAACGATCTGCTTCATAAAATCCTCTCCTGACCACAGCTTGTCACCGCCGCCCTGGGAAAAAGAATCATTTCCTCCGCCTTTGCCGTTTATAAGCGCAATTGCCTTGCACGCCAATTCCTTCATATTCCCTTCTGCCATATTCCCGCGTGCGAAGACAAATTGCAGCTTGTCTTCATTTTCCGCAACAAGAAGGAATGTTTTGGCGTCAGCCATCGATACCAGCAATTTTGCCAGCTTTTGAAGTTCTTGAACACTTCTGTTTTGAAACTGACTGCTGATTAAATCCTGGCTGCTCCCCTCGATTAATTCTGAAGCTTCATATGTCAAAAGCCTTTCCTTCATTTCTTCAACTGCCTTCTCTAATTCTTTTCGGTTTTCGAGCATTCTCTGTACAGCTCCTGCCATCTCTTGTTCAGGTGCATTCAATAAGGATGTAAGCTGCTGGAGGATGGTGTGCTTCTTCTCAAGCTGCTGGAGCACACGAGTTCCGCAAACAAACTCAACACGGACTTTTTTCTTTTGCCTTTCCCAGCCTAATATTTTCAACGAAGCTACCTGGCCAGTATTGCTTGGATGTGTGCCGCCACAGCCATTATTATCAAAATCCGGGATGATGACGAGCCTGATATTCTCAGACACAGAAAGCTCTTTTCTTAGTTGATACTGTTTCAATTCTTCTTTATTGACCCATTTAGTGACAATTGGACGATTTTCAAGGATGACCTTGTTCGCCAGCTTTTCAACAGCGGACGCTTCTTCATTTGAAAGATTATCAGTAGCCAAGTCGATTGTCAGCGTTTCTTTGCCGAGATGGAAGCTGACTGTTTTATAATGATATAACTCCTCAAAAGCTGCTGATAAAATATGCTGGCCAGAATGCTGCTGCATATGATCAAAACGCCGCTCCCAATCAATACGCCCTTCCACAACAGCACATTCACCTAAAGGTTCTGCTAAGTAATGGCGTATTTCCCCTTCGACTTCCTCAACATCAATAACCTCAACTCTATTTAAACTGCCGGTATCAAACGGCTGACCCCCTCCTGTCGGATAAAAGGCTGTTTGTGATAATACAGCATATAAACATCCAGATTCATCATTGCCCTGCTTGATTAATTCTGCCGTAAAACTTTTAAGATAAGAATCTTTGTAATACAATTTCTGATCCATTGCACACTTCACGCTCCGATTTCAAACTTTGATAACAAGTATAGCATTTTTTAATTCTTTCTAGGTGCTGGAGCAAACGCATAGTCTAGGGCATTTTGGATAATCAAAAATATCCTATTTTTTCCGAAACGGAAAAAGCAGCATCCAATCCCTGGATAGCTGCCTTTTGTAGTTCACTTATCTTATTTCAAGAGCTTGTTCCGCCTTGCTGACCACTGTTCTTCCTTGTTCTACATATTCATCTGGGAAAGGAGCATCCTTGTCGGCAGGCTCCTTAAACTGGTTGAAGGAGCCTGAGAGAGCTCCAACGTTCCCTTCATCATCTACTTCTGTTTCAAACTGATGATCCAGCAAGAATGGTGTCCCAAGCTGAACGAGTGTACCAGCTTCATCTAAAGAACCTCCTGTTGACTGGAAGGGGATTCGAACGTATTGCTGGTCGCCATGATCATCATTCATTTTATAATCAAAATAAGCATGGTCATATTCCCAATTGCCGTTTATCGTAAAGCCAATTGGCTCCAATTTTTGTTTCAATTCTCCAACAGAAAGCTCTTTTCCTTCTAAATTAGATTGAATTTGTATCATATCACGGACCTCATTTCGTATAGGATTGGTATATTTGTTTTTTCCACTCCTATACAACCCTCAAACATGTAATAGCACACTGTGAAAATGATAGCTTTATATTCTTTTTATACATTCACTACGAAATCAGAGAAAATCACTACGCTTTCTGATGGATTCACTACGGTTTTTACTTCATTCACTACGGTTTTAAAAGGAAACACTACGAAATAACTGATAATCACTACTTTTTCCATCTGGTGGAAAATTCCGGACCTAACTAAAAAAACTGTGGAGACACTAATGCCTCCACATATCTTATTTCATTAAATGGTAAACAACCGATTCATATGGCCGGAGACTTAGCCTTGAAATATTCTCGCTGGAATCATCATAATTCGAGAGTAATATTTCAGCGGTATAGCCTTCAAGATTTACTGTTTCCGGAAGTTCAAACACAGTTTCTTTTCCGTAAAAATTATTCACGACAAGTAGTTTTTCACTCTGGCCATTCCGGACATACGCAAATATTTCTGGGTGATCTTCTAGAATCAACTCGTAATCGCCATAAGTGATAATGTCGTTTTGCTTTCTGAACTGGATCAGTTTTTTATAATGATAAAAAACTGAATCTTTGTCAGCTAGAGCATTTTCAACATTAATCGTCTGGTAATTTTTCGCGACATTAATCCATGGAGAGCCATTTGTAAAACCTGCATGTTCTTCGGCATTCCATTGGACAGGTGTCCTTGAGTTGTCACGCGACTTGCTTTGCAGGATATTCAATATTTCTTCCTCAGGCATGCCTTCTGCTAGCTTAATTTTATACATATTTAAAGACTCGACATCGCGATAGTCTTCGATTTTATCATAGTATGGATTCGTCATCCCAATTTCTTCGCCCTGGTAAATATAAGGTGTCCCTTGCATCATATGGACAGCAGTTGCCAGCATTTTGGCTGATTGACGATGGTACTCGCCATCATTTCCGTAACGGGAAACAATCCGTGGCTGATCATGGTTGCACCAGAACAATGCGTTCCAGCCCCCGCCTTTATGCATTTCGGACTGCCATAACGATAATATTCGTTTTAAAGCGAGGAAATCAAAATCAGTAAGCGACCACTTATCCCCATTCAAGTAATCGACTTTTAAATGGTGAAAGTTGAAGGTCATGCTCAATTCATGACTATCAGGATTTGAGTATTTAATACAGTTCTCGATCGTTGTCGAAGACATTTCGCCAACTGTCATGCTGTCATACTTCGAGAAAACCTCACGATTCATTTCCTGCAAATACTTATGGATTTTAGGCCCGTCCGTGTAAAATTTACGCCCGTCACCCGGCGGCACTAACCCATCATCATCCGGAAAGTCCTGGTCTTTCGAAATAAGGTTGATCACATCAAGCCTGAACCCATCGACGCCTTTTTTAAACCAATAGTGCATCATCTCGTACAGATCATTGCGCAGCTGTTCATTCTCCCAGTTCAAATCCGCCTGGGTCACGTCGAAAAGGTGAAGGTAGTATTGACCTGTTTCTTCGTCATACTCCCATGCATTCCCTCCAAACTTGGATTCCCAGTTAGTCGGTGCGCTTCCGTCTTCTTTTGGATCCTTCCATATATAAAAATCCCGGTATGGACTATCCTTTGACTTTCGGGCATCCTGGAACCACTCATGCTCTGTTGATGAGTGGTTCACTACGATGTCCATAATCAACTTGATGCCTCGCTGATGCGCTTCTGCAAGCAGCCGGTCGAAGTCTTCCATTGTGCCGTATTCTTCGTAAATCTTATAATAGTCACTTATATCATAGCCGTTATCTCGCTGTGGGGAATCATAAATTGGTGTAAGCCAAATTACATCTACACCCAGTTCTTTCAAATAATCAAGCTTGGCGATGATCCCCTGAAGGTCGCCCGTTCCATTTCCTGTTGTGTCATAAAAACTCTTTGGATAAATTTGATAGACTACAGACTTCTTCCACCATGGTTCAGTCATTGAAACAACCCACCTCCGTCAGGATTAATTCTCTAGCAGCAATTAAGCCTCTTTTTTCTGCTTCGCCTTAGCCATAATGAATGTCAGTACGAAAGGAACTACAAGCGCGATTCCCATACCAATGAAGAATACTCCCCAATATTCTGTGAAAATGGATAAGAATGCCGGCAGGCCTCCTACACCAATCGAAGGTGCCTGAACACCGCGAAGAGTAATGACTATTCCGGCGATTGCTGAACCTATAATCGCAGCGATAAATGGATATTTATAGCGCAGGTTTACCCCAAACATCGCTGGTTCAGTAATTCCAAGCCATGCTGAAATAGCGGATGTTAAGGATAAGCCTTTAAGTTTTTCATTGTTTTTGTCTGCGAACATCATCGCGAATGCAGCAGAGCCCTGGGCTATATTAGATAGTGCCACCATCGGCCACAAGAAAGTACCTCCAATTGTGCCGATCAGCTGTAAATCAACTGCAAGGAATGTATGGTGCATACCTGTGATGACGAGTGGTGCATAAAGCCCTCCATAGATTAAACCACCGATTGCTGGTACAGCGTCAAAAATGCCAACTACCGCGTCAGTAATTCCGTTACCAATCATAAATGTAATCGGTCCAATTACGATGAAAGAAAGGAAACCTGTTACCAATAATGAAATCGGAGCAACTGTCAACAGCTGGAATGCATCAGGGATGCGTTTTTTCAGGAATATCTCCATTTTTGCAAGTACATAAGAAGCAAGCAAAACAGGCAATACCTGGCCTTGATAGCCGACTTTTTCAACTGTTAAACCGAATAAGTTCCATGTCGGAATCTTGCCTTCCTGCTGAGCTGCACCGTATCCCCACGCATTCAATAAGTCAGGATGAACAAGCATTAAGCCTAAAACAATACCAAGAAGCGGGTTTCCGCCAAATTTATTGACTGCACTCCAGCCAATCAACCCTGGCAGAAATACAAATGCTGTATTTGCGATTAAGTTAATAATACTGGCAAAATCAGCCCAATTTGTATAGACATCAATAAGGGCCTTCCCTTCGAAAAAGATATCCTTACCAGTAAGAATATTGTTAATTCCCATTAACAGACCGGCTGTGACGATTGCTGGCAAAATTGGAATGAAAATATCCGCAAGTGTTTTGATCGCTTTCTGCAATGGATTTAGGTTTTGTTCTGCAGCATCCTTAATTTCCTGTTTTGTCGCTGTACCAATGCCCGTGATTTCAACCATATCGTTATAGACTTTGTCTACCAGCCCCTGGCCGATTACAACCTGATATTGTCCATTGGCTGAGAATGAACCTTTTACAAGATCGATGTTTTCGAGTTTATCTTTATCTACCTTGCCTTCGTCTTTCAAGGCAAAACGCAGCCTTGTTACACAATGTGTTGCAGCAGCAATATTTTCTTTGCCGCCCACAGCTTCAACAATCTGCTCAACTGCTTGACGATTCATACTTTTCTCCTCCTGTTACCGTTTTCATTTAATAACTAAAAAATTATGCACGAAAGAAAACTTGTATATACATGTTTTTGATTACGTTTTCATTTTACTTGTATATACATGATTCGTCAACCATTTTAACTCATCCTATAAATTTCCCTTAATGATCGTATTAAAACGGCTTTCATTCTATTTTTAGACCTGACGAAATACTATTTGGAAAATTTTCTAATTGCTGTAGATGTTTTGACAAAGAGTTAATAAGGGTAAAAATAGTAGTAATAACTTTCAGCACGTCCAGGAAGGGTGTTAATCATGCTAGGCACAAAAAAAATAGAAGAAGGATATAAGAAGTTTGAAAAAAAAGCTAAAGAATACGTAAAACGACCAGAAAAAACGGATGTTCTCATAAAAGATGCAACTAAAAAAGCTGATGATAAAAAGGGCTCCCTAACAGAAATATGGGACAACCTGCAACTACTTTTTGAATTAGTCAGTGCATGGCGCAACGGTGAATATAAAAAAATTCCTACTGCTTCAATTGTTACAATCATAGCCTCCATCATCTATTTCGTTTCTCCGATTGATTTGATGCCTGATTTTTTGGTAGGTTTGGGGATTGTCGATGATGCGGCAGTCATTGGATTTGTCCTAAAACAAATCACCGCAGACTTGGAAAAATTTAAAATTTGGAAGGAAAATAATAAGGTGGAGAATGTGATAACCGAGAAAGACCTGCCACACCATAGCTTATAATACGATTACGTCCGGATGATCTGGGCGTATTTTTATTGGGAAAATTCCCTGCACCCCTTTTGTACTACAGTGAACCAAAGAATAATAAAGATTTTGTCCTATTCTAAAATTCATACTTAATCCGTACTTTAAAGTAATAGTAAATTTTTTACAAAGTCAGATTCCGTAATGATTTGTATTGTCTTTTTTTAAAAAAAGGGGGAAGGAAAATGCAAAAATTAATGATGATGACATTTGTCCTGCTGCTAATTTTCTCTGGCTCTGTAATTGCCTCTCCTTCACAGAAAGACTCCATTTCACAGATTAAAAACATTAACACCAAAAAATCAGAAACAGTCCAGCAAGAAGGTGTTGCAAATCCAGATGGCTACTTATGCTGGCGATGCACAAGTTATGTTTATTATGACGGTTATAGAGTTTGCGTTTCAGGCGTATGGCTGACTAACTGTCCAGTTTCTAATTAATGTTTGCAATTAACTTTCTTGATGAATTTAAGCACGTTTTCAGGCTATGGCTTTAAGTCATAAAATGGATAGTTCTAAAAAAGGATGCTGCACAGTTCAAAGTGCAGCATCCTTTTTTATTAACCTTTAGTTCCTGATGCAAGATTTGAGCCCTCAATAAAGTATCTCTGGAAAAAGAAAAATAATAGAACCACTGGCAGCAGGACTGTTACCGACATAGCCATCAAATAATGCCATTGTGTCTGGACAGTTCCTTTAAAGGTTTGAAGTCCGATCTGCAGTGTATACATACTTTCATCGTTAATATAAAGCAATGGTCCTAGCAGGTCATTCCATGCACCGTTAAATGAAAAAATCGCAACCGTAATAAGGGCCGGTTTAGTTAACGGAAGCATGATATGCCACCAGATTTGCAAGTGGCCCGCTCCATCGAGTATGGCAGCTTCAATCAGCTCATTAGGAATCCCCATCATGAACTGGCGAAGCAGGAAGATGAAAAAGGCACTGCCAAGGAAAGCCGGAACAATAAGCGGCAAATACGTATTTACCCAGCCGAGCTTTGAAAAGAGAATATATTGTGGCACCATTGTTACGAACCCTGGGATCAGCATTGTTGAAAGGACAATGACAAAAAGGGCGTTTCTCCCTTTGAACCTGATTTTAGCAAAGGCGTAGGCGACAAGTGAGTTTACAAAAACGCTGCCAATCGTTCCGATTACCGCAATGAATAACGTATTCATCGCCCAGCGAGTGAATGGCGCAGTCTGCCACGCTTCGATATAATTATTGAAATTAAATTGTTTTGGTAAAAATGTCGGTGGATACTGGGCAATTTCGGCTGGGGATTTCAGAGAAGTTGAAATCATCCACCATAATGGCATTAAAATCAGTGTACTGCCAGCAATGAGCAGCAGCGTCACGAAAATCAGCTTCATGTTTTCTTTAAATCTCTTTGTTTCGTAGAATCTTGGTGATGTCGCCGCACTCATTTTCCATCCCCCCCTTCATAATGTACCCAGCGTTTTCCTAGTTTCATATTTATAACGGTTAGAATCATTACAATAATGAACAGCAGCCATGCCATCGCAGATGCATAACCCATGTTAAAGACTTCAAAAGCGTTATTCCACATATGCAAATTATAGAATAAGAGTGAGTTTCCTGGTCCGCCGCTTCCATTTTCAGTCATGACGTAGGCTTCCTGGAAAATCTGAAACGATCCAATTGTACTCGTGATGACATCAAAAAAGATAATTGGTGAGATCATCGGCAGTGTAATATGGAAAAATTTCTGCCAAGAAGTAGCTCCTTCAATATCAGCCGCTTCATACATCTGCGGTGAAACTCCCTGCAAACTCGCAAGATATAGTAGCATTCCTCCACCTACACTCCACATTTTCATCAATAACAAGGCTGGCTTTGTCCATTCAGGATCAAACAGCCATGCCGGCCCATCAATTCCAACCCACGCCAGCATCGTATTTACTAAACCTGTAGAAGGGCTTAACAGCTGCATCCAAAGGAAGTAAACTGCTACCCCGGATAACACCGCAGGAAGGTAATAGATTGTCCTAAAAAACCTCATGCCTTTTACCTTCTGGTTTAAAAGAACACCAAGCAAAATAGCACCGGCAGTCGTCAATGGAACTGAAAAAATCACATAATAAAGAGTATTATAAAGAGAAGTGCGGAAAAGATCGTCCATCGTAAACATGCGTTTGAAATTCTCAAATCCAATAAAATTCATTTTTGAAGTAATATTATAATCTGTAAAACTTGCAGCCAAACTGAATAATAACGGTCCTAATGTTAACCCAATAAAACCAATGATCCAGGGAGCTATAAATAAATATCCAGCAAGATTGTCTTTTGCCTGTCTGCTAAGGCCTTTCTTTTTTGCTCCTGCCGCTTTTGCTTTTGTTTCATACAGTACTTTCCCACCAGCTTCTGTTTGTGCCAATGTTGTATCAGAAGACTTCATACCTTCCTAGACCCCCCTCGATTGCTAATTGTCAGAAAAAATATATGATTTCAAAAATAAAAGTTCTTATTAAAAGGCTCTGTTAAACA
>NZ_JBALQL010000019.1:145988-150454 GCF_036964885.1 Bacillus sp. JJ1122 | reverse complement strand
TGAATAGCTTCCTCGAATCCGCCCACGCACGATGGAAATGCGTTAGCATTTTCGGAGGAGTCTGCGCGCCTTCCACTACAATCAACAGGTTTTAAAAATCAACATTCAGTTTTAACAGAGCCTATTAAAAAGAGAAGGGCATCGCCTTCTCTTTTCTTATTCATCTATTTCTTCATCTTTTCTACATCTTTTTCCGCTTTCTCCAATGCTTTTTCAGGAGAAATTTTACCTAAAAGAGCATTATCGATCTGCGGGTTGATTCGGCTAGGGTAGTCAGGATATTCAACTGGTACCGGGAACATTTTTGTTTGTTCTAGATTCTTAACAGTAGCTTCATAGACTGTTTTGTCCGGACCCTTCAGTTCGGATACAGTTGCTTCCGCGGCTTCTTTGTTAGCAACATTGTCATAGTTTTTAACAGCCCAGTACTTTTGTGCGTCAGCACCAGTCAAATATTTTATGAAATCCATTGCTTCCTTCGGATGCTTTGCCCCTTTAGGAACTTCTGCGACAAAACCGCCGCCTTCTGCCCAGTTTCCAGTACCTTCCTGGTAAGCAGGAATTGGAGCGACTCCGAATTCGACGTTCTGTCCATAATCTCTTAGCTGTGTATAGAATGTTCCTACATCAACCCACATCGCAACTTTTTCAGCGATAAACGGATTTGCCTGCTCACTGCCGAACTCTGCCTGGAATGCCTGAACTGTATTCTCTCCCAGACGCTCTTTCCAGCCTA
The DNA here is from genome assembly GCF_036964885.1 of Bacillus sp. JJ1122. Lineage (NCBI taxonomy): Bacteria > Bacillati > Bacillota > Bacilli > Caryophanales > Bacillaceae > Bacillus > Bacillus sp. JJ1122. Next base: position 149,718 of record NZ_JBALQL010000019.1, on the reverse strand, counting down.
GAATCCATTCAAGTGCTTCGACTTTCTTAGGAGTGTTAATCGCCAATTCACCATTATCCATAAATCCTTTACCATTATCAGCATTTGTCATCCAGCTAGAAGCTCCTGCACTTCCCCATAATGGATAAAAACCGATGCGCTCGTAATGATCACCTTTTTTTACATCTAATTTTTCCGCATATTCTTCTAGCTCTTCCCACGTAGCTGGCGGCTTGTTTGGATCCAATCCCGCTTCCTTGAAAGCTTTCTTGTTATAGAAAAGCAGGCGTGTATCTGTATTGAAAGGAACAGCATAAGCTTTGCCCTTATATTCAACTGTTTCCCATAAATGCGGATAAAATTGCTGTTTGAATGAATCATCTATATATTTACTTAAATCTTCTACCTGCTTGTTCTCAGCACGCTGGGAAACTGTATTAATGTCATTGATGATGACATCTGCAGGATTTCCAGCTGCAACAGATGCAAGGTTTTTTGTCCAGATATCTCCCCATGGCAGGAAAGTATGTTTGACAAAAACCTTATCTTGGGATTGGTTGTAATCATCGATGATTTTTTCGATGATTGGCCTGCGTGTCTCTGAACCCCAAAATGTCCAGAAATTGACGACGACCTTTCCATCCTTTGTTTTTTCTGCCTCTGCCTTTTGCTCTCCTGAACATCCTGCAAGCAGACCAATTAATAAAAATGATACAAGAATTAATGCCAGACCCCTCTTCATGATTCTCCCCCTGTATATTCAAGTTGAAATATTAAATACAACCTAACTAATACCCATTCATAAACATTGATAAACATTTTAGAAACTAAAAAAAAACAGGTTCTAAAATTGAACCCGTTTCTCGATATCTTCTATTGTTTTAATAATCATGCGAGCTTGTCCTGATTCAATTTTAAATACCTGTTCACTCTTTAGTTCCTTAATATATACCTGTCTTTCATTGACCCAGAGCTTACATTCTGCAGGCTCCCTGCCTTCAAAAACAATTAAAAAATCATAAATATTTTTCCCGGTTGGTGCATTTGGCACTGCTGTCATTCGAATCAGGGCCTCATTAATGTTTCCCATCCAAACCTCGTCGTCTAAAATGGTTATTCCTGGCCTGGTCAGATTTGTTTGAAGGGTAAAATAATGTGGATCGGACTTATTTAAATAAGTTCTTACCACTTTGCCTGCTGCAAAATGATCCGCAGGTTTCACCGAGGATTGCTGGCTAATTGATGGGGTGATAATTTGCATATACAGGAAAGTAGAACTGATCAGGAGCATAGTAATCGTTAAGATGGAACCCGTCCAACTTCTAAAAAAATGCGGAGACTCCTTTTTCGGCCTCCCAGTGTCCAATATATCATTATAAGTTTTACGCTTTTGAGTATCAGACCTTGGTATATGGTTAAGACTCCTGAAGCTATCTTCAAGTTCAAATGATTTCTTCAATTAATTCGCCTCTCCTCATTAACTCTTTTTTTAATGCGGACATTGCCCGGGATGTTGTGATTTTCACTTTATTCTCACTCCAGCCAAGAATTACAGCAGTTTCTCTAATTGAAAACTCTTTAATTTTCCTCAAGATCAATACTTCCTGATAACTTAGCTTCAAAGATTTAATCGCTTTGTACAAGAGAGACGTCTTCTCCCCTTTGACGATGATTTCAATTGGTGAGGGCTGGCTGGCCTGTATTGAAAACTTGTCCAGCGAAAAAAAACGCAGCCTGTTTACCCTTCTTAAATAGTCAATTGCAACATTTCTGGCAATCTTCACTAACCAGGTAAACATTTGTGAATCTCCATTGAACTGATCAAAGTGCTTGTACACTTTTAAAAAGGTTTCCTGAGTCAAATCCTCAGCAACTTCTTTTTTTCCAGTTAGCAATAGGAGATAACCATATACCTTATCACTGTACTCCTCGTATACTTGTTGGAAATGACTACTGTATTGATCGCTCAAATTTCTCCCCCCTTTGTCCAAACAGTTAGACGAATGAGCATAAAAAAAGAATCACTATTTTCAGAATTTTTTTACTTTATTTTAAAATAACAGGTTGGGTATTTTTTTCCATCATCCTTATTGACTAACTTGAATTTGTATTTACCATCGGAAAGCAAAAAAGTGCTTGATGATCTCAAGCACTTTCCTGTTAGCTTAAAAACAGAAAGAACATCCAACAATAATTAATAGGATAAACAGAACGACGACTAACACAAAACCACTGCCATAGCCTGCTCCTCCATAACCGTAACCACCGTAACCACCGTATCCGCAGCAACCGTACATAATATGACCTCCTTTATGCAAAAAATTATTCAATTTTTAGTAACCGAAACCCCAAGACGCTCCGATTATGATTAAAAGAATGAACAAAACTACTAGCAAAGCGAAACCGCCGCCAAATCCGCATGCATCACCCATCGTAACAACCTCCTTTTTTTATGTCCCTATATCCTATTCACGCATAGACATTTGTGCAATTAATCGCTCGAAAAAAATTAGCCCATATTCTATTCATCAAATGGAACTTATTATTAACCCGTTAATTCAAGGATTCAAGAGATCAATCATATTGAAAATGATATACCTTTACGAAAAGAACATAAAAAAAAGAGCCAATTTGGCTCCTTTCCACTTCACCCTACCCTATCAGCTGCTCATGATTTCTTGACGCTTCATTCATGAACTCGTATGTAATTAGTGGTTCAACCGGAATTTCCAGCCACCTTGAAACACCGCTCTGGGTAACCTTCTCCTTGTACACCGGTTTACAATCTTCAAGCAGGCACAATCTTAATGTTTCAAAGCCATTTAGTGCCATGACTGTTTGTTCGATTTCTTTCTTTTCTTCAGGTGTTGCGAGTACACTTCCTTTTTTTGGCTCCAGCAGGACGACAATCAGTTCTTTGCGCATCTGCTTTTCAAGTTCCATCCTCGCAAATGCCAATTTTTTTAATGTCCTGTTCAACTTCCATATGCTGATGCCTGCAATTCTTTTTAAGATCATCATGATGCCTCCAATACTTACCCAACTCTTATTCTAAAAGATAATTCGATAAAAGGTCAAAATATATTGGGGTATGGAAACATTTCCTCTTATTTCCCTCTAATTGGCTATTCACTCTTTTGGATCAATATATACGAAAACAGCCATCAAAGCTTGCTAAGCCGCAATCCTTATAGGCTGAAAAATCCTTTTATAAGTCCAGCATATACTTCGCATATCTAGACATTCGTTCTTTTGTCCATTTTGGAGCAGTCACCATCTTTATTTCAATCTTATCAAAATTTCCAATACGTTCAGCCAAATGTTCTCGGGCAGACAGCGCAATATAATCGGCCAGCAGGCAATCTTCATTCCTCGTAGTCATGACGATTTCAACATCATCATCGTCATTGACAAAAACCTCATAAACCAGGCCTAGGTTCACAATATCCACTCCAAGCGTTGGTTCTTCCACTTCTTCGAGCAGTTTATAAATTTCATTTTTATTCATATTGAGATACCTCCTTCCAGTTTTAAGGGATGTGTTGTTATCTTACTTTTATCTTAAAAGACGGAAGTGAAAAATAGGAGTGACGCACTTCACATTTCATATTATTGTCAATTTAAGAAGAATAATTTGTGTCTTTTCTCCAGATGTAGATAATTTTTTGACATTGCAGAATTTCTTTTTTGATAAGTTTCTTTAAAATCGTATGTTCTATCCTGTCGTTAAACAAAAGGCTCTGTTAAACAA
>NZ_JBALQL010000019.1:80782-145917 GCF_036964885.1 Bacillus sp. JJ1122 | reverse complement strand
CCAGCTGCGCCCGCAGGAGTCTACGCGCCTTCCACTACAATCAACAGGGTTTAAAAATCAAAATTCAGCTTTAACAGAGCCAAACAAAAAAACAGGCCGAGGGTAACTCAGCCTGGATAAATTTTAGCCAATGACCTTTTCTTTACTATTCAATTTTTGCAAATACAATAGTGTTTCTTTATCGGTTGATGCAGGAAGTTCGTAATCTGATTGGTATTTTTCAGGACCTTTTCCTGTGATCAGAATCCATTCACCATTTTTGGCATTTTCCCAAGCAAGCTGGATTGCCAAAGTTCTGTCGGTGATAATCCGGCCTTTATTATTGCCAAATGTATCATTGAGTTTTTTGAGTTCATTAAGCATTTCCTCTGGGGAAACACCATTCAGATCATCAAAAGTCAAAATAAATTCATCGCTCAGCATGGCTGACGCCTTTACCATAGGTTCTCGTTTACTTTTGTCCCTATCTCCCCTAAAACCAAATATATGCTTAATTTTTGCTGCTTTATGTTCCTTTGCAGCCTGAAGGCAATATTCAATCGCATCCTCTGTATGGGCATAGTCCACAATGAATTTTGCTCCCTCTGGGTGTGAGATCATTTCGAATCTGCCAGGCACACCAGGGAATGATTTTAGCGCAGCGATGATAACCTCGGGCATGATGCCTATCTTAACAGCGGTTAAAAAGGCCATTGCCGCATTATAAACGTTATGCAGCCCAGGTGATGGGAAAGTAACTGCATAAACGGCATCATCAAGTTTAATATCAAATTTCGTTTGTCCATTCAATGTTATGTCTTGTATTTTCAGGTCATTGACCTCGTCATAACCAATCGAATAAAAAGGAACCTCTTTAACTGCAAGCAAGCGAGTCAGTTCGTCTCCCCATTCGCTTAATCTGCTGACAATTCCTGCACCATTAGGTTTCATGTAATTGTACATAAGCGTCTTTGCTTCAAAATAATCTTCTATGGTTGGATGGTAATCAAGATGGTCGTGCGAAAGATTTGTGAATAATCCATAATCCAACTCTAATCCTTCGATGCGGTATTGCTTAAGAGCGTGGGAAGAAACCTCAAGGACAACAAAGTCATCATTGCTTTTAGCAATCAATTCCTGAATCTGCAGTGCGTCAGGCGTAGTATTTGAAGGCTTGTACTCTTCGTCGTTTATAATATAAGAAACGGTTCCCAATAATGAGCAGCTTTTACCTGCATGTTCAAGAATGTGTTTCAATATATATGCTACGGTTGTTTTTCCGTTCGTTCCGGTAATCCCGATTACTTTGTGCTTCCTCGATGGATGGTTATAAAACACACTGGCTGCCCTGCCCAGTGCCAGCCTGCTGTCCAATACCTGCACATAAGGAACTGCAAGATCCAACTCAATTTCCCCAATAACGGCAGATGCCCCTTTTTGCAGTGCCTCTTCTATGAATTGGTGACCATCTATTTGAAAACCAGTTATCGCGACAAATAGGTCTCCTGGCTTTACCTTACGCGAATCCATTTGGATTCCTGCCAGATTTGGATCACCTTCATTTCTTGTTTTTTTTATACAGCCGTCGAGGGCTTCAAGCACCTTCGATAATCTCATTTCCAAAACTCCCTCTTTAACATGACCATAAATTCCTCAAATGGAATGTAGAAATGTATATATTATGTCTCTTTTTTTATTCCCCCAATAATTAAAACTATGCCTTCTAAATTCTACTTGATTTTGATTTAAGAAAAATGAGGAATATGAAATAGCAAAAAAGACCAGCACATAGCCAGTCTTTGACACATATATGGGATTATTTACTTGAAAACTGGGACAAATACTTAAAATTCAGCCGGCTGTGCTGCTGGAGCATATAGGCAGATGTTACAGCCCCATCTTTGCGTAGGGTATTAAGAGCTTTAACCATTTCATCTGCAGATCCGACTCCTATTCCGTGACCAAAATAAAGATCCTTGCCAAGATAAACAGCATTCTCTCCTCGCCAAATCGGCTTATCAAAATCCGGATTCATAAAATATACTACGTCCCCTGGTATAAACTCATTGCCCTCGAGAGTTATGATTGCCAGATCTGGATCATAGTTCCAATTCCAGACAAGCAAACCGCCAAATAAATGATTATAATCAGCCAATCTTATTGTATCCAATACAGCTTTATAAAAAATGACAACCATTGCGGTAGAACATTCAAATCCATATTCCTGGCCATTTGAAAATATATCATTAATGGCGGTGGAGGGCAGCACATTAGGTTTTAAAAGATAGCCACTTGGAACCCTGGTCCAGTAAGCTGGATTGAATTTAGAATAGGTAAATGAAGTAAAAGCTACTCCACTGTCTTTTAGCTTCATTGCAGCTTCTATGATATTTTCACGAAGCCTTATTTCAAACAGGAGCTGACTGGTGGTTTCATACTCAAACATGGTCAAGTTTCTGTCCAGATATTCATAGATCTCTTTTTGTCTTCCAGATAAACTCTGGAGCTTCTGGCTGCCGAGAGCATCTGGAAACCTTATAATGATCATCACTCTCCCCCTCCATATTCCGTTAATTAGACTCGTATAATTAACTATATGAAGGATGCATGGCTATAAGACTTTCATCTGCTTCCCTGAGTAGTGAACGTACGTTACCTTGTTTGGAAAAAAAACGTTTAGAATAGTCTTATTTCCATATTAGTTTCATATCCAGACAAGAGGGTAATTTTATATTGTCTAGAAAGAGCAATCTTTAGGACCACTTATTCACCGTGGTGGCCACCGAGAAAGCGAATGCCTTGAGAGAAAGTCAACAGTCAAGAATAACCCATCAAAAATAATTAATGAGGTGGTAAAAATGAAAAAGGACAATCATAAACCAGTGCCTGTTGATAATACACAAAACATGGACAACCCCGAGCAATATGAAACTACAAAAAAAAGTCTGCATGATCGATTTGAAAGCGAATTAACGGTGGATCCCATTCCGATGGAAGATCTTAAACAGGAGAAGAAAGAAGAAAAGGATGGGCATCATACAAAGGACTCATCTTCGAGCGAGAAAAAGTTCAACGTTGATTATGATAATGATTTATAAAATGATGCCCTGCTTTAACAGGGCTTTTTTATGTGTAGATTCTGTTAAACGTTAATCTTGTTTTTTATAACCTGTTGATTGTAGTGGATGGCGCGTAGACTCCTCCGAGAATGCGAACGCATTTCAATCGTGCGTGGGCGGATTTGAGGAATCTATTCAATGTCCTGCAGGCTAAGCGCCAGCCTTTAGAAGAATTTGCTTATGAAAAAGCCGGCAGTTGGGCTTTTTCATAATTCTTCCGCGGAAAGCGAAGCTCCTGGAACGAAAATCAACAGCCTTGTAACAGAGCCAATGTGTAAAAAAAGGTTTAACTTCTTCATTATCGAGAATATTAAAACCATTACCTTGAAGGAGGAATCATTATGGACAATCAAATATTAAAAGACAGGATTTTAAAAGTTCTTGGTGAGTCAAAGGTCGGCTCGATGGCAACTGTGGAAGGGAATAAACCTCACTCTCGCTACATGACTTTTTTTAATGAGGATTTGACCCTTTACACACCTACCAGCAAGGAAACATATAAAGCTGAGGAGATTGAAAAGAATCCTCATGTTCATATCCTGCTCGGATACGAAGGGGACGGAATGGGCGATGCCTACATTGAAGTGCAAGGTAGAGCATCTATCAGGGAAAATCAGAATCTAAAGGATAAATTTTGGAACGAAAAAATGGAAAAGTGGATTAAAAACCCGCAAGACCCTAATTTTATTATTTTAGAAATAAAGGCAGATACGATCAGATTGATGAACGACAATGGTGAACCTGAAACCCTGAGCCTCTGACAACCTACCTCTGAGAAGATGGCATGAATCCATCTCCTTTGCTGATAAATCCTATATCAATTTTAAAAAAGAAGGGCATCACTTTTTCTAGTGATGTCCCTTGCTTTGCATATTTATTTCTGTGAGGCAGTGAGTGAATCTTCCGGAGGACGTTTCCCACGCTTCAACTCATTGATCGACAGTCCGAATCGCATTTCTAAATGTGGATAATCCTTAAAATTTGTCCAGTCCCCGCCCCATTCAAAGCCCAGTTCCTTCGCTATCGCTACGACTTCCAGCCAATCAGATTGCGAATTACCATTACCATCATATGCTGTATCCCAGATTGCTTTCCCTTCTGTGGTCAGCAAGGCAAAGTCAATTGCCAATCCAAAATTATGAAATGACTCTCCGCCTTTGGCATGTGTAACGATTGAACCATCCGCAGACCTGCCTTTTTCATATAAGTTATCCTGATCCTGAACACTTCGGAAACCATCCGTTACGATCACCCTTATTCCTTTATAAGCTGCCTGCTGGATCAGTGTTTCTTTATTTTGTTTTACTGTTGGATGCAAATCCTGTGGAAGAGGGACATTTTCATTGATACCTGGGTTAATTAGAAATTGATAATATAACAGAAATGCCATCATTATTAATATGAAAGAAATGAACGCACTTCCGAATAGTTTAATTTTCACGATTTGCTTCCTTTCACTTAATCTCTTCTTCTATTATATAACGAATTTCATCCATACATGGTTTCAAAGAAAAACCTGGCAAATGATTTGCCAGGGATTTGGGTTATTAATTAAAATCGTATTTCTCCAGAATTCGATTTGCTATCAGTTTGTAGCCTTTGTCATTCAGGTGGAGTGAATCGCTGAAATAGCTCTTCTTTTCCTTGCCTTTAAACAAATCATTTGTAGGGATATAGAAGATTTCTTCTTCCTTCTGAACAACATGAATAATATCTTTGTTCCAATCATCTAAAATGGCTTCTATTTGCTCCGAGTCCGGGTACGGGTTATAGAGTCCTAATAGCAGGATTGGTGCATCTTCATTTCTTTCTTTGAGAATGTTGATAATTGCCTTCAAGTTTTGGAGATACACTTCCTTGCTTTTATCAATCTCCTCTTGCTTGGGATTTTTAAGGTTACCTCCATTACTGTTAAGTAAATCATTGGTTCCTATAAACAGGATAAAGTAATCTGCATCGTCAAGTTTGCTGCTTACACTAATATCTGAGAATTGTTTTAGGATTCCGGAGGATTCAAGCCCATATATAGCTTCATTGGTAAAATCAAAATCCTCTTTATTTTGTTCATTTAATTTTTTATCCAGTGTATCGATATATCCAGAACCTTTTTCATCACCGAAGCCGTATGTCAGTGAATCACCAAATGCTACTACCTTCTTTTCCCCTGGGCCCTTTGCTTCTCTTTTATCATAAATTGAAAATGCAGCCAGAATCGCTAAAAGTGTAACCAGGAATAATATAAACGCTGTCTTTTTCGCCATGATGTTATCCTTTCTCTTTTGATTTCCACCTTTTTTACCCTGTAATTGCTATTTCGTAAACATACAGATTCATCCACTGAAAATTCTTCCACTTGCTACTAAGGCATAACAATGTTATAGTAATAGAGCGATGAGCTGAATTGTGTAAGCCGACAGACACTCCTTTATGGAAATGCACGATGTGGCGTGCAGTCAGTCGCCTCAATACGCAGAAAAGACGCCTTTCGGGGCGTCTTTTCTTATTTCTCTCATAAATATTTCGCTTTAGTTAGAGCTTCATAGGTGAACCAAGCTTTTTCAGACATATGGTAGTCCTTTTCTGGGTTCTCTTAATTACATAACAAAACCGACAGGCCCTATGCCTGTCGGTTTACATTTAATACAGTTCTTTATCTATCCTTGAATCCGTCGCGATCAAGGTCAGAGTCATTAACAAAACGATCGTTATCGGTTTTAAGGCCAGATTCATTAACAAGACGATCGTCGTCTGTATCAAGGTGAGCTTCCTCACGTTTAACCGTTTCAACGACTTGTTCTGTATCGGTTACTTCCCGCTTGCCGATGACTAGTTCTTCAGTCACGACTGGCTTTTTAGTGACTTCTACTTTCTCTTCCATGATTGGCACACGGATTGTTTCACCATCATCGATTACTGAGTCTACATCAGAAGCAACTTCGTTTACTTCACGTCGTTCAACGTAAACTTCTTCACGAGTTACTGGGATATTGACCTTCTGCTGATCTTCGACAACATGTTTGTGCACTTCTACTTCACCAGTCTGGACTGTTTCTTTTGATACATCCAGCTGCTCTTCTCTTAATTTTAATGTCTGCTCATCAGTGTCATAGCGATTTGCATCATACTCACCAGTAACACCGGTGTTTGTCACTGTTGTGTCATCATATGCACCTGTAACTCCTGTGTTTGTCACAGATGTATCAGTTACATAGCCTGTTTGCTCTGTATTTAATCCAGATGCATTCGTTTCAGCTAATAAGATGATTCGGCCAGCTCGTACATCCTCTTCATATTCACTCGCTGCATCATCTGTCAGTCCAAGGCCGACTAAGCGGTCTGAAATTGATGGTTCGTTGCCACCAAGATTTCTGTCAGCATCAAATGCAGTCATTAAGCTCTGCCAGAACCCGCCTTCTTTATGATCATAAGTATCATTTGTTCCAAGATTTTCAGTTGTCACACCCGTTCTGCTTTCAAGTGCTGATGATAGCTCCGTTGTGTCTCCAATGATTGAGAAATCCTGAACTGCATATCCATTATTTTTGTATTCTTCAATAGCCTCGATTAATTCTGTTTGATTATCGTATACTCCAACTACTTTTTTAGTCATGTGTAATTCCTCCATTTCGTTTTTTACGATTCATCCGGTTGTCCCGGTATTGAAGTTAATACCCACGCTATGAAGAATTTGAAACATTTTTAGAACTTGCCAATATTAGCCACTGGTAATAATAAATCCAAAAAATTGCCGGATTTTGCCTTGTTTCAAATAGTTAGTCAAAAAAATTAAAAGCCCCTTTTTAGGAGGCTTTACTCTATTTCTATCCTGGTTACTTCTAAATATAAAATATGATATTCATCGATTTCGATAATTTTAAAAAGGTACCCTTCTTCTTCTATTTCATCTCCTATTTTAGCATCCAGGTTTTTAGTCATGAACCAGCCGCCAATTGTATCTACTTCTTCATCTGAGAGATGGATGCCAAGCAAATCATTGACCTCGCCAATTAATACTCTTGAACTGAACAGGTAATGGCCTTCTTTTACTTTTCTGATTTCCGCGATTTCATCTGCATCAAATTCATCGCGAATATCGCCGACGATTTCTTCCAGAATATCCTCGACAGTAACGAGTCCAGATGTACCGCCATATTCGTCGATTAATATTGCCATATGGATACGTTCTTTTTGCATTTTCACCAAAAGGTCATGGATTGGAATGGTTTCAATGACACGGATTACAGGCTTTACGAATGATGTCAGAATAGATTCTTTGTGCAGATCCTTTTGTGTCAATTTTGCCGTAAGAATTTCCTTAATATTGATCATGCCCAGAACATTATCCTTTTCGCCATCAATGACTGGATAGCGGGTATATTTTTCCTGTTGGATAACATCAATAATCGTGTCTATAGTATCAGTAATATCCAAAGTGACGATTTCTGTCCTTGGTACCATGATTTCCTTAGCTATACGCTCATCAAACTCAAAAATATTATTTACATATTTCAATTCATTCTGGTTGATTTCCCCGCTTTCATAACTCTCTGAAAGCAGAATCCGCAATTCCTCTTCAGAAAGTGCCAATTCCTGCTCTGAAGCTGGTTTAAGACCAAACAACCCAGCCAGCAGACGTGCTGAATTATTTAAAACCCAAATAAAAGGATACATGATCTTATAGAATAAAATAATCGGCTTTGAAAAGGTCAGTGTGATTGTTTCTGCTTTCTGGATCGCAACTGTTTTCGGCGCTAGTTCCCCCACAACCACATGCAAGAAGGTTACAGAAGCAAAAGCAATCCCAAATGACAAAATATGTGACAGTGAAGGATTCAGGTCCCATTTTTCAAAAAGTGGATGGAGCATTGCTTCAACAGTCGGTTCACCCAGCCAGCCCAATCCTAGTGAGGTAATGGTGATTCCAAGCTGGCATGCAGAAAGGTACTCGTCCAGATGTGAGATAACATGCTTTGCAGACTCTGCACCCTTCTTCCCTTCTGAAACTAACTGGTCTATCCTCGAAGTTCTAACTTTTACAATGGCAAATTCAGTCGCCACGAAAAAGCCAGTTAATGCAATTAAAAGTGCAACTAAAAGCAAGTTTGTAATAATCACTGGGCAAGCCTTACTTATGTAAGGCGAACACCTCCTATAACAAAAAATAAGTTCATGAATAAAATGGATAGTGATTTAATTATTTTTTTAATATACCCCTATAAGAACCAACTAACGCATATTCGCTAAAAATCACATTTTTCTTCTTCTTTAGGAAATAACAATTAACAATCTCTACTTTGGAAACAATAATTCTAAAAGATGAGCGGCTAATGTAAAAAAGAAACCCCAAATTGCAGCTTACCTTTTATAGGGTCGCTGCAATTCAGGGATTCTTTTAGCTAATCTAATTGTTTCAGGATGCCTTTCGTGCTCCTTCGGCAGTCTTTTCATTCGATAAGAACCAGCCTGTTGCAGCAATACCGACTAACACTGCATAAAAAGTAAGCTTCCATTCAGTTGAGTGTGCAAAGCTTCCGCTTAAGACACCAATTGCAGGATGCGCAAGTGTAAGCACAGCAAGCTTGACTCCTACCCAGCCGACGATGCCGAATGCCGCAATTTCAAGTCCAGGTCTTTTTTCAAGTAATGTAACGAACATATTTGCAGCAAATCTCATGATGATCAATCCGATCATTCCCCCGGCAAAAATGACGAGAAACTGGCCGCCATCCATTCCGCCAATTTCCGGAAGTGGAGTTTCGGGAAGCACCACAGCCAACGCAACTGCTGCAAGAATTGAATCTACTGCAAACGCAATATCTGCTACTTCAACCTTTAGAACTGTCATCCAGAAACCGCTCTTTTTCGCTTTTTCTTTTACAGGTTTTTCTTCGGATTGCTCCATTTTCTTAAAAATTGTTTTACGGAGAATATGGTTCACTGACATAAACAATAGGTAAAGGGCGCCGATAGCCTGAACCTGCCATACATCCACAAGGAACGAAATAATGAAAAGTGATGCAAATCGGAACACAAAAGCCCCTGCTAATCCATAAAATAAAGCCTTTTTCCTTTTTTCCTCCGGCAGGTGTTTCACCATGATAGCGAGGACGAGTGCATTGTCTGCTGCTAACAGCCCTTCCATAACGATGAGTACAAGGAGTACCCAGCTATATTCGAGCAAAATTGAGATGTCCATTAAAAATCCTCCTAGTTCATTTTTTAACCAAATATTCTCCTGCCAATAGAAAAGGCCTTTACCATTATGGTAAAGGCCTAAAAATGCATAGAAAAAGACCTTTACCAAAATAGTAAAGGTCTTGCTAACAACGTCCATGTTGCCAATAAAGCCGGAGATGCAATCTCGTAATGACGACTTTATTGTAGCAGCTACTCCCCTTTAAAAAGAGAATATTTAATTACTTATAATTATATAAGAGAATAGCAGAATAGTCAATTTAGAAACAAATTGTTCATTTTTTGCCTCAAATTCCTTAACTTAGCCCAAATCTTGCCGAAAATAAATATAACTATTGAACTATCAATAACCATTCGTACGATGCATTGACAGGGGAGTGAAAGAATTGCTTTTAAAAATGAAAAACAAAGCGATTAAAAGTACCAGCAAGAAGAAACCTGACAAAAAACGGGTAAAGAAGAATATGAGCTTGAAATTGAAAGTTGTTTCCTTAAGTGTAATCTCCATGCTGATCATGGCATTGGCTACCTCGGCTTTAGCTTATTATGTCATCAAAAAGAGCAATGTTCAATCAATGGAAGCTGAATTAAATACGATATCCAGTTTATTATCAGATCAAATCACTCCAGGGAAAGCCCAGACAATCATCAACAACCCATCCAAGAACAATCCTGGTGTGACAACCATGCAGAAACAAATGGACAAGATTTTAAAAGATAATCCATTAATACATAATCTCTACTTGGTCACTTTGGATGGTGAAAAATTGACCATCCCTACTATGAGTTCCGTCATGCTCACTAAGGAGTTCACTTATGGCTCCCAGTATTCAGGCGGTAAGGCTTTCGATGAAGCTGCCCAAACAGCTGTGAAAAGTAATAAGCGAACAACGACAGATGTATATAAATCTGAAACAGGCGAAAAAGTAACTGGTTTCGCACCAATTACGGATATGAGCGGGAAAGTCATCGCTCTTTACGGAGTCGACTTTGATGTTACGCAGGTCAATAAAAAGATAAATGAAGAAGTAACACGTATATGGATTCTGGCACTTGTCATCCTGGCGATTTCAAGTATCGCCATGTATCTGCTTATTTCAATGCTGATCAGACCGCTCAACAAGATTAAGGATTTAACAGCAAATATTGCAAATGGGGATTTATCTCAGAACGACATTTTTGTAAAATCGAAAGACGAAATCGGTGCATTGGCTGAAAGCATCAATACAATGACAGCTTCACTTAGAAATGTTGTATCACAGGTACAAACTAGCTCAAAAGAAGTGACTAGCGAAACCCTTGCATTATCTAATGTTGCTTCCAGCTCAGTAGATGCAATCAAAGAGTTGACTGCAGCCAATCAGCAGGCAGCTGCCAGTACCCAGGAACAGAACGCTAACATTGAAGAAATGCAAGCAACTCTTGAAGAGATTAACGCAGGAATCGAAGAAATCAATGCTTCTGCCCAGCAGGCAAGCTACATCGCCAAGAACTCCACTGTTACGTCTAAAGAAGGAACAGTCCGAATCGATGAGATGCTTGCAGGTCTTGAACTTGTTGAAGACAATACAAATCAGCTAGCTGACATTATCATCACACTTGAAAAGCAATCAGATAAGATAACGCAATTCGTTAAAATCATAAATACTATTTCAGACCAAACAAATTTATTAGCATTAAATGCTGCCATAGAGGCAGCAAGAGCAGGCGATCATGGGAAAGGTTTTGCAGTTGTAGCGAATGAAGTCAGGAAACTGGCAGAGGAAAGCGCCAAATCAGCCTCTACCATCATTACCATCGTGAATGAGAATGTTAACAGCACTCGTGACGCAGTTGACTACATTTCTAAAACACGAGAAGCTGTTCAATACAACAAAGACCTTTCAACCAATGCCAAAAATACGCTTCATGAAATATTTGAAACTACGCTTGAGATTGAGGATAACTCCAATAACATCGCCTCTGCCATCGAGCAGCAGGTCATTGCGATCGAGCAAATCACAAACTCTCTTGACACGGTTTCCCAAGCTTCACAACAGATCGCTGCCGGCACGAGCCAAACAGATCAATCAACTCAAGAACAGTTAAGAATCGCTGAAAATGTTAATGAAACAACGAAAATTCTTCAGCAGACAGCGATGGAATTAGAAAAACTGACAGGGAACTTTAAGTTATAAGAAAAAAGGATGCCAATGCGGCATCCTTTTTTGATTAATAAGTTCCAACTGTTCGATATTACCTTTTTCTAAAGCCTTCTTCTTCTAAATATTGCTTGGCTTCATTATACGAAAGGAATGTTCCATCAAGATTCAATCCAGCGTAAACATTCCACATATCATCTTCATTCACAAGAATCAGAGTATGATTTTCTGAATTAATCCAGCGTTCTTCCTCATTGTCCTCAATAATCGCAGATTCTGCATCTGTGTTTGGGGAAAGAGATTGAATAGATTGAGTGATAATCGTTTTAAGTTCTTCTGCTGAAAAGTCCCTGATATTTACCATGCCTTTAGGATCCATATCATATCCGCCTAAAAATTCTCCATATACGAATCCATTGCCATTTGGATGCAAATGATAAACGACATTTTTCTTTTCATAAATACTTCCCTCAAAATGGAAATTAACACGCCCTAATGATACATTTTTGCGCTCAAGCTCTGGAAAAGTTTCAATGATTGCAATTTTTTCTTCAAAAGTCAGCATATTGCCTCCTGCTAATAACAAATTTTCATTACTGTTCATTATAACATTTGTTCAATGTTGTTCAAAACTCCATAGTATAAGCATAAAATTATGTTACACAAGTTAAAATAATATATAATTAAGTTACATAAGGAGGTGGCTTTTTGAAAAGCGTTGGCGCTATAAAAGAAAAGAGGCAAATCAGCAAAATGAAAGAGTATTTAGAGAAACATTCTGCCAGGGATTATAGCTTATTTTTACTTGGGATCAATACCGGAATAAAGCTGCAAGAATTACTGCACCTTCGTGTTCACGAAATCAGAAGTTCCAACGGTGATATTACAGAAATTCTACCCCTTCCCCAATACAACAGTCCTCCTGTTTACCTAAATCTCACAATAAGAAATATCCTGAAAAAATATGTAATCGAAAACGCTCTAATTGATGCAGATTATCTCTTTAGGTCCCGAAAAACAGGTGAGCCAATAACCAGGCAGCAGGCTTATCGAATCATTAACACTGCAGCAAAAGAAGCTGGAATCGAAGAGGCTGTTGGCATGACCACACTCCGCAAAACTTTTGGATACCATGCTTACATTCAAGGCATCGCCATTTCACTCATTCAAAAGCGGCTGCACCATGCCTCTCCATCCGAAACGCTTCATTTTATTGGAATTGACAGCCATTCAGAAAAAATTAAATTAAATGTAGATCTTTAAGGGGGAGTTTTTATTGCAGGAACCAATATTAAGCACGGATACATTCATTTTATTATCAGCCATATTATTTATCGTCGGAGTTTTGACCACAAGGTTTTCCTCCAGGCTGGGCGTACCATCACTAATCCTATTCATGTTGGTTGGAATGGTAATGGGGAGCGATGTGCTGGGGATTATTTATTTTGATAACGCAGCCCTGACTCAGTTGATTGGCGTCATTGCCCTTGTGATTATTTTGTTCGAAGGTGGGCTTCAAACCAACTGGAAGGATGTCCGTCCAGTAATCGTTCCCTCTTTATCACTTGCTACCATCGGTGTCTTGCTAACCTCCGGTATTGTTGCTGTTGCGGCAAAAATGATTTTAGGATTAGATTGGCTGGAATCGATCTTATTTGGAGCAATCGTCGGTTCTACAGATGCAGCAGCCGTATTTGCTGTCCTTAAAGGACAAAATATATCCACAAAGCTCGGTTCTACATTAGAAGCAGAGTCGGGGTCAAATGATCCGATGGCTGTCTTCTTGACTGTGGCGATGATTGAGCTAATCACTGTTCCTGAAGCAAGCATCACGACCTTAGTCGGCGATTTCTTCTTGCAAATGGGACTAGGTGTCTTACTGGGGGTAATATTCGGTAAAATAGCGATTGCCTCACTTAATTCCATTAATCTTGATTCTAGTGGACTTTATCCCGTTTTTGCGACTGCTTTTGCCTTGCTAACCTATGGTATTACTGCATTTTTAAACGGGAGCGGACTATTGGCGGTCTATATTGCAGCCATCCTGATTGGCAACGCTGAGATTGCATACAGGCATTCTATCTTCCGTTTTTCAGAAGGATTTGCCTGGATGATGCAGATCCTCATGTTTGTCATTCTGGGCCTCCTTGTATTCCCTTCCGAACTTTTCACTCCTGCCATTCTTATACAAGGAATCCTTTTGTCAGCGATTCTTATGTTAGTGGCTAGGCCGGTGGCAGTATATCTGTCCACAATAAATATGAATTTCACAAACAAAGAACGAATTTTCCTTTCCTGGGCAGGACTGAAAGGTGCTGTTCCCGTTGTCCTTGCTACCTTTCCTTTGCTGGCCGGAATAGAGGGCAGCCATCAAATCTTTAATGTCGTATTCTTCGTTGTTTTGACGAGTGCCCTAATTCAGGGGGCAACCATTCCATATGCTGCTGCTAAGCTCGGGTTGAACGGACCTAAGAAAACTACTCCTATGCAGTCGCTTGAACTCATTTCGCTTGGAAAAGCAGATGCAGAAATGATTGAGTATGAAATAGAAAGTGACAGCGCCATTATCGGAAAAACTTTAGCACATATCCCCTTTCCTGAAGGCTCGCTCGTCAACGCAATCATTCGTAAGGGAGAACTCATAGCACCTACAGGAAATACAAGCATCATGGCAGGTGATTTTCTTTATATTCTATCAGCCAGAAAAAATAAGGCACAACTAAAAAAGCTTTTGAAAGAAAAAGCTTTTTATAAACAAAATGTTATGGATTTAAAATAATAAAAAACCAGTGAGCAGTCTTTTCTCACTGGTTTTTAATTTATTATGCTTTAAGTTTTTCAATGAACATTGTCTGCATTTCTTTGAGGATTGCTTTGTAGTGATATTCATTCAGTATGGTTGCCTGCAAAGTAACTCCATTTACCATTGCCCAAAAGATATCAGCGTACCTTTTTGGAATGATTCCTTTATTGAACTCACCTGTTGCCTGCCCTTCTTCAATGATGCTAGTCAACAAGTTAACAAAGAAACCCTGGTAGCGGTCCGTCAGCGCTTTTTTCAATTCTGGTTTCCTTGTGGAATACAGCCTAAATTCGAAATGCACAAGCGCCTGATCTTTGTTCTCTTCGTCGTTTGGATCATTGTTTAAATAAGCATCAATCAAGAAATTCAGCTTATCCAAAGCAGATTTACATTTTGCAATCTCCCTGGTGAATTTGGTACCCGATTCATTTGTTTGCCTCTCCATGAGTGCAAGGTAAATCTCATCTTTACTTTTAAAGTAATTATAGATTGCACCCTTGCTGATTCCTGAATGAGAGACGATATCATCCACGGTCGAAGCTTCGAATCCTTTTTTAGCAAAACAGGCATGGGCGCTTTGCAATATCTCTTGTCGTTTCATTTCTTTATATTCTTCTGAAACAATTGGCATTTGTAAAACCTCTTTTTCTGACTGATTATCTGACTTCGAGATTTATAGTTTATATACCTTGCTGTACTTATTTTCTAGATATTGTACAAGATAATCCGCATTAAGCTCTTCTCCCGTAACCTTAACAATTAATTCATTGGGTGTATACAGCATGCCGTGCTGGTGGATATTTTCCTTCAGCCATTGCTGAATCACACTGAAGTTCCCATTTTCTATGCTCTCATAAAATTCAGGAACATCCTGCTGGATCTTATGCAGAATTTGTGCGGCATAGAGATTGCCAAGGGAATAAGAAGGGAAATATCCGAAGCCTCCGAACGACCAGTGAATATCCTGAAGGACACCTTCCCTGTTGCTGGCAGGTGTAATACCAAGATACTCATTCATCTTCTCATTCCAGATCGCTGGAAGGTCGCGTGCCTCGATTTCGCCGGCTATTAACGCCTTTTCAATCTCATATCGAACCATAATATGCAGGTTATATGTCAGCTCATCTGCTTCCACTCTAATAAATGATGGCTGGACTGCATTAACAGCCCGATAGAACTCATCTAACTCTACCCTGCCAAGCTGCTCAGGGAAATACTCCTGAAGCGCTGGGTAAAAATACATCCAGAACTGTTCGCTGCGTCCAACCATATTTTCAAGGAAGCGGGATTGTGATTCATGGATTCCGAAAGAAGCTCCCTCCTGAATGACAGTGCCTTCATATTCCGGATTGATGTTTTGTTCGTAAATGCCATGTCCGGCTTCATGGATCGTTCCGAAGATCGCGGAACGG
The DNA here is from genome assembly GCF_036964885.1 of Bacillus sp. JJ1122. Classification (NCBI taxonomy): domain Bacteria; kingdom Bacillati; phylum Bacillota; class Bacilli; order Caryophanales; family Bacillaceae; genus Bacillus; species Bacillus sp. JJ1122. The sequence continues at coordinate 130,268 of NZ_JBALQL010000019.1, read as the reverse complement.
ACATTATTCGCCAGATACCTGGTCGTAATCCTTACATCACCGGTGTTTACAGTCTGTGCAAAAGGATGAACAGTTTCATCCAGTCTGCCAGCTTCCATATCGAAACCTATGAGCGGGAGGATATAGCGATTAAATTCTTTTTGCCTCTCCACGGAGAATGGCTGATCAAAGATCTCAGCAGAAGGTTTATTAGAAGATTGTTGTATCCTTCTTAGTAAATCAGCGCTCGACTCTCTTAATTTCACAAATAACGGATCTAACTTTTCAACTGTCAGTCCTGGCTCGTATTCACTTAACAGCGCATCATACGGGTGTTTCTCATAACCATAAATTTCTATGGCTTTTCTTTTAAATTCCACAATCTTCTCTAGATACGGCAGGAATTTTTCAAAATCATCATTCTCTCTTGCATCCTCCCAGGCATCGTTAGCCTGCGATGTCAGCACAGAAAAATCCTTGATCATTTCAGCAGGAATCCTTTTGGACCGGTTATAAAAATCTATTCGCTCCCTAACCTGTGCTTTTGTCACGTCGTCGAGGTAAGTTTCAGCTTCTGGCGTGGAAAGTGTGCCAAGCAGTTCACCCATTTCATCAGATACAGTCAGCTTGAATGCTTCTGTCCTCAGCGTACCGCTGGCCTTTGCAAATGCTGATCTTCCCTTTTTTGGAGCAATTACTTTTTGGTCCCAGCTCAACAAGCCGGAAATACTATTAAAATGCGAGATTTTTTCATCGAGCTTACGAAACTTATCAAGAGCAGAGACAATCGTTTGATTCATAACCTTCTGTTCCATATTCGTTCCCCCACAATTATTTATATTTTTAAATAAACTTTCCAGTCGGTTTATTATAATCTATATTACATTATTTTTGCAATTATCACAAAATTATTAAAAAATATTTCATAGAAAATGCAACCTTTCATAAATATACTACGTCAAATCAAAATAAAGAAAAATTTTCCAAGGGGGAACTATGAAAAAGATTATCCATTATCCATTTTTAATTTTGACCTCTGCAGCAGGTCTGTTATTTTTCATGTCATTTCCTAAACTTTTTAATTTCCGTCCAAACGGAAGCGAGCACTTAGGCTTTAAGCTAATGGACTTCTTTAAAGCTTTTATTGCTACAACCTTGCAATTTTTTGAAGCTGACAGCTGGCTTTTTTTTGAAAAATGGAACCAGGAAACAGTCATTGAAAGATATACGTACTCTTTAGAGATTATTTTGGTGAGCTTGGTTTTCACTATTTTTATAGGAAGCTGCATTGCATACATATTAATGAGCATTTCTTTTAAAAAGCGATCTAAGCTAAAACATGTTTTAAACTTTTTTGAAGGATTACCTGATTTATTGATCATCTTTATTATTCAAATGTCCCTTTTTGCTTTGTATCGTGATTTTGGAATTCGATTAGTCACAATGTATGGACTTGCAGGAAAAGAGCCTTTGATTTTCCCAATGATCATTAATTCCTTGCTGCCTTCGATGTTTTTTGCGCAATACCTATTAAAGATCATGGAAGAAGAGTATGAAAAGCATTACATCCTTTTGGGCCAGGCAAAAGGTTTGTCGAACCTGCATATCCTTTTCGTCCATCTAACAAGAAACATCGTCCCAGTAATGTCAATTCACATTAAAACGATTATTTTTATGATTACGACCAATCTTGTACTCGTTGAGCAAATGTTTGTACTTAATGGCTACACAAAAGAACTATATAATTTGCTGATCACTCGAGGGGGGTCTCCGGTGCAGGTTTTCTTTTATGTCGGAGTGTTCCTGGTACCGTTGATGCTGCTTGAACGGGTTGTCACCCTCTCTGGTAAGAAAGCCGCAAATGCACGGGGGTTGAATATATGAGAAAGCTGTTTGTTAGCAAACTTGTAAATGTCCTAGCTATGTTCGTTTTTGTGTTCAAGTATATTCATCACTTAAAACATCGGAATATGATCGTGGGCTTTGCGCTCCTGTTCATTTTCTTTTTATTGAGCTGGAATACAGAGCTGATGCCAGAAAGCAATGAACCGTTAATATTTGATGAGAATGGTAAATTTGTTGCCGCTCCTCCTGCCCCCCCATCCTTCGTTTTCCCTCTTGGTACCGATTTGGGGGCGCGAAGCATGGTGAATCTGGTCCTTGTCGGAATAAAGTACACATTGGGTGCCATTATTGGCATCACCTTGGCACGCTTAACCCTTGGAGGACTGCTGGCATTATTGACTGCCATATGGATGCCAGGATTCAAACGGTATTTCAGTGCCTTTTTCTGGCCATTCAGGTACATACCTGCTTTGCTCGCTTGTATCATTTTTATGCTTCCGATTGCAGCAGCACCACAGGGTTATTCAGCAAAAGTCATTTTGGAGTATCAGGTACTTGTACTGATTTTAATCGGTCTGCCAGGAGTTTTTTACTTTATCACCGATATGGTGGACGAAATTAAGAAGGAGTCCTTTGTCTTAAGCTCAACGCTCATGGGAGGAGGAAAACTCCATATTTTAGTTAGACATGTATGGCCGAACATTAAGTCCCATTTTTTATTGCTCACTGCACAACAAATGCTGCAATTGCTGCAGCTGCTGACTTTTATGGGCATTTTCTCGATCTATTTGGGCGGACCACACCCGACTGCACTTACTGATTCACCACGGTTAATATACAGGTCGATATCAAATGAATTAGCGGGAATGGCTGGCCAGAATTATTGGCTGATCAGGCGTGCTCCATGGATGGCTTATAGCCCAATCCTATTTATTACGGTAATTGCCCTCATTATTAATTGGATAAAAAGAGGTATCGAAGATCAAATTGCCGGTGTCATCCCTGTAAAGCAAAAGTCAGTCCAAGCAGTAGAGAGTGTAAGCAGGCCTTCATTGGTAAGGGAATCCAAGAGTTTTGTTTTGATTGGCTGCCAACACGAGACGGCAAGGGATTATAAGAGAAAAATTTATTTCAGCGATATTATTCGAAACAAGCTATTAACCCTGAGAAGATACTTTCTTAAATTCAGAGTTTATGAAGCACTTGAGAAATTCCTGTTGATAATGACTTCGTTCATCGGCAGAAAACCTAAGCCTATGCTTACTGCTCTATTAACATTGCCGTTAATCTTATGGGCTGGAGTATATGGATATGCGCAATATGCAGACAGTACAAAAGAACAGACTGCTAAACAGTCATCTGTCCAAGTTTCTTCAAAATTAGATCGAAAAGAAATCTATTACTCGGATTTTACTAATGAAGAGGTTGTCCCAACGGATTATAAAGCATACTTGACCTATAACGAAGCTGAAGGTTCACTGCAAGGTACTCTGAATGTGACAACGACCAACACTACCGGAAAGGAACAGGATAAATTATATTTCCACCTGTACCCGAACCAATTCCAGGAATCACTGGAGGGTATCGATTGGGAAATGATTCTTGGCCCTTCACCAGAACCGGGCTGGATTGAAATCAAGGATTTATATGTGAATAGCAAGAGAACAGATTTTAAAGTGGATAAAACGATTCTTGAAATTGACATGCCTAATTGGACAGACAAGCAAAAAGCCGAGGTCGCATTTAAATTCACTTTGAAACTGCCAAAAAACTATAGCAATACTAGTTTTGATTACGCAGCAGTCTGGCTTGGGAATTTTTTGCCGACCCAGGCTGTTTACGACAAAAATGGGTGGAACCTGGATCCCTTTACACCTTTCGGAAATCCATTTTACAGGGAAATAGCGAATTATGATATTACGCTGACCGCACCTGCTAAATATGAAATTGTATCTAATGCACCGGAGCCATCTGCAAAAATTGAAGCTCAGGGTGATACCGTTAAGTATGCAGTCAAGCTTGAGAATGTAAGGGATCTGTCATTGGTTCTGTTGGATAAGCAATATTACTCAAGAGAGATCTTCATGACTGATGACACGATGATCAATATCTGGTCACGCCCAACAACCGATGGCCAGGAAGCTGCACAACGTAATAATATGGCTGCAGGTCAATCAATGAAGTATTTCGAGGAGTATTTTGGTACCTATCCATACAAAGAGCTGGACATTATCCGTACTGCTGAAAGTAGCCCACAAATGTCTTATCAAGGAATGATTTTTACACCAGGGTATAATTTTTCAAATCACTTAGGCAGCATCAGTATGGCCGACGGCGTTCTCCGCCAATGGTTGTCAGGTGCTGTAGGAAGCAATGGATATAAAGAACCGTGGGTGAACGAAGCAATTACAAGCTATTTATTAAAAAAAGCCATGGTTGAAAGAGGGTACGCAGCAAGCAATTCATCCGAGCAGATTGCCCAGGTGCAGTCCGAAATTGCAAGAATTCAAGGACAGGGCCTATCCCTGAGCAGCCCGCTCGGAGATTTTAAAGAGATGAATGATTACAATATGTTAATCGCAGGAAAAGGATCAACGATGTATGAGGAGCTTGAGAAGCTCATGGGAACAGGGAAGTTCAAGAATGCATTAAAGCAATTTGCCAAGGAAAATACAAATAAAAACGCTTCTGGATTTGACCTCATTAAAACATTTGAAGAAGCCGGGGGTGTGGAAACTTCGGGATATTTTGAAAGCTGGCTAAAGTCAGCTAATGAGGAGAAGGAAAAACAATAGCTAGATATAGAGCCTGGCCATTCCGTGACCAGGCTTTTTTGTTTTCTTTTTCTTATAAAAGAAATTAAGAGATGAAAATAACATATCTCAAACTTATCAAAGAAACGTCCCATCTCATGAAAATTAGAAGCCATTATCTTTCAACTAGAAGGAAAAAGCCGGCTTGGAATTTAGCTTCCATAGCCGGCTTCATAGCTTTACGCAGAATCAAAGCAAAATTATTCAGCTGCTTTCTCAACTTCACTTTTCTTCTGGTCCCTAATTTCAGTAGCGAGTGCATCAATGCTATGTCTTACATTTGCTTTTCCCGAGAAATTCTCAATCAGGTCTTTCACATCGATTCCAGAAGATGCCTTTAAAGATTCCTGGAGTGTGGCCATTAAGTTGGTTGCATAGCCTGTAACCTTGTTCGCTCCGCCGTTTGCACCGCTTCCGCCAGTATCGACAACGGTGATCTTATCGATATTGCCAAGTGGGGCTGCAACCTGCTTCGCATATTCAGGAAGCATTTTCACGATCATGTCGAGGATTGCTGCCTGGCCGAACTGTTCGAACGCTTCGGCGATCTTTTCCTTCGCTTCGGCTTCCGCAAGCCCTTTTAAACGAATGATTTCTGCTTCAGTTTCTCCCTGTGCTCGCTCTGCTTCAGCTTTTGCAAGACCATCCATACGGATTCTTTCTGCTTCAGCACGTGCCATAGCTTCAATCCGATACTTGTTTGCATCAGCTTCAGCAATCTGCTTCGCTTTGTCTGCTGCTGCTGATTGCTCGACAGCATAGCGGTCAGCGTCTGCTTTTTTCTTAACTTCAGAATCATATTGACGCTCACGGCGCAAAATCTCTTTTTCTTCAAGCTCGATCTGCTTTTGACGTTCGATGATTTTGACCTGCATTTCCTGTTCAGTTACCTCTTGCTGTGCGCGGGCATTTTCCAGATCGTATGCCTGGTCGGCACGAGCCTTGGCGATATCCTGCTCGCGGCGGAATTCTGCCATTTTCAAACCATTAATTTTCTCAGCTTCAGCAATTTCTGTCGCTCTTTCAAACTCTGCCTTTTTCGCTTCCTTATCTGCTTCCGCTTTCTTGATGCGAGTTTCTTTTTCCGCATCGGCTGTCGCGATATCGGCATCACGCTTCACCTGTGCGATCCGCGGCTTACCGAGCGAATCGAGATAACCATTCTTATCACGAACATCCTTGATCGTGAATGATACAATCACCAGTCCCATTTTTGCCAGGTCCTGAGAAGCGACGCGCTGTACTTCCTGGGAGAACTTATCACGATTCTTATAGATTTCTTCAACCGTCATGGAACCGAGGATAGAGCGAAGATGACCTTCCAAAACTTCCTTCGCTTCATTTTCTCTGTCTTCCTTTGTTTTTCCAAGGAACTGCTCAGCAGCGGTGGCAATTTCACTGATCGACCCGCCAATCTTGATAATTGCAGTGCCGTCTGCCATTACTGGTACACCCTGTTCTGTATACACTTCAGGCGTCGTAACTTCCAGCTTACTTGATAGCAGGCTCAGCGGGCGGGACTGCTGGAATACTGGAAAAATGAAGGTACCGCCGCCGCGGATAATCTTGATTTTGTTATTTGATTCATCCATATGAACATTTCGGCTGCCTAGAAAACTTCCAGTTACGATCAAAGCTTCATCTGGTCCTGCCGTCTTATATTTCGTAATAAAAACAGCAATCAAGGCAATAATCAAGAAAACGACAAAACCAATCACAATAAACATTAAATCCATTCTATCTCCCCCTAAATGAAGTTCTCTAACTCATCGTATACTTTTACCTGAAGTACACCCTTTTCAATATCAATAATTAACACTTTTTTACCATAAGGTATCTCCGTCTTAGAGAAGCTGGTTGCCGGCTTAGATATTCGGCCGCTAATACTTTCGATCAATACCTCTCCATAACCATCAACCGGAACAGCTGTGATGACCGTTCCGACTCTCCCTCTTAAATCACTTTCCTTATACACAAGCGACTCCTCAGCATTGGATAAGGGAATAAGGACAAAAACATTCAATAAAGTCACAAGAATAAGAGCAATAAGTGCAGAAAATCCTGCGATCAGGCCACTATTCAAAGCTGTAAAAACCTCAGCTAAATAGCTGCCTGCTGAAAAAATGGTTATAAATGAAAAAATCAATGTCGGATTGATCAGTGGAATGCTTTCCATTACACCGTCTAAAAAATCACTAAAAAATAAATAAAGAATCGTGATTGCTCCAGAGATGACCAAACCATATAAATAAACTGTTTCTAGTGGCAATCCAAATAGCTCCATTCTTCTCACCCTTTTTCAAAATCTATTACTTAAAACCTATACAAGCACCTCCCCTTCTCTAATTATTTCTTACTATGTAATACGGATAAATTGGAAATTAGTTTCAATTTTTTAAAAAATTAGTCAAAAAAAAGATATCTGATCTCCCACTGAAAGGAAATTTTCAGTTAGGAAACCAGATACCTATATTTAAGCTCTTTTTTCAAGATCTCTTGCCGTCTTGCTCGTTTCGACTTCTTTTTCATCTTTGAAGGTTCCGAATAGATAATCAGCGAAGGGGGTGCTTACTCCATACCAGTAATTCTCGTTTTTAAAGTGATGGAGGATATGGACCTTTTTTACCCACCTGCCGAAACTGGTCTTGGGCTTGATCGGGCGATGTGCAACATAATGCTTCCATTCATAAATTAATAGCATCGCCAATAACCCGGTTCCAAACGCAATAGTATAATTGAAACTCTTAGAAAAGTAATAAAAGATCAATGAGAGAATCAGGAAATTAGGCAGGCTATACCATAAAGGCAGGAATAAGAGTTCGAGGTTGTTAGGATCAGTATGGTGAACATAGTGAATTCTTTTTAAGAACTTCAGAAAATAAGGGTTTTTAGGGGTCTTTAAATGAAACAGGAAACGATGCGTTAAATATTCGCTGAAAGCAAAAGTCAGCATGCCGAAGACAAGAAATAATAACATTCCCAGTGTAAGGCCCTTCCAGATTGCCACTCCAACTCCTGTTGCAATTAACGCTATTAAAATACTAATATCAGGGAAGAAAAAGAAATCCTTATAGAGCTTGTTCATCCAATTTGTGCCCTCCTGGATTATGAGTGATTTAATTATATATCGTTCTGATTTTTCAATCAATATCGCCCAAAAAAATATATACCCGCTAATACCAAGTAATAGCGGGCATTTACGATTCGATTATTCCTTCACTAATTGTTCCTTCACTAATTGTTCCTTGTTTTTTTCTGCCATGCTGTATATCTTTTTGATCATCCGGATTTGTCCGCGATGGCTGAGTTCGTCTTCGAATACATGAAACCATTTGAAATAATTGTTTCCAGGTTTGTTCCACCACCATGCTGTTTGCTCAAACAACCAATCATCGCTAAGAGATTGGAATTTTTTATAGGTTTCATTCCTCGCTGCTTGAAGATCTTCAAGGTAATACTCAAGAGAATTGCCTTTAAAAGTCGTTCTTCCCTTCTCGCCAAGTTCAAGCCCTGCCAATAATGCTTCTTCTTCTTCCTCGGTTGGATCGCGTCTCTCAAACGTGACGATTTGGTATATACGCTCCACCGCAGCCATATGGGCAAGCAGCATCCCAATCGAATTCGCTTCTTCATGCACAAGGAAATCGAGTTCCTCTACCGAAAGGCCTTCCACTGCCATTAACGTTGTTTCACGCACATAATTCATCATGGAAACCAGATGACTAAAAGTAGGAGAGTACCCGTCCTTCTGATCAATTAAATAGATCGTCGACTTATCATAGTTCATAATCTCAACTCATTTCTTTAAGACTAGAATTATAATTATTCGCTACTTTACAGAAATACCCTTTAATTCATACTCGGAATTATAAACCCCTTTAACATATTTAAGCGCCGGGGGTCAGACCCCCGGCGCTTTAATGTGTTAAATTGCTAAATCTGCTGATTTTGCTTCTTCATTGCCTCTTGGTGCAATGAACTCGTTATAAAAGGTTGCGTTGGCTGTAGAAATATAAGGGGTTAGCCATAGGAATCCGATTCCTAGTGTAAAAATAGCAATGAAGATCCAGCCAATGAAGCTGAGGTTCATAAGGAAGTATTTCCATTTGAAACCTTTCATTCTCTTTCTGCTTTCGGTGATCGCTTCTAGTGCTGAGTATTCAGGATTATCCTTCATCAGGAAAAAAGCTTGTGAATACGCAATGCCTTTAATAATTCCAGGAATAATCAATAATAAAGTCCATAGCATTGTGAAAATACCCATAAGTATAGATGTACCAATTACTTTCAATGAGAGCTCCCACTTTTTATAGACAGCGAATACTTGAGAAATCTTCGGGTCGTTCCATCTGGCAATTACAAGATAAAACCAATAGCTTGCAACTGACAGAGGGATGAAAAGGAATGAGAAAAACAAACTTATTAGATTTGCTGCGGTAGACGGTTCTTCCTCATCTACCCAGGCTGAAAATCCACCGCTCATCATCATCTCGGCCATCATTGGAACAAATGTTGTCACTAAAAAAACGGTAATCGTCAGCAGGACTCCCATGCCCCATTTTCCTTTTAATGAAGCAAGGGCCTTCTTTTTAATTTGTGAAATGCTTAAATTCATTTAGTTTCCTCCTATAGTTTAGGCCTTTTTTAGATTGACTCTAAAAAAGTAAAGTTTCAACCCATTATATTTTAATAATGAACAATTTATTTATTATACCGCTCCAGCCACCGTAGAAAATTCATCAATCCAGTCAACCAGCTCGCCAGCTCTTAACGGTTTCGAATAGTAATAGCCTTGTATTATTGGATTTTCGGAATTTGTAGATAAAAATTCAATTTGCTCTTCAGATTCCACTCCTTCAATGACTACCTTCAATTTCAAAGAATGGCCCAGGCTGATGATCGCCTTAATAATGGCAGAATCTTTATCTGATTGTGGCACGTCATCTACAAAAGATTTATCTATTTTCAGTGTGGAAATCGGCAGACGCTTTAAGTAAGACAAGGAGGAGACACCAGTACCGAAATCATCAAGGGCAACAGTAAATCCATACTCCTTGAACTCACTGACCGCCCTAATCGCATTCTCAATATTATCGATTACGCTTGTCTCAGTAATTTCAAGTTCCAGATAGTTACTTGCAATCTCATATTTAGAGACACTCTCTTTTAAAATTCCCATCAACAGCGGCGAAGTAAAATAGGAACCTGGAACATTAATGGCAATTTTAAAGCCTTTAATCCCCTGTAAATTCCATAGTGAGATTTGCTTGCACACATGGTCAATGATCCAATTCGTCACCTCGTGCATCTTGCCGTTTTCCTCAAGGATCGGAATAAACACACCTGGAGGCACCAAACCATGCATCGGATGGTCCCATCGCAGTAAGGCTTCTACTCCAAAGATCTGTTTCGTGTTTGTACATATTTTTGGCTGGTATACAACAAATAGTTCGTTCTCATTTATTGCTCTCTCAATATCATGGACGAGATGCCTTTCAAATGCATAAGTGTGAATGACAGGGTCATATTCAATGACATCATGCTTATACTTAATGCTTGAGTGATGAAGAACAGCCATAGTATTGGCAAACAAGTCAGCCTTTTCATATGCATGTGAAGAGGTAACCGCACAAACCATATCTACAACTATTTTTTTCTCATTGAATTCTAATGATCTCTTCAAAACGGAAGCGATTCTCAACATCGAAAGTTTAAGCTTCTCATAATCACGGGTATCGGCTGAGGCTACTGCGAACCGGTTTCCTTCAATCCTATAAATGGCAGTAGTCCCTGGCTTTAGGCGAACAATGATTTCGCTGACCGCCCTAATGATCTCATCGCCAAACTCGTATCCATATCTGCTGTTCCACTTCTCCAAACTATGTAAATGAATGATCGCCAAGCTGGAAACGGCAGAAGAATTCATCACTTTTTCAAAGTGCCTCCGATTCGGCAACCCTGTCAATGCATCGAAATTGTTTAAGCGGAAATCAACATAGCGGTCAAGCAGGCTGGATAGACCCGAAAGTCCTAATATAACAGAAATACCTAATGCTACAGCAATCACAAGAAGAGGCAGATTCATATGCTGCCCATGATGCAATCCTGAAGTGAATGGCTCATCCGTGTAAAATACAACAGCTTCCATCCCAGTGTAGTGCATACTTGCCACCGCAAGACCCATGATGAGCGAAGTAAGGGATTTCACATAAAAATTGCCCATGTATTTTTGCAGACTTGAAAAAATGTACAGTGCCACAAAGGAAACAACTATTGCGATAGCTATGGATAAAATAAAAATCCAGGGGTTATATACGTACTTCGCTTCCGTTTCCATCGCAGTCATACCAATATAATGCATCGCCCCGATCCCAATGCCCATAGTCATCCCTGCTAGAGCCTGGGGCCAACGTGTATGATTAATCCGATTGGAAATATAAAAAGCCAAATATGAGGCGAGGATCGCAGGCAAGACAGACAATATGGTAAGAGGAATGTTATATTTCATCGAAACGGGAAGTATAAAAGCGCTCATCCCTATAAAATGCATTGCCCAAATTCCCAGACCCATCGCAACCGAAGCGAGACCAAGCCAAAAATTGCGGCTAAAGAAACTATTCTGCTTGATTCTTTCATTCATGGAAAGAGCAGTATATGATGCAAAACACGCAATCAGAACCGAAAGGATCACAATTGGCAGAGAGTACTCCCCGTGTAAAAACAAAACATCTGAATCGGGCATTGAAAACATAATGTGCAAACATCCTTTTTTTGTTTTTCATGTTGAAAAGCCTATTTATATAAATATCGGTTTCCAGGTTATAATTGTGAACGTTTTGGCCAATAAAAAACGCTGCACAAGGCAGCGTTTCAGTTTGTAAAATTATTCTAATTTAAAATGGGGTGTTTGCCAACAGTTTTTTATTGTTCACCCTTCTTTGCAGCTTTCTTCAGCCTTATGAGGCATCAAAACAGCAGGCTGGATTGGGGAAAGGTTCCTTTTATAAAAGCAGAGACGCAGGCACTTCTCTTTCCACACTCTGACCTTTCAACACCTCAAAAATATGTGCGCATAGAATTTTTGCGTTCACACTTTAATAGGTTCTGCTTAAAAATTCTCGGGTTCGTACTTCTGCCGGATTTTCGAATATCTTATCAGGGTGGCCAACTTCTACGATCCGCCCGCCATGCATATAAACGACCCAGTCTGCGACTTCACGGGCGAATCCCATCTCATGCGTAACGACGACCATTGTCATCCCTTCTACGGCCAGCTCTTTCATTGTCGCAAGTACCTCTCCTACAAGCTCTGGGTCAAGGGCAGATGTGGGTTCATCGAACAGCATAATATCTGGTTTCATCGCAAGCGCACGGGCGATGGCTACTCGCTGTTTCTGGCCTCCTGACAGCTTGGATGGGTAGACTGTTTCTTTATCAGCCAACCCTACTTTTGCCAGTAATTCCCGTGCTTCCTTAATTGCTTGCCCCTTATCAATCCCTTTTACATGAATCGGTGCTTCGATAATATTCTCGATTACATTTTTATGCGGAAATAGATTAAAATGTTGAAAAACCATACCGATCTTTTGACGCACTTTGTTTAAATCGTGCGATTCCGCATTTATTTCCTCCCCTTCAATGACGATTTGTCCATGATCCTTAATTTCTAAAAAATTCAGGCAGCGAAGCAAGGTACTCTTTCCCGAACCACTTGCCCCTATTAGACAGACAACATCGCTTTCTTTTACCGTTATATCAACATCCTTCAAAACATGGAGCTCCCCAAAGGATTTATTCAGTTTCTTCACATCTATCATATTTCTCTCATTCACAACAAGTTCCCCCTTAATCACTTACAGAAAGTTTCTTCTCAATCAGTCCAACTAAAGCAGAAATTAAATAAACAAGGAAAAGATAATACACGGCTACGATGAGCAAGTATGTCATATTATCGAAATCGTTTGCTCCTTTAGTTGTAGCCACATTGAATAATTCATACATCCCGATAAAGGCTGCTAATGAGGAATCCTTTAGACCGATAATAAACTGGTTCCCAAGTGGAGGAAGTGCGCGGCGAAATGCCTGAGGAAGGATAATTCTTCGCATAGTCAGATTTGTGCTCATTCCCAAAGAACGTCCAGCTTCCATCTGGCCTTTATCAATTGATTGTATGGTCCCCCGGAATATTTCCGCGATATAGGCACCGTTATGAAAAGCGAGGGCTAAACCCACCGACCAGAAGGCTGAGATATTCAAGTTATTCAATCCAAAGTAAAAAATGAAGATTTGAACGATTAATGGCGTTCCTCTTACTAAGTAAATATATGTATTAGCAATCCATTCCAAAAATTTAATTCCTGATATTTTCAGGAAGGCAAAAAACAATCCTATGAATACAGCAATGAAGATTGAAACGGCTGTAACCTCCAAAGTCAGAAGCATGCCTTTGATGAAGATTTCATACGTGTCAAAAAAGACTTCTATAACATGCGATAAGCTTGGCAAAATTCATTCCACTCCCTGTGAACACGTTTTTTTATGAAGAAACGAATGTGCAGGTACACCGCACATTCGCTCCCGGATGACAGTTTATTTTTCCGGATCAGCGGTAATATCTTCTCCGAAATACTTTTCGCTAATTTCTTTCAATGTTCCATTTTGTCTTAATGTTTCTAATGCCTCGTTGATCTTCTTCAACAATTCATCGTTTTCTTTTGCAATAGCAATTCCCTGATCACTGCGGCCAAGAAGCTCCTTGCCTTCAATTTTCAAATTAGCGCCTATTGCTTCTTTCCCTGTAATAAAGTCCGTTATAACAGCGTCATGCCTACCATTGGCCAAGGCTTCTAGAGCCGTAACATCACTGTCATAAAGCACAATATTATCTGTTGCTTTTTCTGCGGTATCAGCGTATGTAGAACCTTTTGAAACAGCAATTTCTTTGCCTTCTAAATCTTTAAGTGTTTCGACATTGCTGTCAGGTCTTACGAAAATCTGCGGTCCAGAATAGTAATAAGGTGTAGAGAAATCTACATGCTTCAAACGATCATCATTGATCGTATGGCTGGCAACCGCTGCATCAAAACGACCTGTCTTAACACCCTCTACGATACTGGCAAACTTAAATTTCTTCTGATTAGGTTCAAGTCCCAATTCCTTCGCCACTGCTTCGGCAACATCAATGTCAAAACCGGTCATCTTCCCTTCACCATCTGTTACGCTGAATGGTTTAAATTCACCTGAGGCAGCATATGTGAACTTTCCTTCTTCTGCTAATTTCATTCCGCCATCCCCAGATGCCTTTTCATCCCCGCCACATCCAGCCAAGGTTCCGGCCATAGTCGCAAGCAACACGAATATTGATAATATCTTCTTCACTTTTCTACATTCCCCCTTAATTTCCTAAATGTCTATCTACCTTTTAAGCGTAACAATTTTGTAATATATCCACAAAATCCAAATTATCTGATAATTAACGATATACGTGCATATACCCGGCTCTCGTCTGCTCAGCTGGATGAGCCTCCCCATTCCCTTCATATCCTTTCAAATCCTCCCGATTCTTTATGTTGCGACAGATTTCGGCTAAATGTTCTATTTAACAAAACTGCTCTATCAAATAATAAGGCTTTGTTAAGCAAGGCTGTTGAAGTCCGTTCCAGCCGCTTCGCTTTCCTCGGGGCTGGGGCTTGCCCGCAGGACACTGAATAGCTTCCTCGAATCTGCCCACACACGATGGAAATGCGTTAGCATTTTCGGAGGTGTCTTTGCGCCTTCTACTACAATCAACAGGGGATTAAAAATCTGCATTTTGCATTAGTCAAAAAAAAAAGCCCAAAATTCCTAGACGGAAATCTGGACCTCTTAAAAATATTTACTTTTTAGTAATAATAATTTCTTAACTGTGAATCTTAAAAACGCACAACATTCATTGTCACAAACTACTCAACAATCCGCTCCGGGCAAGAATAGACATTAAAAGAACTTCCCCGGATAAAACCAACTGCTGTAATATTCAAATCCTTTGCCAGCTTAATTGCCAAGTCGGTTGGAGCAGATTTTGAAAGGACGATCCCTACCCCGATTTTCGCTGCTTTTAATAGGACTTCGGAGGAAATCCTTCCGCTGAAAACAATAATTTTATCACGGACAGGCACTCGGTTCAAAATGCTATATCCAAATAATTTATCTAAAGCATTATGCCTTCCAATATCAGTTCTTGACGCTAACAATTCTTCAGAATTGCAAAGAGCTGCATTATGTACGCCGCCTGTTTCCTGAAATACTTGTGAATTGTTTTGCATTTCGTTCATAAGAGCTATTGCTTTTGAAGCGGTAATCGTGGTTTTTGCCGTTGAAGTTTTAGCCGTCCTGGAATCATTGTGGAAATAAAATTGGCGGCTTTTTCCGCAGCAGGAACCAATAAAACGTTTAGAGTAATATTGCTGGTTTGTAGTGGTTTCCGCTTTTAGCATGACATACGCATACCCACGGCTTTCATCAATATTCATGGAATGGATATCACTATAGAAACGGATAACTCCTTCTGATGCCAGAAAACCGACAACCATTTCCTCAAAATGTGTTGGCGTACAGACCATGGTAGCAAATTCCACGTCATTCACAAAGATGGTCAACGGAAACTCGTTGACGATGACATCCTCCACATTCAGGAATTGTCCGTTTAAATATTTTGTAATGGTATATTTATCACTCATATTTTCCAACATTGTCTTCACCTTAGCTTCTAAGATTTTGAGAATATTAAAATCTAAACACAATCGAATCTTTTTCACAAGAAAAATTTACAACACATTCATAGTGTAAAATTGATATATCAATCCTAATAGTTGTTGCATCTACATTTAGTAAGTGATAGAATTTTTTTGAAGTTCACAAAACCGCCACATTTTGATTCGAGATAGCGACCCTGTCGTCGGTTAAGATGTAAAGCGGAAATGTAAGCGATTAGCAGTTGGTCCGAGAGTAGCGAAACCTGCTTAGTACTAACCGTCAATCTTTCTTTAGTCATCCCTGTTGTCAAGGGATTTAAAGAAGTTGGCGGTTTTTCTGTTTTTTACTGTCATTCTACATATTTCATTTACAGAAACGGATGTTTGATATTTAAGCATGGTATTGCTATTTGACAGATTGCATGGTTTAAAAAAACTTTTCAAAAGTGAATAAGGGGGAACAAAGGATGAAAAAAACTAAGAATCGATGGCTTATTGCAGCATCGGCAGTGGGAATTCATATTTCCATTGGATCAGTATATGCCTGGAGCAATTTTACGAATCCATTGATTGAAGAATTCGGCTGGACGTCAAAGCAGGTTCAATTTACATTTAGCCTTGCTATTCTATTTTTAGGACTGTCAGCAGCATTCCTTGGACATTTTGTTGAAAAGCATGGACCGAGGAAAGCGGGTCTTCTGGCAGCAGGCTTTTTCGGAGCTGGCATATTAGGCTCTGGACTGGCAGTAAATCTTGGCTCACTGCCGTTATTGTATATGACTTACGGCGTATTGGGCGGAATCGGCCTTGGGGTAGGCTATATTGCCCCAGTATCAACCTTAGTGAAATGGTTCCCTGACCGACGAGGTCTTGCAACCGGCCTTGCAATCATGGGATTCGGGTTTGCTGCAGCCATTTCCAGCCCGGTTATGGATTCGTTAATAAAGTCTGTTGGCACAGCTAAAACGTTTTATATTTTAGGCGCAGCATATTTCATTATCATGACGCTATCATCCCTTTACTTAGAAAAACCACCAGTTGATTGGGCACCAAAGGGCTTTAAGGAAAAAGCACAATCAGGAAAAATTAAAATTAAACAGGATTTAGCTCAGCTAACAGCTAATGAAGCGATCAAGACTTCTAGGTTTTATTATTTATGGGTGATGCTATTCATCAACGTAACATGCGGAATTGCCATATTATCAGCCGCAAAACCTTTAGCAGAAGAAAGCATTGGGCTAACTACTGCAGAAGCAGCGGCACTTGTTGGCGTAATGGGTCTCTTCAATGGTTTTGGACGCATTGCATGGGCTTCTATTTCAGACTATATTGGCCGTCCAAACACTTACACTATATTCTTTGCAACACAAATCTTATTATTCACTTTGCTTCCACATACAAAAGAAGCATTCCTTTTCCAGATCATGCTAGCGATCGTTTACACAATGTACGGTGGAGGATTTTCAGCAATTCCAGCTTTCATTGGTGACATGTTCGGAACAAAACAGCTTGGTGCGATTCATGGATATATCTTGACTGCATGGGCAGCCGCAGGTTTAGCCGGTCCAATGTTTGCAGCCTGGATGAAGGATAACACAGGCAGCTATGCGACGAGCTTAACATTCTTTGCCGGTCTATTCGTAGTTGCACTTGTAGTTTCGATTTTGATCCGCCGTGACATTCGTAAATTACGGGAACAAAATGCAGCAAATGAAAGATTGGCTGGTTAATTCTTTTTAATTGTTTCTTCGTATGGTAAAATACCTATCATCTTATAACCTGTATAGATGACAGGAGGATAGTATGAATAAATACGAGGCTGAGTTCAGCAACCTGGTCCGTTCTTTCAGAAAAAAGCATATGGGAAAAGGACCAAGCAAAATTACCACTACTTTCTGCAAAAACTGGGCAATCTGCGAAATGGAAGGAAACCTTTCTCCTGTTGAGAAATTCATTGCTACGGCGAATGAAGGAAAGCAGGCATTGAGAGCCGCCAGAACTGAAATGGTGAAAGAAATGTACCGAAAGAATCCGCCTGTTGAAATGGAAGAATTTCTTGGATGCAAGTTTGTTGAACTTTTTGTAGACATAGATATTGACCGTGATTTTGGAATGTCTATCTTTGTTTTTGATGAGGACATCCATGCAAAATTCAGTTAAAAAGGTATGGTACTTGGCAGCGATCCTGCTAAAGACTAACCACCGTCATTACTCAAAACATGGAAATTGTTTTGGGTATACGGTGGTTTTTTATTTTTTAAGACTTTAATATTCAAAGATTCAATAATTAGTAGAACCATAATGGGAGTGTTTTAAATTGGGAAAAACAAAACATCCAGGACCACAGAAAAAAGCGGTTATGCCTGCACCAAAACATTGGGTTAGCCCGATTCCTTTTGGACTAGGCAAGGTAAAGCCTAAACATATAAGAGATACGTTTAAAACCCTTTGGGATAATAGAGATAACTTCGGCTACGCAACAAATATTTTAACTAAAGGTGTATGTGATGGATGCGCTCTTGGTGTATCCGGTCTTCACGACCAGACTTTGACTGGACCACACATCTGTACAACACGGCTGAATGTTCTTCGATTGAACACTGCAGGCTCCATCGATCAGGAAATCCTGCATTCTGATATTGATGAATTAAGAAAATATGACAGTACACAACTGCGCAAACTAGGTCGCATTCCATACCCAATGGTCCGCAGAAAAGGCGAACGAAACTTTTCACGTATCACCTGGGATGATGCAATGGATATGATTGCTGAAAAAATGAAAAAGCTGGATCCAAAACAGTACGCTTTTTACCTGACAAGCCGCGGGATTACAAATGAATCTTATTATGTAGCAGGTAAAGTATCCCGATTCCTCGGAACAAACAATATCGACAACGCGAGCCGGATTTGCCACTCTCCATCGAAGACTGCCCTTAAGCGTTCCATTGGGGTTGGTGCTTCTACTTCCAACTATTTGGATTGGATCGGCACCGATGTCCTTCTGTTTTGGGGAAGTGTAGCATCAAACAGCTCACCTGTTTCATCAAAATATATGCTTGAAGCAAAGAAAAAGGGAACAAAGATCATTGTTGTTAACCCATACAAGGAACCAGCGATGGATGAGTACTGGATTCCATCGAATCCTGAGTCAGCATTGTTTGGAACAAAAATAGCAGATGATTTCTATCAGGTTAACATTGGCGGGGACATCGCTTTTATGCATGGAATCATGAAGCACTGGTTCGACATGGAAGTAACGAAATACGGTTCTGCAATCAATCATGAGTTTGTTGATCAGCACGTAAATGGATATGAAGAATTGAAGGCAAAAGTCCAGGAACAGTCATGGGAGGACATTGTCACTTCTTCAGGCGTAACGAAAGAACGCATTATTGAACTCGCAGAGCTGCTAGCAAACAGCAAAAATGCAGTTTACGCATGGGCTTTAGGCTTGACGATGCATTCTTTCGCAACTGACAATATTTCACAGGTTGCAAATCTTGCTCTCCTTCGCGGACATCTTGGAAGGAAGCACGCTGGATTAATGCCTTTCCGCGGCCACTCATCCGTTCAAGGCAGCGGAGAAATGGGAGCTGACCCATTCGTTCTTCCTGGCGGAGATTTTTATGGGGATAATATCAGGCGCATTGAAGATATATGGGGATTCGAACTGCCTAAATGGCAAGGAGATATCGTCGGAATGACGCTTGAAAACATCCTGCTGCCAGAAGATCATGAACGCAAGATTAAAATGTATTATTTATCTGGAGGAAATTTTCTGGAAACAATGCCTGATCCTAACTTTGTTGAAAAAGCATTGTCTGAACTTGATATTCGCGTACATCAAGATATCATTCTGAATACCTCTACTCTTGTTGATGCAAAAGAAGCTGTCATTATCCTCCCTGCTAAGACTCGCTATGAGCAGGAAGGCGGCGGTACATCTACCTCCACGGAACGAATGGTTTATTTTAGCCCGGAAATTGAGGGCAATAAAAACCAGGTTGAAGAAGCACGGGCCGAGTGGAAAATTTACATCGATTTAGCTAAAAGGGTCAAGCCTGAAACTGCTCATTTGGTCGATTTTAAAGATGCTCAAGAAATTCGAAAGGAAATCGCGATCGCAAATCCAAATTACGATGGAATTCAACATCTAAGCAAATCAGGAGATGTGTTCCAATGGGGTGGTGCATGGCTATGTGAGGATGGAATCTGCCCTACTCCTGACGGCAGAGGAAACCTCATTAATGTTGATATACCTAACCTCGGGAAAAAAGAAGGCCAGTTCATCGTTACCTCCCGCCGAGGCAAGCAGTTCAATTCCATGGTTTATAATGAGGTCGATCCACTAAACGGCGCTGGCCGTTATGATGTATTGATGAATGCAGAAGATGCCCAGAAACTTAGCATTGCAGAAGGCGAAGGAATTGTCCTTTACAATGGCTTCGGAGTTTTCCAGGGAAGAGCGAAATTCGTTGATATTTCAAGTGGAAATGTACAGGTCCACTTCCCTGAAGGAAACTTCCTGTTGCCAAGAGGAAGATATGAGAAATATGCAGGGATTCCTGACTACAACATTACCGTTACACTTGAAAAAGCAGATCGGTTCAATGCGCGTAAAGATGTTGAACATCATGAAAAACGGATTGAAGAAGATGAGCTGGATGCACCAGCATAATAATAGAAGAAAAAAGCTTGCAGACCATTTTAAATGTCTGCAAGCTTTTCTATTTTACAGAATGTTCTTCATGCTTTCATTCAGGCTGCATCATCGAATGTCAGTTGCCCCTGAAATTTGCTGTAGTTAATCAATAATACGGATAGCCGAAACCTCCTGGGTATCCGAAACCTCCTGGGTATCCGAAACCTGGGTATCCCACCCCAGGACCGCAACACCCTACCGGCGGGTATCCGTAAAACGGCCGTGGATAAAATAATGCACTGCCTAGAAGTCCACCCGCAAGACCGCCAAGGAATGGCAATCCAAACCCTATAAATCTCTGGTCTCTTGCTGGATGTAGATTTCTGTAACGATACATAATGACCTACCTCCTTAATCTATTTATGTTTACACTAATTTTATATGCGTTCACCCACAAATCTGCTTGGGCTAAAAACCTTTTAAAAACCGTCTGATGTCATCCCTTCTATTTAAAGATGACAAGCATCTATTCTCAGTTATCTTCACATTTTCTGCATATTCTTCCTGCCCTGCATGGTTTGTCTGCACCTCTCATAAGATAGTGAAAAGGAGGTTCAACATGATTACGTTTCATTTTTATATCTTTTTTACTCTTGGTGTCGTACTCTTACTTTCTATCTTTCTAACTGATAAATACAAAACGAGAATGACAGATATGATGGGAATGACCATCTCTATGTTTTTAAGTATGAATGTTGGCCTAACTTCTGGAATATTCCTAGGTACACTCCATCAAGGTGATCTGTTCTATTCAACAATTATTGCTATGATTATAGGAGCTGTATCTGGAACTATATGTTGTTTTAAATTTGGGATATCATCTTCAATAGAAGGCTTCATGGCAGGTTTGATGGGCGGAATGATGGGAGCAATGCTTGGGGAAATGCTCGTTCCTGGCAAATCGCTGGTTCTTATCTATATCTTTCTGACACTTTCGATATGTTCGTTATTTTTATTTAAAATCTTACCCGATTCAACCAGCCGTATCAATTCGTTAACTGAATTAATCAAACCAATTATGATGTTCATTTTCATTTCAGCTTATCTCTTAGTTGGAAGCCAGTTAGGGAAAGACTGGGCTGAAAATCCTCAAGGGGACTCTGGCAGCCACAAGGAACATCAGG
Organism: Bacillus sp. JJ1122; assembly: GCF_036964885.1. NCBI lineage: Bacteria > Bacillati > Bacillota > Bacilli > Caryophanales > Bacillaceae > Bacillus > Bacillus sp. JJ1122. The sequence goes on along the minus strand of NZ_JBALQL010000019.1, from coordinate 109,072 downwards.
ATGGAAATCATGGACACTAATGGATATAAGAACAAATTTTATAACCAATATATCAAGAAACGGTTATTAATCTTAACGGGTTCGGATATCTGTCACTTTTTATAAAAATACATAAAGTATCTGCTTATATTTGTTATACATTTTGTCCTGTAAAATGCAGGGCTTTTTGTTATGTAATAATATTGCACGGGCATTTAATGTATCATGCGTTTTATGGGCAAAGTTCTGTTATTAAACTGAACTGTATTAGAAAAATAACCGGAAAAATTCCGTTTTATATTGGGAAATACCCATATTTCCTTAAGAATAAGCGGAGTTTTTTCGCTTATATGATCCAAACCTTTGAATTTTGGTTTATTTAAAGCAGATAACCGGAATTCCTCCGCTTATCTTGGGTTCATAAGCCTCTTCTATATACATTAGCCGGAAATTCTCCGCCTATTCATTCTCATACCTATACGAAAATCATCATTAAGCTAAAACAGAGCCTTTTATTTACAGTGGAAGACACACTGCAGATTGGAATCACTATGAACTTTTCCCGTACCTTATATTTTTTCTTTCCTTCTATTATATTTCTTTGCATTCGATGAAAAAAACTGCACCACCAATTGTTAGTCATGGCAAACAATTGGGATGCAGTTTTATAAAATTTAATATAGCTTTATTGTTTAACTACAGGCTGTGTCTCCTGTAAAAGCAAACCGGACCTTCTGTTGTTTGTCACAATAATGTATACCGCTGCAACCGCAATGGCAACTGCAATGAACGATCCGATATTGAAAATTCCTTTTTGGGAATACCAGACAATTGAATAGCCTACTGAGCCTGAAAGCAATGCGTAATAGGTGAATGGGAAGAGCGTTTTTCGAATGACAGCGCCTTCTTTTCCTACCAAGCCAACCACAGCTGAGGCAGCTACGACGTTATGAACACATATCATATTTCCTGCTGCTCCTCCTACTGCCTGTAATGCAACAATCCAAGTAGGATCTACGCCTATCTGGGAGCCAACATCGTATTGGAAAAGCGAGAACATCATGTTACTGACAGTATTACTGCCTGCAATAAATGCTCCAATTCCTCCAATGAAGGTTGAGAATAGCGGCCAGTTATCCCCAGCTAATGCTGCTACGCCATTCGCAAGTTCAATCGGCATTTTATCAAAACCTGCTGCCCCGCTACCTGTATTCAGGAACACCTGGACCATTGGAACTGTAAAAATCAAGGCTGTTGAAGCAGCGATCATCGTTTTTCCAGACTGAGACCACGCTTTCTTGTATGCGCTTCCATTCATGCCATGAAGGAAAAATGTAATCAAAGATATCATGATGAAAATTGTTCCCGGCGAGTATAAAGGCTGGAAGCTGGAGGTAATCCCCGAACCAAAAATATCTTCCAGTGCTACAACCTTTGATTTTAACCATTCTGCGATAGGAAGGGAATTCAATCTAGAAAGCACAAGGAATACACCTACCAAAACATATGGAGCCCATGCGCGCATCATGCTCATACTGCCACTTTTATGAGCGATATCCTTAATCTCCAGCTGGCCAATCCATTCCGGATCCCATTTTGATTTCTCTTCAAAATCCCATGCTTCTTCTTTTGGCGGCATAAGGAATCCTTTTTTAGCTGCAAAAATCACAATAACCAAACCTGTCAAACCGCCAATCATGGACGGGAATTCCGGCCCAAGCACGTTTGCTACAATCAAATATGGAATCGTCATAGCAAAGGATGAGAAAAGTGCGAACTTCCAAATCTTTATTCCTTCAGAGAATGACTTGTTTTTGCCAAAATACCTTGTCATTAACGCTACAACAAATAATGGCACAAGCGTTCCTGCAATCATGTGGAGCAAGGCAACTTTCACTGCGATTATATCAACAAGACCTAAAAAGTCATTTGTGATTCCAGTGTCGGCTGATAGACCAGTAAAGACGCCTACGAGCATAGGTGTTCCAACTGCCCCGAATGATACTGGTGTACTTTGAATAACCATCCCGGCAACTACTGCTGCCATTGCGGGAAATCCTAGTCCCACAAGCAAAGGCACTGCAACCGCAGCTGGTGTTCCGAATCCAGCAGATCCTTCGATGAATGAGCCAAACAGCCAGGCGATGATAATTACCTGAATTCGGCGATCCGCTGAGATATCAGTGAACCCCTGGCGGATCGTTTTAATTCCACCGCTTTCCTGCAAAGTATTTAACAGTAAAATTGCTCCAAAAATAATGTAAAGAAGTGTTGCGGCTACAATTAGTCCGTGAACGGAAGCGGCAGCTACATTGGCTCCAGGCACCTTCCAAACGAATAAGGCAAGTCCAATTGCAATTACATAAGAAATTGGCATTGCTTTACTTGCTGGCCATCTAAGTCCGACCAGGAAAATTCCTACCGCAAGAATCGGCAGTAAAGACAAAAAAGCTAATACTCCAGTACTCACAAAACATCATCTCCCTTTTGTTTGGTAATAAAAAACATGATTTCATTTCGTTGCGTATTGCGAAACATTGTTATATAACTATAGAAATTTTGTTATACAACACCTATTACTAATTATACAAACCATAGAGAGAAAATATCAACAATTTTTCGAAAATTTAGATTATTATATTATAAAAGTAATATTAATTTACATGTTTTTATTACACGGTTAATCTTTTTCATAGAGAATGTTTCTGTACAGATTAAAGCCTTTCTTTATTTTCCAATAAGTTGGAATCTGGATATTTAATTTATTTAATGCTTTTTCAATTCACTTTTTACTTAAAGAAACAAAAAAAGTTTGCCTAAAATAACAATTTGTTATTCAGGCAAACTTTTTGATTAAATCATTTGCTTTGTATATCCTAGCCTTGTTGAAATTTGAGAACCAGTGTGGATGATCTTGTCTTTCAGCTGCCGCAGCCTTTCATCAGTCATTCTCATCGTCGGTCCTGAAATACTTACTGCGGCTGCTACTTTACCCAGATGGTCAAATATTGGAACGGCAATACATGTGATTCCATTCTCATTTTCCTCCAGGTCAAGAGCATATCCCTCTTGTTTTACCTGAACTAACTCCTGAAAAAATGTATCTTTATCTGTTATCGTTTTTTCTGTATGCATTGGCATGCCTTTTCGGTCTAGGACTTCATGTACGACTCCGGATAGCTGGTGTGCAAGAATTGCTTTACCTACGGATGTACAGTGCATAGGTGCCCGCTTCCCGACTTTGGAATGCATTCTCAATGTTTCATTACCTTCCAATTTTTCAATATACACGACCTCTCCCTGGTCATACACTACAAGATGGATCACTTCATTGGTGTCATTCTCAAGCTCCTGGAGAAATGGTCTTGCTTCTGCTCTTAAGTCTATGGAATCAAGAAGCTTAGAGCTGACCTCCAAAAATTTGTACCCCAATTTATACTTTCCCGTTTCAACATCTTGTTCTATATAGCCATATTGGGCAAGCGTAGACAAAATACGGTATACAGAGCTCTTATTGATATCTATTTGTTTAGATATCTCAGTTACTCCTAGACCGCCTTTTTTCATACCAACTAAATGAATGATATCAAGTGCCCGGCTAACGGACTTGACGACATTTTCTCTTTCCATTCCACTCACCTCAAGTACTGCCTCACTCTTTAAATTGTGCTTTATATGCCACCTAATTGTAGCACACTATGTTTACAGCTTTTAACGGTGTGCGGTTGACTTTTCCTTCACAGATGCGAACACATTTTTAAGAGTTCCTATCTCTTCAATTTCACATTCTATAACATCATCTGCTCCGACAAACTCTGCCCCTACCGGACTCCCCGTGAGGATGACATCTCCTGGTTTAAGTGTCATAACCTTTGAAAGATATGAAATCATTTTGCGAATCGGGATAATCATGAGGTCAGTTGGACTGTTTTGTTTTTCGATGCCATTAAGCTTTGCTTGTACATTTACAGTAAACGGATCAAGTTCTGTTTCAATAACTGGGCCCAATGGAGTGAAGGTGTCAAAAGACTTCCCGATTGTCCAGTGCCCAGCTTGATGGAAAAACTTCGGGGCAGTTACGTCGTTTCCAATCGTATAGCCAAAGACATAATCGAGAACATTTTCTTCAGCAATGTTTTTTGCTTCCTTACCAATTACGACAGCAAGCTCTGATTCGAATTTTACCTGTTCTGCCCCCTCTGGAATGATGATTTCCTTTTCTGGTCCAATAACAGAGGATACGGGCTTATAAAAGAATACCGGGATTTCAGGAAGTTCGGCTGGCAAATCTTCTTTTTTTGCCACGAAGTTCGCTCCAATACCTATTACTTGATTAGGAACGAGCGGCGCTAGCAAGCTTACCTCATCCAATGCGAAAACCTTGCCCGTGTAATCCCAGCTGCCAAAAATGTCACCCGTAATTACCTTAATCATTTCTTCAGCAACAACACCTGAATATTCTTTTGAATCGATCGTAAATCTAGCAAATTTCATTTTGCTGCTCCTTTCGAATTTCAATTTTATAGAGAGCTATGTAAATGAGCTCAAGTTTTTCTCAGGTTGTTTCTATAATTATATATAAGGGCACTCTAATCTGAGTTAGAATGCCCTTATAAAAGATAGATGAAATTAATTTTTCACCGCAAACTTCGCTTTCGCTTCTTGGCGGCGGCGATGGAGAATTGGTTCAGTATAGCCGCTCGGCTGATCATACCCAAGGAAGACAAGATCACACGCAGCCTGGAACGCAACAGAATTGTCATAGTCAGAAGCCATTGGCCGGTAATCTGGATCTAATTCATTCTGTTTATCTACGACTTTTGCCATACGCTGTAAAGTTTCAAGGACTTGCTCTTTCGTGCAAACACCGTGGTGCAGCCAGTTTGCCATATGCTGGCTTGAAATCCTTAGAGTAGCCCGGTCTTCCATCAGCCCTACATCATTGATATCAGGAACTTTGGAGCAGCCGATACCCGATTCAACCCAGCGAACCACATAGCCCAGGATTCCCTGTGCATTATTATCAAGCTCCTCCTGAATTTCTTCAGCTGTCCACTGTGGGTTTTCGGCAACCGGTATTTGAAGGATTTCATCTCTGTAGTCTTTTGATTCGTTTGCCAGTTCATTTTGCACTTCGAATATGTCTACCTCATGGTAATGAAGAGCATGCAATGTAGCGGCAGTTGGAGATGGTACCCATGCTGTGTTTGCTCCAGCCTTCAAGTGGCCGATCTTTTGTTCGAGCATTGGCCCCATCAAATCTGGCATTGCCCACATACCCTTTCCGATTTGAGCATGTCCCTGGAAGCCAACGTCCAGCCCTGTAGCAACATTCGATTTTTCATAGCCCTGCAGCCAGACGGACGATTTCATGTCATTCTTACGGATCATCGGGCCCGCCTCCATGGAGGTGTGCATTTCATCCCCAGTGCGATCCAGGAATCCTGTGTTAATAAACACGACTCTGTCTTTTACTTCACGAATACATGCTTTCAAGTTAAGGCTAGTGCGTCGTTCTTCATCCATTACGCCAATTTTAAGAGTGTGGCGTTCTAGCCCAACAAGATCCTCTACACGATCAAACAGTTCATTGGCAAATGCCACTTCCTTAGAACCATGCATTTTTGGCTTTACAATATAGATGGAGCCTTTTGATGAATTCTTAAATTTGGTATTACCAATAACAGAGTGTTTTCCAATCAAGCCTGTAAACACAGTATCCAGGATTCCTTCCGGAACTTCGTTTCCTTCTTCATCCAGAATCATATTGCTTGTCATCAAGTGGCCTACATTGCGGACAAACATGACAGAGCGTCCGTTAAGGCTGAATTCTTCCCCATTTGGAGCTTTGTATTGCCTGTCTGGATTCATCGTCCTTGTCATACTGCGACCGTTTTTATTGAAATCCGCTGAAAGATCTCCTTTTTGAAGGCCAAGCCAGTTGCGGTAAACTACCACTTTATCCTCGGCATCGACGGCGGCTACAGAGTCTTCGCAGTCCATAATCGTTGTCAATGCAGCTTCGAGCAAGATGTCTTTTACTCCCGCTTTATCGGTCTTGCCAATTGAATGGCTTGGATCAATTTGGATTTCAAAGTGTAAACGGTTATTTTTAAGCAAAACAGCGGATGGATTCTCAGAATCTCCCTTATAGCCAACCAGCTTATCCTCATCTTTTAGCCCTGTTGTCTTACCGTCTGTCAATAAAACAGTGAACTTCCCGTCTACAATGTAATATTTTTCGGCATCTTTATGTGAGCCTTCAGCAAGTGGAGCTGCCTTATCAAGGAATTGGCGGCCATAGGCAATGACCTTGTCACCTCGAACTGCATTGTACCCTAAACCACGTTCTGCTCCATCCTCTTCGCTGATGGCATCTGTACCGTAAAGGGCATCATACAAGCTTCCCCACCGGGCATTCGCTGCATTAATCGCATAGCGGGCATTATTTACTGGAACAACAAGCTGTGGTCCAGCCTGGAATGCAACCTCTTCATCTACTGCCTCAGTGGTAACTTTGTAATCATCAGCTTCTGGCTCAAGATAGCCAATTTCCGCAAGAAATGTTTTATATTTTTCAAAATCAAAGCCTTCGCTGTTTTCGCGGTGCCAAGCATTCAGCTTGCTCTGGATTTCATCACGGATCTGTAATAATTGTTTATTTCTCGGCGCCAGATCTTTAACTAAACTGCCCAGTCCTGACCAAAACTGTTCCTGATCAACCTCCGAGCCCGGAATAACTTCAGAATTGATAAATTCATAGAGTTCTGATGCTACTTGTAGATTTCCCGCTTTTACATAGTCTTCCATGTGTTTCGTTTCCTCCCTTTTATTAGCCAAGATTAGCAGTGTCGCAAATTTGTTTCTTATTACAAAACGCTGTTTCAAATATTCTTTAAAAAAATCATACCATGCTTCTAAAAGAATTTTCAAATAATTTAACTAAATTTTTTTCTATTTATTTACCGCTCATCCAATAGATGAAGCTGCAGCAATTTCCTTCTTAACCTCAGCACAGCGCCCCGGTGACGGAAATAGTTTTCCAGCATTCAAAAGATTTTTCGAGTTAAAGACTTGCCGGATTTCTGTTTGTGCCAAGATTTCTTCATCAGTGAACACAAAACGCATTTCTTCTCGTTTTTCAATGCCCACTCCATGCTCTCCGGTTATGGTGCCTCCAACATCAGCACACACCTTAAGACATAAGCTGCCTGCCTCGAGGGCCTTTTCGATTTCACCTGGTTTTCGGGCATCAAATAGAACCAATGGGTGAAGATTTCCATCCCCAGCATGAAAAATATTGGCGATGCGGAGTCCGAATTCATCACTGATTTCATTGATCCGCTTTAGCACTTCCGGCAGCCTGCTCCTTGGGATGACCCCGTCCTGAACTAAATAGTCAGGTGAAATTGCTCCCATTGCACCGAAGCCTGTTTTGCGGTTTGCCCACCATCTCGCCCGTTCTTGTTCACTCTGTGCAGCTTTTACTTCTCGGACATTATTATTATTGCAGACCTCAAGAATCTGGTTGATTTGCTCATCAATCCCGGCGGCAATACCGTCAACTTCAATCAGGAGCACCGCTTCAATATCTTGGGGATGCCCAACTGGAAATGCTGCTGCCTCCACGCCTTCAATCGCCGTTTTATCCATCATTTCAAGTGCAGCTGGTACAATTCCAGCTGAAATGATATCTGACACGGCTTTGCTGCCGTCAGCTACCTTGTCAAAATAGGCCAGTACTGTCTGCTTGCCTTCTGGATTTTTTAAAATCCTCACGGTAATTTTCGTCACAATTCCCAACGTTCCTTCTGATCCAGTCAATAATCCCAGCAGATCATATCCTGGCAAGTCCGGAACTCCGTTTTTCCCTATTTCGATTATGTCCCCATTCGGCATGACGACCTCTAAACCAAGAATATGGTTTGTCGTTACCCCATATTTCAGGCAATGCGCCCCGCCGGCATTTTCAGCTACGTTCCCGCCAATCGTGCAGCAATATTGGCTTGAAGGGTCCGGAGCGTAGTAATAGCCCTTATCTGAAATAGAGTTGGTGAGCTTAAGGTTGACAAAACCAGGTTCAACAACTGCTCTTCTATTCTCAAAATCCACGCTTAAAAGCTTTTTCATGCGGACCATGCTAATGATTACCTCGCTGTTCAGCGGAATCGCTCCGCCGCTCAGTCCAGTGCCAGCTCCCCTTGCCAGAAATGGCAAGTCATTTTCATGGCAGTATTTAACGATCGCTGCTACTTCAGCTGTATTTTTAGGAAAAACGACTACCTTTGGCAAATGTTTATGGATGGTAAAGCCATCGCAATCGTAAGCCAGAAGGTCTTCCTTCTGATAAAGGATTGACTTTCGGACTGGATCATCACCGACGATCTTAGCGAGATTTAAAATGTGTGGATCCTTCGTTTGCATGCCTTTGCGAGCCATTACTTTCCCTCCTTCAGGCTGTCTTCTTTTTGATATGCCCAGTCAAGCAGCTGAATCGTATGCACAACTTTTTGGTTTCTTCCGTGCTTTTGTACGCCAACGGCCATCTGAAGCATACAACCTGGATTCCCCATTGAAATCATTTCAACATCTTCCGGAACATTTTCCATCTTGCTATCAAGGATGGCACCTGCCATACCGGGGTTTGTTATGTTATAGATCCCTGCGCTTCCGCAGCAGCGGTCGGAGTTTGGCATATGGACCATTTCTACTCCAGGGATATCAAGGAGAATATCACGAGGCTCCTGTCGTATTCCCTGACCGTGTGCAAGGTGGCAGGCATCATGATAGGTCATCCTGACCTTCATTTCTGCTTTAGGCTTTTCATATCCGGTGTCGTGAAGGTATTTAGAAATATCTTCTACCTTTTCGGAGAATTCTACAGCTTTGTCATGCCACTCAGGATCATCACGGAACAATTCATGGTATTCCTTCAGCATACTGCCGCACCCGGCTGCATTGACTATGATTTTATCAGCATCCTTGAAAGCTTCAATGTTTTTCTTGGCAAGCTTCCTTCCTGTTTCCCTGTCACCTGCATGGACATGCAGTGCCCCGCAGCATGTTTGATTTCGCGGAATGATGACATCATTGCCATTACGAGTCAAAACATTAATGGTTGCTTCATTCACATCGCTGAACATGACATCCATTACGCAGCCAGTAAGCATCGCTACTTCATTCTTAGTTTCCGATTTAGCTTTGATTACGTCCACATTCTTATATTTTTTTCGAACAGGTTCATTGACTTCTGGCATGATTGCTTCCATCTCAACAAGGTGCTTAGGCATGATGTTGATCAGTCCTGTTTTTCTGACTGCCTTCTGCATGCCGCTCTTTTGGTAAAATTTCAGCAGGCTGCCTAATGAATTCAGTCGATTTTGATGTGGAAATAATTCCTGAAGGAAGAGTTTATTCACTGCTCCTTTCCAGCCTGTTAATGGCATTGCCTGACGAATTTGCCCACGAGCTTCTTCAATCAAACCGCCCACATTTACATCTGCTGGGCAGGCAGTAGTACAAGCACGGCAGTCAAGACATGCAAATACCGGATCCATGAATTGCTCGTTGACCGTCAGCTTTCCTTCTGCCACCGATTTGATCAGATGGACTCTTCCACGTGGGGAATGCTGCTCCTGACCAGTAAGTTCATAGGTTGGACATGATTCAAGACACATTCCGCAATGGACGCAATCTGCCCATTTATTTTCATCCGGTGGATCGCTCCAGAGATAATTGCTTAAACTGTTGGATGTGCAAGTTGGTTCCTGCTTCAAATCTAACTCTCTTAAACTCACAATTATATCCCTCCCACAAAACGTCCAGGATTCAGGACTCGATTTGGATCGACTTTTGCTTTTATTCCTTCTAATAAAAACTGGTAAGCTGGCTTTTCTCCCCAAACATCGACTTTCTTGCGTAAAGCTAGTGGCAAATGCTTAACAACGACGTAACCGCTCTGGAGTGCTGCTTTTTCCCTTAATAGGCTGATGGCGGATAGCACGTCTGCTTCTGCTCCCCGCAGCACCACCTGTGATAATCCATGTCCCAGCCCTCCATGAGCTTCAATCAGGAGGTTATGGGAATCCTGTAATGACTCGCACTCTTTCAGTACCTCGATCACATCCATATTAACGGTTCCTATTTTCAAGGTTGCTTCTATAGCATTTCCATTAATAGGTAGAGCCCCATTTGGCACATTCCCATAAAAATCATTCCAAAATGATCTTGCTGCCTGCTTCTGAAGAATGTCCAGCTTGGTACCTGGCGGCTGTATCTTCCGGACGAATTCCTCCTGGTATTTAACGGAGCTTTCAACATCTTCAAAGCCTATTGCAAGAGTGAATACCCTTTCATTTAAAAGTTTTTCTGATAATGAAGGATTCATCAGTTCGAGAGCAACAGGCTCAACCACCGTATCCAAAAGCTGAACAGCAAAGGCCTTTGCCTTTTCCAGGCTTCCGTCAGTGAATTTTATCAACAACAGGCTTTCATCTTTTGTTATCGGCCTCAATTTCAAAGAGATCTCGGAAATGACTCCAAGAGACCCCATCGCACCAATATAAAGTTTGTTCATGTCATAGCCAGCAACATTTTTCACTACTTTTCCACCGGATCGAATTACTTTTCCGTCAGGATAAACTATCCTCAGCCCGATTACCGCATCACGTGCAGAACCATAACCAAGACGCTTGGGACCGCTTTCATTTGCAGCAATAATTCCTCCAATCGTTGCTTGGGCAGGTAAAAACGGATCAAGTGCTATTCTTTGGTTAAACTCCTGCAGATAATCCTGAAGCTCTTTAAAGGTGCTGCCAGGTTTGACAGTAAGCGTCATATCGCCTGGTACATGTTCGACAATTCCTTTATAGTCTGCCATTGATATAAGGATATCGGCTCCTTCTTCCGTTACTCCAAATCCTCTTTTCGTGCCACAGCCAATCACATTTATCGTTTTATTTGTTTCATTTGCATATTTTAAAAGACTTGCAATCTCCTCTTCAGTATTAGGGAATACTGTAATCGAACCCCCATTGCCAAAAGCATTCGCTTCAAAACCTTCTTCTAAAATTTGAGCTTCAGGAAAAAAAGATTTCAGTTCCGTTAAAATCCCGGCGGTTATCATAGCAGCCCTCCAACTGTTTCTTAGCAAGAAACAAAATTAATTTGTTATTAGACATTTAACACCGAACTGGTTTTTAGCAAATCCTCTACATATTCCAAGTGTTCTTCCATCATTTGCTTTGCTTGTGCGCACTCTTTGTTTTGAATCATCCGGAAAATCTGGGAGTGCTGACGAGTGATTTCTTCAAAAACGATACGATCCTCTTCAATACATTGATGAAATCCAATCATCGTCTTTTTCATCGAAGCTGAGATGAATTCGAGGAGCTGGACCAGTATCTCATTCCCTGCTGCTTTGGCTATTGCCAGATGAAAGTTATAATCAGCCTCCCAGCTATTATCTTCCTTTCCATAAAGGAGCCCTTCCATCAGCTTCAAATCTTTCTCTGACCGATTTTTCGCGGCTATTTCAGCAATCCCTGGTTCAAGAAGCTTTCTGACTTGAAAAAGCTGACTGATATCTTTTGAGCTTGGCAGCAGGATATGGTTGTTAAAGAGTTTTCCAGAGTCAAACTTACATATGTAAGTACCTTCTCCCTGCTTCACTGTCACTGCCCCTTTCCCTTTAAGGGTAGTGATTGCATCCCTGACAGCAGAACGTCCTACACCGAACATATCGCAAAGCTCACGGACGGAAGGAAGTTTCTCACCGGGCAGGAATGTTCCGACTTCAATCAGTTTCTCGATTTGTTCTGTTACTGATTCAGATACTTTTTTCGTTGAAATTCGTTCGATTTTCACAAAACCCCCCCTTTCTTTTCAGATATCACATATCTGATAAGTGAAAACTTACCTTTATTTTAAACATCGAAGTGGATATTTATCAAGTAAATAGTTTGAAAATATTCAAAAATCAAATTAATCAGTTTTTTAATATAACTTTTTTCTTTCTTTTGTATGTTTTCGTAACTTTCTTGCAAGTAAATTAGTTTTGATTTCCTCTCTAGCACGCTCCCTTTCTGGTCTAATTTATAGGGTTTTCTTACTCTGGATACCTTACCTGTTTTCAAATACAAACTCTTAACTTATCTTAACGGTTAATTTATATTCTCTTAATCTTTGGGAATTAGTCTAATAGTGAAGATCATTTGAAAGGGGAATTTACATGAAGCCAATTTTCAGAAATATTATGATGTCAGCTGCCCTGTTTGGGGCTGGTGCAGGAATGGTTGGACAAGTGCAAGCTGCCGGTACAAGTCACCCTGCATTAACAGATAAAAAAATTCTAAATGTTGCCCATCGAGGCGCTTCAGGATACGCCCCTGAACATACCCTTCTTTCATATGAATTAGGAGAGGCTATGAAAGGCGATTACATTGAAATCGACCTTCAAATGACTAAAGATGGTGAACTCATCGCCATGCATGATGAAACATTAGACCGCACAACCAATGGCACAGGACTTGTCAAAGACTATACCCTTGAAGAAATCAAGCAGCTGGATGCTGGCTCTTGGTTCAATGAAAAATACCCTTCATACGCAAAAGAAGAATACGCTGGCCTGAAAGTGCCAACTCTTGAGGAGATTCTCCAAAAATTCGGGAAAGGTGAACACTATTATATTGAAACGAAATCACCAGAAGTCTATCCTGGAATGGAAGAAAAGTTATTAAAAATACTGAAAGAATATAAGTTAACCGGTACAAATGTTCCTTCTAGCAAAGTATTGATTCAATCATTCAGTCCGGAAAGCCTAAAAAAAGTCCATGCCTTAAATCCTGATATCCCGCTAGTACAATTATTGTGGTATGACGAAACAGCCGCCATTACAGACAATGAATTAGAGGAATACAAAAAATACAGCATTGGGCTTGGAATGAATTTCGACAAAATTGATGAAGCGTATGTGCAAAAAGTTCGCGAGCATGATTTACTCATTCACCCATACACCGTTAATCAAAAATAAGATATGCGCAAGCTCCTGGATTGGGGTGTAACAGGAATGTTTACAAACTTTCCAGACAGGCTTCAAGAGGTTCTAAGGGAAAATAGACAGTAAGGCGAAAACACAGGATAGGGACCACCTATCCTGTGTTTTTTCAATGGGTGGAGATCGATATGGACTTTATCGAAGTCAGCAGTAATGCAATAGACCCTACAAACGCAACTATTACAAGAGAATAAAGAAAAGTTAAATCTTTAAAAATAACAACCCCGCTTAGAACGATAAAACTATCTACCAAGAGGATGATCAACCCTACGTTAACTGAGAAAAACTTAGATGCCATTAACGCGAGTAAATCCAGACCTCCTGGGCTTGCATGAATTCTTAACATAAGGCCTACTCCGCATCCAACAAAAATCCCTCCTAAACAAATATTTAAAAGGAACGGAAGGTGGAATAACCCATTCAGTGGATGTAAAAGGCTGATGATAATTGCGGAAATGAACGTACCAATTAAGCCATAAAAGAAATAATGTAAATCGTAATAGATGGCTATGAAGTAAATAGGGACATTGAGACAGGTAAATATAACTGCCAGTTTCCAGCCCCATATATAATTAAGCAACAGACTGATGCCCCATATGCCTCCATTTATTAAATGAGAAGGTATAATAAAACCGTTAATCCCGATTCCAATTAAAATACTTGCAATGGTTATTGTCATTATTTTTCCTGCCAATTCCCCTTCTCCCCCCTGCGTGCCTGTGGATACTATATTCTATTTTATTTTCTGAGCATCCATCACACTTATTTTTCCAGAGGCTGAATAAGTACTTCTTTTATATCGTCCCTTATGAAAATAGCTGCATTTAGGAAGGGAACTCTTTTTATCTCATTTATACTTCCGTACAAAAAGGCGTTTCCCATATTGGAAAACACCTTTTATTCAATGCTAATTCTTCTTTTTACACTGCTTTATTTGTTAATTGATCCTCTTTAAATAACGATGGATAGTCTTTTAAAATCGTTTCTCGAATCGTTCTTTCATCCATACAATCGATTGGATATGCTTTGATTTTTTGCAAAGTAGAATACGTACTTCCTCTGAAAAGAGTGATGCTTTTTTGTATAAAACGATCTTTTACAATGAAATAATTATTCCTTATATCAATCTGTTTATTTTCAACTTCTTCATAAATTACAAGGAAATTTTCAATGAATTCTCCAGGAAGCACTTCCTTCGTGTCTATCACTTCATGTACTTTCATCTGATCCATTCTCCCTTCCTTTTTACTCCTTATAAAGGAAATCAAAGCATTTCTGAATGATGTAATGAATGCTTCCCCCAAGGCAAAAATCAATCTGGAATTACCAGCTTGTTTTCCTAAGTCAGACCATACTATTAAGCTCGTGAAATGAAATGCTCTACCCCTGGATGTTTACTAAATCACTGCGGTATATCTCTTTACGCGCCACACCTGTTTCCTGGGCAGCCCTCGCAACCGCCTCTCTTACAGCTGAAACTACTCTGCTGTCTAATGGGCCTGGTATTACATAATCCTCTGACAATTCATCACTCTCTATTAAACCAGCAATCGCATTCACTGCTGCAGCCTTCATCTCATCATTAATATCGGTAGCGAACACATCTAAAGCACCCCTGAATATGCCGGGAAACGCCAGGACATTGTTCACCTGGTTAGGCAGATCCGAACGTCCTGTTCCAACAATTCTGGCTCCTGCTTCCTTTGCTTCCACTGGCATGATTTCCGGTACTGGATTTGCCATAGCAAAGATGATGGCATCCTGAGACATCTTTCGTACCATTTCCTTTGTCAGTGCTCCGGCTGATGAGACGCCGATAAACACATCAGCACCTGCTATCACATCTGACAGCTGTCCCTTCAGCATATTTTGATTAGTCATTTTTGAAACGGATTCCTTCAGTGAATTCATCCCTTCCTGTCTGCCTTCATAAATTGCTCCCTTTGTATCGCACATAATTAAATTGTTCACGCCCATATTCCTTAATAGCTTAATAATGGCGATTCCCGCCGCACCAGCCCCGTTAATTACTACCTTAATTTCATCGATCTTTTTATTAACCAGTTTCAGGGAGTTCACTAAACCCGCAGCAGTTACGATTGCGGTCCCATGCTGGTCGTCATGAAATACAGGAATGTTCATTTCTTTTTTTAGCGTCTCTTCAATGTAAAAACAATTCGGTGAGGCGATATCTTCTAAATTAATTCCTCCAAATGTGGGCTGAAGCAATTTAACTGTCATTATTATTTCTTCAGGATCTTTCGTATCAAGGCAAATAGGGATCGCATCAATCCCTGCGAAGGCTTTAAATAGTGCGGCCTTCCCTTCCATTACTGGCATAGCGGCTTCTGGTCCAATGTCTCCCAGACCAAGCACAGAGGTACCGTCCGATATAACGGCAATTAAGTTCCCTTTAATTGTATAATCATAGACTTTTTCCGGATGAGCATGAATCTGCTTGCATGGTTCAGCAACACCTGGAGAATAGGCTAAACTTAAATCCTTCATATTATTTAAAGGCATTTTCACATCCACGGATAATTTCCCTTTAAATTTTTCATGCAGCAACAGAGATTCTTTCTGTAAATTACTCATTCTAACATCTCCTTTTCTAATTTACCGAAAAATTAATAATTTTCAGTATTATTACTTCACAGGAATCCTTCTAAATTTAGTTCATTATATAATGGTTTCACTTTATAAATAAAATACATATTTTCTATATTCTTTATGCGTTTTGGCTATAAAGCCGCCTGAAGTTTATAAAATAACATGCCCAATCTATAGACGGACGACTCGATTTTCTTTAAAATGTTAGAATATTGTAAATATAAAACGTGTCTTTATTCGATTCAGGAGGTGAAGTTATATGGACATACGTCATTTGGAGTACTTTTCCGAAGTCGCGGAGCAATTAAGCTTTACAAAGGCCTCACAGACGCTTCACGTTTCGCAGCCTTCCATTAGTAAAGCGATCAAAAATTTAGAAGGAGAACTAGGAGTGCCTTTATTTTACCGTTCTTCGAAGCAGCTTGAATTAACGGATGCAGGAAAAGCTGTATTAATGAACGCTAAAAAAGTATTAGAGGCATTCAAAAACCTGACTCTGGAATTAACTGACCTGATGGATCTTAAAAGCGGTGAAATACGAATTGGCATTCCTCCAATTGTTGGCGCAGCCTTTTTTTCAAAGTTAATCAGCCAATACAAAGAGAAATACCCTCTCGTTAAAATAACCCTGACGGAGGTGGGTACAAAAAAAATAAAGCAGGGGGTAGAGGAAGGCTCACTGGATATCGGTCTTATCTGCACACTGCCTGCTCAAGGCAGCAGTTTTGAAATCATCAATGTCATAAAGGATCCGCTGATGTTAATCGTTCATCGTGACCATGCTTTAGCATCAAAAAAAGAAGTTCATTTTTCACAATTAAAAAATGAACCATTTATTTTATATCGAAAAGACTTCACACTTTATGACCTAATTATAGAAGAATGTTCGAAAAACAACTTCCAGCCTAATATTGTATGTGAAAGCTCTCAGAAGGATTTTTTGCTCGGAATGGTCGAGGGAAAAATGGGAATAGCCCTTTTGCCCAGCAAGATTTGCGAGAATATTAATAATAAGGAAATTTCAGTCCTTCCCTTTCAAAAATCAGCTGTCGATCTAGAACTAGGTCTTATCTGGAAAAAAGATAAATACCTAAGCTTCGCTGTACGGGAATTCATCTCTACATCACAACAGTTTCTGGTTATCTGAAATGGATTAATTATGGAAGGAGAAATAATGGGGTCAGCTCTAGCAATAATTTTTCATTTAAAAATGCCCGGACATCAAAATGCATGACCGGGCACTTCCTTATATCTGATAGAACTGCTTCACTTTATTGAAAATAGTAGAATATACTTCTTCGATTGCGATTTGTTTAATTGCAGAGATTTCTTTCATGACATCGTGAATCATCGTAGGCTGAGTCATTTTCTGATGAAAAATTCCAACAAAAGGCCACGGCCCATCTGTTTCTGCCATGGTTAAATGCAACGGATATGCTTTTACCACTTCTCGCGTCTCTTCTTCATAAAGGATATCAGGTGTAAACGATACCACATATTTATTTTCTGCCATTCTTTCGATGGTCTTTCGATCACCCTTGAACCAATGAAAATGAGCCTTAACGATACTGTGCTTCTCCAGTAAATCACAAACCACTGAAGCATCCTCGTAAACTGCATGCAGAATAATCGGTTTGTTAATTTTTTTTGCTAGAAGAATAAATCGTTCCAATACTTCTACATACCCTTTATAAGGGAAATTCCCGCTTTTCTCTCTGGACCGAAGATAATAAGGCAGGCCGACCTCGCCAACCGCGACCATATATTCTTGGTTGTCGTTAATCCATTTTAACAGTTTATCCAGTTCTGCTTCAGAAGGCAAAGGCTGTTCTGGATGGTAGCCAAATGCTGGATGAACTTTAGAGTTATTTAATGCCACCCTCAAATTTTCTTTGCACGACGGAAGATTCATCGAAACAGTAATCAAACCCTCAACATTATTTGTTTCTAAACTTTTTATGATTAAATCTTTATCACTTTCTTCATATTGATCAAAATGGATGTGGGAATCAAATATTTTCATGCAATCCCCCCGCTTTTAACTGGTCATATATCTGTCTTTTCAGCTCGAGAAATTCTTCCTCCATGATCAGATGTTCCCTTCTTGGTCGCTGAAATGGCACCACAATTTCCATTATGATTCTGGCTGGCCGCGGGGATAAAAGATAGATTCGGTCAGATAAAAAGAGGGCCTCTTCAATATTGTGGGTAATAAAAAGAACCGATTTCCGCTCCTCTTCCCATATTGATAACAGCCACTTTTGCATATCAAATCGGGTGAACTCATCTAATGCAGAAAATGGCTCATCGAGCAGCAAAACAGATTTTGGGCTTAGGAGCGCTCTTAAAAATGCCACTCTCTGCTTCATCCCACCCGAAAGCTGATTCGGATAAGCCTTGGCGTATTGTGATAAGCCTACTTTTGCTAACCATTTTTCCGCTTCCTCTTCATCCGGCTTTTGGAATAGCTCCTGTCCAAGCAGTACATTAGCCAATACAGACCTCCAAGGTAAAAGTGCCGGCTGCTGGGGCATATAGGCGATGTTCCCTGTCTCCCCATTTATCTTTCGATCATCAAGAAAAAGTTCTCCTTGTTCAGGCTGAACCAGACCGCCGATACATTGAAAAATAGTGCTTTTTCCGCTTCCCGACGGACCTAGGATGGAAACAAATTCGCCTTCTTTCACTTGTAACGATAGATGATCGAGTACTAAGCCCGTTTCCTTAAAAGATTTTGAGATATTTACGAGATTAATTTTTGCTTTCATCACTTCTCTCCCTCAGGCAGCCATTTAATGATTCTTTTTTCAATCAACACGATGACACTGTAGAACAGCATGCTGAAAAAAATGATAATGAAAATAGCAATGAACACACGATCTGTCCGAAACGCAGATGACGATAAGGTCATGAATACACCAATTCCTTTTTCTGCTCCCAGCCATTCAGATATGACAGCTCCCATAACACTGTATGTAGCTGCAATTTTCAATCCGGAAAAAAGTGGCGGAAGTGCATTTGGAAGCTCTACCTTCGTGAAGGTTTGCCTTCCCGAGGCACCTGACATTTTCATGTAATGCTTGAGATCCTCCGGGGCATTTTTAAACCCATCTAACGCAGCAATCGTAACCGGGAAGAAACAAACTAAAATAATAATGAGCAATTTCGGCAAAAAACCGAATCCAAACCAGATCACCAATAGAGGAGCCAGAACGATAATGGGTACATTCTGAGATAAAATTAATAATGGATAAAAAGCATTCTGAAGTGCAGGAACTAAGTGAAGCATCATGGCAATCAGGAAACCAAACGCTGCCCCGAGCAAAAGCCCAGCAATTGCCAATTCTAGTGTTGCCCCGACATCGGGTAAAAATAATGAATAACTCTCCATCGCTTCTTTTACTATGACAGAAGGGGCGGGTAACAGCCATTCAGGAATCTCCATAAAACGGGTGATTCCTTCCCAAAACATAAAGAAAAGGAGGAGAACCAAAAATGGTCTCCAGCCCTTATTCCAGATTGACTTCATTAGCGGTACTTCTCCGTCAGTGTATTCATTGTGATTCCAGTTGGCTGATACAGGATTTTCACCTGTGAAATAACATTAGGTGAACCCAATTCAACCATTTTTTTATTCATCTCAGCAATCACCGATAAGAGTGTTTCAAGCTCACCTTCCATCGTTGTTTCCAAAGGATGGACTTCATATTTCACTCCAGTTTGATCAATAATACTAATTGCCTCATCTACCAATTTTATGACTTCCTCTGTTGAAGAAGCCTTTGGGATAATTTGTACACTTACAAGTGCATTCGCCATTGTCCGTTCCCTCCTTATTCTGGTAAAAATTCATTCGTAAAGGCTTTTTTAGCATCCAATTCCTTCTCCAGAAGCCCGTTTTCTAACATCCATTCACTGTAATTCTTCCAAACCTCCAGCTTTTGCTCTCCCCAGCGATCTGCATCATCCTGATACTTTGGAGAAAGCCATTCCTGGCTTTTCTTAACCAGTTCTTTATCCAGATCAGGTACGGCCTTGATCAGGATATCGGCACTTTCTGACGGATGATCGATTGAAAATTGATATCCCTCTGTGAGTGCCTCCATGAACGCCTTAATGGTTTCCGGATCATTCTTGACCATCTTTTCATTTGTGCTTATGACAGGTGTATAATAATCAAGCTTCTTCGAGTAGTCTGTTAAATACACCATATTGATTGGTTCATTTCTCAACTCTGCTTCTACACCAGTCCAACCATAATAAATCCAGGCAAAATCAATATCCCGTTTTACCGCTGTGAAAAAGTCTGAGTTCCCCATATTAACAATTTTCACTTTTTCTACATCAGCATTTTCCTGTTTCATTAATGAACTGATCACTTCTTTTTCAATGGGCGATCCCCAGCCTCCATACGTTTTGCCTGCAAAGTCCTTTGGCGAAACAATGTTTTTAGCTTTCGGTGATGCAAAGCCTGAGGTGTTATGCTGGATAACAGCAGCCAGCGATACGAGTGGAATTCCCTGAATCCTAGCCTGAGTAATTCCTTCCTGATAACTTACACCAAACTCTGCCTTCCCTGATGCGACCAGCTGATCAGCTCCCGCTTCACCAGGTAAAAGAATTTCTACATCCAGTCCATGCTTCTTGAAGTATCCTTTTTCCTTTGCAACATAAATTCCTGTATGATTCGTATTCGGAGTCCAGTCAAGCACGATTGAAACCTTTTTCAATGAATCCTTTTCCTTGGCTGTCGGTTCATCCGATGAACAGCCGGCAAGACTCCAAATGTATAAAAATCCGAAAAACAACACCAATAATTTCTTCATGATTCTCCCTCTTCCTGTATTTACTTGACAATGAAGGTGGAAAGGAAGGCTTAAACAAACAGAAAAATGCGCTCGGGGAATCCCAAGCGCATGAAAAAATCCATAATAAACGATAAACGTCTATCAGAAGATGTTCCCTACGCTGGTACTAACCAGATCAGGTTAAAGGGTCAGCATCTATGGACACTTTCTCAGCCGGCACCACCGGCTCCCCTACATTTCCAATTCTCCAATTGTCAATTCTACTATATAGAAAGTTTTTTGATTCGTCTAGGAAAATAAAAATATCTTATGGTTATCAAGTATCAGACTAGATGAAAATTCTATAAAAAAAAACGCGAATCCCTTTAATAGGAATTCACGCTTCTCAAGTATGATTCCTACTGGGTTCGAACCAGCGACCTCTACCCTGTCAAGGTAGCGCTCTCCCAGCTGAGCTAAGGAATCGTTATTCTGTTTGTCCTTATTAGCGAGGACATTTATTAATATATAATGGAATGATTCTAATGTCAATATAATTTTCCTAATCAGACTTATCGATCCGCTAATCATTTCGCATTAAGTTAGTTGACGGCTTAATTGATTTTAGTCGATTAAAAATCGCACTAACCTTGCTCGTTTTGAAAAAGACCGCGCCCGATGAAGTTCGCTGTCACTGGCTGCTTTCCAATCTCCCTTGCCCAGACTGAAATTTGCCCAATGTGGTGAATTTCATGTGCAAGGGTATGTCTCATAATCTCACCCCAGGTGAAGATAACGCTGCTGCCATCTGACTCTCGAAGCTGTAAGATTCGGTTTTCCATCTCACCATTCCAGGCAAGAACGAACTCTTTTACCTCAGCTTTAAATTTTGCATCCAATTTTTTCACCTTATCCAAGGTATTATAAAGCTCAAAGTTCTCCTGGAAATCGTCTTTTCCCTGAAGCAAGCGAATCCAGCTCCATTCCACGTCAATAATATGAAAAAGGGTCTGTAATACACCTCCCATTCCTCCTGTCCGTGCAGCGAGCAGTTCTCCCTCACTAACCCCTTCACACCACTTATACCAATCATCCCGGACTGCCCAATTGTAGTTAAACAACATTTTCATTCAGCATCCCCCTCTAAATCTCCCTTATTGCTTTGATCACACTATTAATATATTCATCCTCATGCGGGACAAATTGATCTTTTACTACCTTCAAAACCAGAGGTTGCTTTTGACCATCGGGATTTAGTGTAAAACCCTCTGCCTCCAATTCCCTCACTTCTCCAAACCAGAGCTTTTCAAAAGCGTCGAGACTGGTCCTTATTATTCCTGAGACTTCCTCTTTTTGCAGGCTGTATTTCTCTAAAGGGACATGCTTGTTATACACATACACATGGCACATTTCTTTATCGATAAAATTTGAACTAACAAGTGAAGCCTTGATTGTCCCCACGAAAAATAACTCATCCAACCCAATGTCTATTCCCAGCTCTTCCTTAACCTCCCTTAAACCATCAACTGTATCTTCATTTGCTAAAAGATGGCCAGCAGCAGTGATATCCAATAGATTTGGATAATCCTTTTTAACAGAACTGCGGATTTGGAAATAAATAAAGTCCTCTCCTGCTATCCTCTCAGTAAACCAACAATGAAAGGTCTCATGCCAATGTCCTTCTATATGTACTACAGACCTTGGTGCTGTGCCAATTTCCTTTCCTTGTTCATCAAATATTCTCAGTAATTCGCTTTCCATAAAACTTACCTCCATTTTTATAAAATTATACCATTTCCCCCTTAAAAAAACTCAAACGTTAGTTCTTATTTTATTGAATAAAGAACAAATGTTCGGGTATAATAAATATATATAATAAAGGAGTGAGGGACATGAATAACCTTCTTTTAAAGTCACTTAAAACGAATCAGCCAGTCGAGATGATCTATCTTTCGGCAAACAACGAAATCACACATCGAAAAATCGTTGTGAAAGAACTGTACGGAAGCTATTTCAAAGCATTTTGTTTCCTGCGCAATGATAACCGCATGTTCAGGTTAGAAAATATTCTTTCCGTTATGCCAGAAAAACATAAATACTTAAAAACAAGCTAAAAAAAGAAGCCCCCAAAATGAGGACTTCTTCGTGAAATCAGCTTGCAGGGCGTGGTTCAGGTGTATCGTCTCGCTTAATCAATAATTGAAGAGCGATAATGAGTACGAACGAACCGAGACCTATAATGTCAGAAATTTTTTCCGGATAGATTAGCATCAAACCGCTTACTACACCGATTATTCTCTCATACCAGAACAACTTCCTCAGCCAGAATCCAATAATTCCAGCACCAATTAATAGCATTCCAGCGAGCGCAGTGAATACTACCCAGATTAAGTAATACCACGTCGTATCAATCATTAACAATTCTGGTGACAATACGAACATGTAAGGAATGATAAATGCAGCAATTGCCAGTTTAGACGAATTGACACCTGTCTTGATTGGCTCTCCGCCTGAAACACCAGCCGCAGCAAAGGCAGCAAGTGCTACTGGTGGAGTTATATCAGCGATAATCCCGAAATAGAACACAAACAAGTGTGCTGACAAATCAGGTACTCCTAAAAGGATAATTGCTGGAGCCGCAATCGTTGAAGTAATGACATAGTTTGCTGTTGTAGGAGAACCCATCCCAAGAACGAGTGAAGCAACCATCGTAAACGCCAGGGTAAGCAGCAAATGTCCTCCTGCAAGATCAAGGAGACCATTAGCAAGTTTTAAGCCCAGACCCGTTTTGGTTACGACACCGACAATAATACCTGCAGCTGCAGTTGCCGCCGCCACTCCAAGTGCGGTACGTGCCCCATCGACCAGAGCATCAATCATATCTCTGAATCCGATACGCGTTTCTTTCCTGATTGCACTTACAAGTACTGTGATGACAATACTCCAAAGTGCCGCTCTCATGACACTCATTCCGCTTACCATAAGGATAATGACAGCCAAAATCGGAAGCAGCAAATAAATTTTTGCCAGTACTTCTTTTCGGTTCGGCATTTCTTCATCCCTCAAGCCTCGAAGGCCGACCCTTTTCGCCTCAAAGTGGGTCATGATCCAAATCCCGGTAAAATAAAGCAGGGCAGGAATAGCTGCTGCTTTTGCAATATCCCAGTATGTTATTCCTCCGCCAATGAATTCAACCATCAGGAAAGCTGCAGCTCCCATGATTGGAGGCATCAGCTGGCCGCCAGTTGATGCCGCTGCTTCAACAGCGCCGGCAAACTCCTTGCGGTAACCGAGTTTTTTCATCATCGGAATCGTAAATGAACCAGATGTTACAACATTCGCTACAGAACTTCCACTGATTGTTCCCTGAAGTGCACTTGAGAAAATCGCTACTTTAGCAGGGCCGCCTACTCTTTTACCCGCAATGGAAACAGCCAGATCATTAAAGTATTGACCAACTCCAGTTTTAACAAGGAATGCTCCAAACAGCAGGAACAAGAAGATAAATGTGGAGGAAACTCCTAATGGGGTTCCCAGAATCCCTTCAGTTGTAAAGAACATAGTCTGAATTAAACTTTCAAGCTCCAATCCTCTGTGTGCAAGGAAGCCAGGCATGTAAGGTCCGTATAGGGCATAACCCATAAATAATACAGCAATAATTGTGATTGGCAGGCCAACTGTTCTTCTTGTAGCCTCTAATACGAGTAGGACAGCAGCGAGTCCAATATAAAAATCCATTGGTGTAAGTCTGCCAACCCTGTTAACAAGTTCATCGATCATTAATGGCCAATAAGCTCCAACAGCAATTGCTATAATAGCCAAAATGAGATCGTACCAGGCAACTTTATGACTGATACGGTCTTTCTTTCGTGCAGGAAATAAAATGAAAATCAATGCCAGCGCAAAGCCTAAATGGATTGATCTTTGCAGCTGTGCAGTTAAGATACCAAAAATAGATGTATAAAGCTGGAACAGTGAGAATGATAGCAATAATACAAAAGCGATTATTCCCATTATGCCTTTAAGTTTCCTTGATGCTGATTCGGGATCATATTTTTCCAGAAGCTCCTGCTGTTCTTCCTGCGAAAGCGTTTCATGTTTTGTGCTCAAGGATATTCACTCCTTCCATTTGTTGAATAAAATTAATTTTTTTTACCTGTATCCTTACCCTCGCCCCTGGTTCGATAGCCCCTGATAATGGAAAGGATACATCCCCCTGGATAAAAGTGTGATTTGCCCGGACCTTTCCGACCCGAAGGAGGAAATTCTCAAACGTTCTGTTCATATTCTTAATATAGTATTTGCCATTCTTCATTTCAAAATGTTCACCTTTAGCAGCTTCCGAAGGCATACCGATCGCAAAGTCTTCATATTCCAACTCATATTGGCGGATTTCATTATGCTTAGTTATTTGATAGCTTTCTATTACATCCGTGAGATGGATGGAATGTGTATATTTTATCTTGAATGTATCACCTGCTGACATCGGTACATAGCAGACTATTTCATCTCGTTCCGGCAGAACAAAAACAAGAGCTTGCTTATATGGTATGTACATTGCGATTATGGTCAAAAAGATGAGGAGTAACAGAACGAAGAATTTGTTTCTTTTTTTTAATTCCATATAATTCTCCCTCGCCTGTCCAATGATTAAACTAAAAAACCTTATTCTAAGAAAGTAGAATGAGCTGCCAATAAAAAAGACCGTAAGAGGTTCGGTCAATTGCTTTCGGGGATCTCACCGGAGTACTGAACCCTCCTGAATATGAATTGACCGGGCACAGTCCCCTAAAGGACTATGTCCGGTCATGGTCAATCTATTACTCCGCTGCTTTAATTCCTTTTTCATCAAAGTACTTTTTAGCACCTGGGTGGACGTCAATGCCAACGCCATTTAAAGCATTTTCAGCCTTGATTTGTTTCGCTTTAGCATGTTGTACCTTGTCAAGATTTTCAAAAATTGCCTTTGTGATATCATAAACAACTTCATCTGGAAGGTCCGCTTTTACAACAAGCATTGCCTGAACTGCAACAGTTGGAACTGCTGAGCCGATTTTGTATGTTCCGCTCGGAACTTCCTCTTTTGTATAGTATGGATATTTTTCGATAAGCTTATCAGCCTTATCCGCATCCACAGGAACGATTACAACTTTTTCAGTTGCCGACAGTTCTTCTACAGCAGCAGTTGGATGTCCAGCCGTAACGAACGCAGCGTCAATATTGCCATCTTTAATTCCACTTACTGACTCATCGAAGCTTAAATCCTGCTTTTGGATATCATCGAGAGACATACCGTAAGCTTCAAGAATTTGCTCAGCATTCGCAGCAGTACCTGAACCTGGTGCACCGATTGAAACTTTTTTGCCTTTTAGATCATCTACAGTCTTGATTCCGGATTTTTCAGTTGTAACAATTTGAATGGTTTCAGGGTACAGTGTTCCGATTGCTTTGATGTTGTCAATTTTATTACCATCAAACATTAGCTTTCCTTCTGTTGCATAAGAAGCGATGTCTGTTTGAGTGAAAGCAATCTCACCTTTGTTATCCTTAATGCTCTGCATATTCTCCGCTGATGCACCTGTTGTTTCAGCATTTGTGTCAATGCCAGTAGCATCGGAAACGATTTTAGCAAATGCGCCGCCTAACGGGAAGTATGTACCACCTGTCCCACCAGTAAGGATACTCATGAATTTTGGTTTTTCTGCTGATTTTCCGTCGCCGCCCTTTTCATCAGAGCCGCCTCCACAAGCCGATAGCACCATAGAAAGCGCCAACATAAATGTGGTGAACAAAAGAAACTTTCTTTTTTTCATCAGATTTCCCCCTTATTATTCTATAATTACTCACCATAATCTTAACATAAGACTTCACACAATTGTCAAACATCTTACTTGCTTTCTAACCAGTTAAGTAGTATCTTTCCCCTAATAAATAGTTTGCCAGATAGGCTTTTTATAAATACATATGCTAAAATCGTGATGTAAAGAGGAATACAGAGTAGACTGATGGATTTGGAGGTTTTGAAATGGATTTTCCTATTGGCAAGATTCAAGAGATCACACTGAAAAGCAAGGAATTAGGAGAAGAAATGACAATGTTGGTGTATTTGCCAGCGAATTATTCTCCTTTATATAAATACTCATTGCTGATTGCTCAGGATGGACGAGATTATTTCCAGCTCGGAAGAATCGGGCGTATTGCTGATGAACTTTTAGGCCAGAAAGAAATTGAAAACGTCATCATAGTAGGCATCCCCTACCAATCTGTTGAGGACCGCAGAAGAAAATATCACCCTGATGGTGAACAGCATCAAGCCTACATAAGGTTTCTCGCTCATGAGCTGGTCCCTTACCTGGATCAGGAATTCCCTACATACCAAATGGGAATGGGACGTGCATTGATTGGTGATTCACTGGCAGCAACGGTTTCACTGCTCGCCGCCATGCAGTATCCGCATACGTTCGGCAAAGTGCTGCTGCAGTCTCCATTTGTGAATGAACACGTATTGTCTGCTGCATTAAACTTCAGTGAGCCTTCCCTGTTGAATGTCTATCATACTGTCGGGGAAAAAGAAACAGTAGTGAAAACAACCTCATCGAGCGAAAAGGATTTTCTAACTCCAAACAGGAAACTATCTAAAATTTTCAAGGAAAAGGGTTACTCTTATTTTTATGATGAATTTGCCGGTGATCACACATGGACCTACTGGCAGCCTGACCTAAAAAGAGCAGTCAAAATGATGTTTTCATGATTTTAATAGGACATAATATAATAAATGTTTCTTTATATTATATATTTAGAAAATTTGTTATAATGAATGGCAAATCATTAATTCGTTTACTTCAATAATTTATATAACACCACACATTTGAAACGGGGGTATTGAGATGAAATTTGGTATTGTCATTTTTCCATCGAAAAAAGTACAGGATTATGCAAATTCATTAAGAAGACGCTATGACCCGCATTACGCATTAATTCCGCCTCATTTGACCCTGAAGGCTGCATTCGAGGCAACCGAGGAAGAAATCAAGGAGATTGCAGATAAAATCTATACGATTGCAAGGAATTTTGGCCCTGTTGATATCAAGATCAATAAAATTGGTTCTTTTAAGCCTGTAAATAACGTTATTTATTTAAAAGTGGACTCACCTGAAGAATTAGAAAAACTCCATATTGAACTTAAAACTGCTTTCGAAGGGGATCAGGAATACAATTTTGTTCCTCATATTACGATTGGACAAAAGATGTCAGATGATGAGCATTCTGATGTTTATGGTTCTTTGAGAATGAATGATATTAATTTCGAAGATACAGCCGACCGAATCCACTTGCTGTACCAGCTTGAAAACGGTTCATGGACAGTTTATGAAACATTTCGTCTTGGAAAGGAATAATGATAAGTGGAAGTTAGAATCGTAGAAACAGAACAAGAATTAGCAGATGCCTTTGATGTTCGCCGTACGGTGTTTGTCGACGAACAAAACGTACCTGAAGAAGAAGAAATCGACCAGCATGAATCCGAAGCTGTACACTTTGTTTTATATAATGAAGGAAAAGCGGCTGGCGCAGGAAGATTCAGAGTTTTAGATGGAATCGGTAAAGTGGAACGAATTTGTGTTCTAAAGGAAAACCGCAAAACAGGTTCCGGGGTCGCTGTCATGAATAAAATTGAAGAGTATGCTAAGACACAAGGCATTTCTACTTTGAAATTAAATGCACAGACGCATGCTATACCGTTTTACAGCAGACTTGGCTATGAAACGGTTTCGGAAGAATTCCTTGATGCAGGCATTCCGCATAAGACGATGAAAAAAACAATCTAATTTAGAAAAGCGTAAGCGCCTTGGTCAGCCCCGA
>NZ_JBALQL010000019.1:50291-80606 GCF_036964885.1 Bacillus sp. JJ1122 | reverse complement strand
GAGCTGGACATTTCTCAAATTGAATTTTATAATTTCTTATCTCATAACCAAAAGCCCCTTTCAATGAAAGGGGTATTTTAGTGCAAAAAAAAAGCACTACCGCTGAGTTAAATAGACTCGCTGTAGTACTTTCCTTTTCCAGTAAGTTCAGCATATGTCTGGCTGACCAATACAGGATTCACTCTTTTTTTATAAATTGGGCCGGTTCTGGCATAGTTATATTCCGGCGCAGCCTTTTGCATGCGCGCTACTGGCTGTTGTTCCATTTCTTTTTTCATAGGTGTCCTGGCAATAAGCTCATCCTGCCCTTTTTGCACAGGATCTTCTTTGCGGATTCTTGATACTTTTCCAATTTGGAATGGGTCGTAATCCAGCCCTACTTCTCGTTCTGCATATTGTATATATTGATAATTCGTTACCGGAAGAATATATCCCATTATGATTTCCCCCAAGCAATTATTTTTTGATAGATGATATTTACTCTCACTATATCTTTCTAAAGATTTTCCCTTTTTCTGTCCGTAGTAAACCTGCATTTTTAACTTTTGGTAAAATCATAAGCAGCAGAGCAGGCAAACAAGTTCTTTCATCTGATTTTCATATAGTGCAAATCAAAATTCTAAGCGAAAACAGCCTTTTGTTAAAAATCTTATTCTGTTATGATAAAGATTGTGCTATTTTTGGACGGAAATGAGGATTAAACATGAAGACGGCTATATACAACCAACAGATCATCAGCCTTGAACAGTATAATCGTGAAGATTACCAGAAGCTCTTTGATGACGGAAAAAAAGGTATGCTAACTTGTTCTGTATGTGGGGATTCTGTCCGCCTTTATTTAGGGATTCAGGACAAGCCTCATTTCTATCATCATCTTTCAAAGAAGGCAGCCTGCAAGGACTTAGTCATCCAATTCCCACTACCGACGAATGCAACGGAAAAAATCGAATACATCGAAAAGAATGGATTTCGCATCCCTAAATCAAGATCGATTACAGCAGAAGCAGATAAAGATAAAGATCAACATTTTATCGCTCCTCGGGAAATTAAGATTCCATCACCTTTCACACCCATTCCTCCAGCTGAGCCTGGAGCCACTCTAAATTATTTAAAACAATTGAAGGAAGCTGGTACTCAATTTGATGGAAACCAGGAACAGGCAATTATCCATACAGAGGGACCATTACTGATACTGGCCGGTGCAGGAAGCGGCAAGACAAGGGTGCTGACAGCAAGGACAGCATTCATGCTTGAAGAAAAACAAATTGCCCCGGGCTCGATAATGCTTGTGACGTTCACAGCCAAGGCAGCTTCTGAAATGAAAAAACGAATCACTCTGTATCCCGGCATGTCACCTGGAAGGGTCAATCAGCTCGTTGCCGGTACATTCCATAGTATTTTCTACAGGATCCTTTGCTTCCATGAACGTGAAAAATGGTCCTCTGACAAACTGATAAAAAAGGATTGGCAGCGGGAACAAATTTTAAAAGAGGCAGGCAGGAAGCTTCAACTCGATGAGAAAGAATTTGCATATGACCTCGCCATCCAGCAAATCGGACTGTGGAAAAATACGATGCTCACACCAGATCAGGTTAAGCCTGAATCACCCTGGGAAGAAAAAGTCGCACTCTTATACAAAGACTATGAATATGTGAAAGAAAAACAGCATATGTTCGATTTTGATGACATGCTGTTAGGATGTTATCAACTTTTCAAGAAGAATCCTGATATACTAGAAAACTATCAAAGTCGTTTCCAGTATTTTTTGATTGATGAATTCCAGGATATTAATAAGGTTCAGTATGAATTGGTAAAAATGCTTTCTAGCAAAACAGGCAATGTCTGTGCAGTTGGAGATGATGACCAATCTATATATTCTTTTCGCGGCAGTGATCCGGCCTATTTGTTCACGTTCAGGGATGACTTTAAAAATACAAAATTAATTATCCTGAATCAAAATTATCGCTCTCCGCATGAAATCGTTGAGACAGCAAATACAGTCATCTCGGCAAACTTCACTCGCCATGATAAAGAGATGAAGGCTCAGTTTTCAGGTGAATGCCCGCCCGTACTCTTCCATCCATACGACGAGGAGGAAGAGGCGACTATGATCCTCACCGATATCCAGGAGCGGATTGAAAAAGGTGCACGCCCAAGCGACTTTGCTATCCTGTTCCGAACAAATGCCAGCAGCAGAGCTGTATTTGAAAGGCTGGCCAATTCGAGTCTGCCATTTCGAGTAGATCAGGATATTGAATCCTTTTATGAACGATTCATGGTAAAAGGTATGCTTTCTTTTTTAAGATTGAGCTTGAACACTGATGATTCAGAAGCAGTTAAGAATATTCTTCCATCCCTCTTCTTGAAGCAATCCATTTTCCGGGATCTTCAGGCAAACAGCATCCTTAATGATTGTTCGATGCTTGAGGCACTCGCACATGTAAAAACAGGATTTGCATTTCAGGAGCAAAAACTCAAGAAGCTTATACCGATAGTCCGCTCCCTCTCGTCCTTACCTCCTGTAACAGCTATAGATATCGTTGAGAAGGACCTGGGGTATCAGGATTTTATTAAAAAGCGCGGAAACGAAGGCAATCAGCTTGAAAAGGGATCGGATGACATCCGCGATATGAAAGTGGCAGCCCGCCATTTTAAAACAGTCGCTGAGTTTATTGAGCATGCAGACCATATGACAGCTATGAATGCAGAGATAAAACGAAGCAGTAAAAACATCACAGACGCTGTTACCCTTAGTACAATCCACCGGTCAAAGGGTTTGGAATATGAGAATGTCTATATTATTGGCACAGTGGACGGGAGCATTCCGCATGAGTATGCTTTGGATTCCTATCGTAATGGAGATCCACAGCCACTTGAAGAAGAGAGACGCCTGCTTTATGTAGCAGTAACTCGTGCACAAAGAAACCTATTTATCTCTGTTCCGCAAAGAAGACGGGGACGAAAGGCCAATCCTTCTCGATTCCTTTCAAATTTAAAAAGAAAAATGCCAAATCAGGACCTGGGAGTTTAATCCTCAGGTCCTGATTTGGCATTTAGAATTATTTTTTGTTGATCATTTTGGAAATTTGCCCGAAATCAAGCTGCTTTCCATCTTTAACGATTGATTCAACAATTTTGTCTTCCATTTCCTGATTAACCGGCTTATTCGCAATTTGGGATACACGGCGGATCACGCCTCTTACCGTTTTCTCATCTTTAAAATTCGCATTTTGCAATGAATTCGCAAGCTCAAATACATCCTTCATATTGACGCCTGTCTTTTTTTCTATGTTCTTGAAGAAATTATTATCCATATCAAAATCACGCCTCCTTCATTAGCCTACTCTATACTATGAAGGAATCAGAAAATGGTGAAAAAGCGGAGAAGAGTATTACAAAGAGAATCTTCACGAATGTTTATTATGAAGGATTTTAAAGAAAGGCTGTTTTCAGAACGATTATTGCTATTGTTCTTTAAGTCTTCTCAAAGCTTTCGCGTTTATAAAAACGAATTGAATGATACTCGGAGGGGCTTCTACGATACATTCTTTTTTCAATATTTGTTCTTCGAATAACCAAGGGGCCTTATTAGTGATCCATTTTTTGTTCTTTCAGGCAACTGAGAAGCCTTATTGGCATCTGTTTTTTCCATTTATTAGTTCATTCAGGTAACCAAGAATCCTTATTGGCGTCTGTTTTTTCCATTTATTAGTTTTTTTGAGTAACTAAGAGGCCTTATTGGTGTCCACTTTTTCCATATTTTAGTTATTCCGAGGAACCAAGAGGCGTTATTGGTGTTCGCTTTTTCCATCTTTTAGTTCTTTTGAGTAACCAAGAGGCCTTATGGTCTCCACTTTTATGTTGTTTCAGGGAACAAAGAGTATAGTTCAAAAAGAGGCTAGAGAAAAGAGCCGTTCTTGTTTAAACGGCTCCCTCCGATTTTTCCATTAGTTATAGAAGCTTGCTCCTACAATAATTAACAAAATGAACAAAACGACGATCAATATAAAGGTAGAACCGTTATAGCCACCGCCATATCCATAACCATAACCGCCGCCCCAGCCGCAACCGTAGCCCATTTCTCTTCACCTCACTTGTTATTGACTCATTATCAATATATGTGAGTATCCCATTTCTGTGTGGGCGAGCTATTAATTTGACTGTATACGGATTTATTAAACACGATTGGAGGCGGAAAAATGGATTTAGCCTTTTGGCTTAAAAATTAATGCGCCAATAAATCCAAATATGACGGCTGCAGATATTCCAGAGCTGGTTATTTCAAACATGCCAGTCAATACACCAACCAAGCCATGCTGCTCCGCTTCTTGAAGTGCTCCATGTACGAGCGCATTTCCAAAGCTTGTGATTGGAATGGTAGCCCCTGCTCCTGCGAAATCAATCAATGGTTCGTACAAGCCGAACCCGTCCATTACCGCTCCGATGACGACTAACAGACTCATTGTATGCCCAGGAGTCAGTTTAGCAACATCAAACAACAGCTGGCCAAAAACACAAATAAGTCCTCCAATAACAAATGCCCAGAAAAACATTGCTAGCAAGGCGATTCCTCCTTTTCTAATTCATTTCGATTGACACTGCATGGGCAATACACGGAATACTTTCCTTTTGCTGAAAGGATAATGGCGATAATAAAGCTCCTGTCGCACAAACAAGGATTTTTCTGTAAACACCCTTTTGCATCTGATTCAGCAAGTGACCATACAAGACAGAAGCTGAACAGCCAGCACCGCTGCCTCCGGATTGGACTGGCTGATCGTCGTTATAGATCAACAGGCCGCAATCCTGGAATTGTTCTCTTGCTATGTTTAATCCAGCTTGCTGCAATAACTCAAAAGTCGTTTCCTGACCGATGCGTCCCAGGTCTCCAGTGACAATTAAATCGTAATGACTTGGTTCAAGATTGAGGTCCTTGAAATGATTGATGAGTGTATCTGCTGCGGCCGGGGCCATTGCCCCACCCATATTAAAGGGATCGCTAAGTCCCATATCAACGACCTTTCCAATCGTCGCAGAAGTTGTTACAAGTTTGCCATTTTTATCTGGATTGTCTGTCAAAACAGCAGCACCCGCACCGGTTACCGTCCATTGAGCAGTTGGAGGCTTTTGACCTCCATATTCGGTTGGGTAACGGAATTGCTTCTCGACTGCTGAATTGTGGCTGGATGCACCAGTAATCGTCTTTTTTGCTCCCTGGTAATTTACGATAAACGAAGCAAGTGCCAAACCCTCCATAGAGGTAGAGCAAGCTCCAAAAAGTCCGAAATACGGTATTTGCATCGTCCTGGCAGCAAAACTTGACGGAGTGATCTGATTAATTAAATCGCCAGCAAGCATGAAATGCAGATCTTCTTTGGTTAAATTCGCTTTCTGAAGGGCTGCATTGATTGCTTCTTCAAGCAAATGCCTATGTGCCTTTTCATAAGAGTCCTGTCCCATCCATAGGTCATCATGCAGAATATCAAAATCAGCTGCAAGCTTTCCTTCTGCTTCAAAAGGGCCTCCCGAAGCGGCCCATGATTCGATGACAGGCCGATTAGCAAACTGCCATGATTGCCTTCCAATCAACATTTACAACACCCCCATCATCGTCAGCAGCGTTTTCACAAGCGCGACAATAAATGCAGAAAAAACTCCAAAGAGGATAACTGTTCCTGCCAGTTTGAACATATTTCCTCCAACACCAAGGACAAATCCCTCTGTCCGATGTTCGATCGCGGCAGAAATGACTGAGTTCCCAAATCCTGTTACTGGAACAGCACTGCCTGCTCCAGCAAATTGACCGATATGATCATATACACCCAGTCCTGTCAGAATCATTGAAAAGAAAATCATCGTGGCGACAGTTGGGTTCCCTGCTGTTTGTTCAGTAAAGTTAAAGAAATAAATATAAAAATAGGTGACAGCTTGGCCAATCAAGCAGATTGTACCCCCGACAAAAAAAGCTTTAATACAGTTTTTCACGACAGGCCGCTTTAGTTCGTGCTTTTGTTCAAGCTGCTGGTATTGTTGCTGCTGAGGTGTCAGCTTTTGCTTTTTTTTATCCCCCATCTAGCCCATCCTTCCTTAAGTCATTTCTTTTTTCAATGATATAATCCGTTGCAGCTGTTTTTCTGCCTTTTCGTCTGGATATGACGGATCCTTCATCTTCTCACTCAATTCAACCGCTTCAATGAAAATTTTGAAGTCGCTTGAAACAATGAAGTCTTCATCTGGATAGTTTTCTTCCAGCTTTTTATTGATTGCTTTTTCGATGCGTTTCATGCCAAAACGT
The DNA here is from genome assembly GCF_036964885.1 of Bacillus sp. JJ1122. Taxonomy (NCBI): domain Bacteria; kingdom Bacillati; phylum Bacillota; class Bacilli; order Caryophanales; family Bacillaceae; genus Bacillus; species Bacillus sp. JJ1122. The sequence continues at coordinate 74,311 of NZ_JBALQL010000019.1, read as the reverse complement.
TTCATGTGCTTGACCTTGTATGCAACCAATGTATCCTCTTTCCCTTTGATGACGGCAACATCATAAATCTCATCAAGTGATTGGATATCCTTTTTAACCCTTTCAGCGAGCTTTTCATTCTTCTCATCCAGATCATTCGTCGCTTCTGCATCTGGATTTACTGATTGGATCATCGATGTCCTGCTTTTGTGAGAAGTATCCCCGAGGGAACACCCAGCAGTGATGCTCGCAAGCAACATGTATACTATGATAGCTTTTCCTGCCTGATATATTTTCATTTTGATCCCTTCCTATACAGCATCTTATTGGTTAAAATTATTTTCCGCGTTCAAATGAAAATTTATGAAATTTTTGTTGAGGGGATTATTTCCATGTAATGTAAATGATTATCATGAGGTGTATAAACGACCAAATATGTCTGTGGATTGAAAATGAGGTGTGTGAAAGACCAAATATGTCTGTGGATTGAAAACACGCTTTATTGATCTATCTTGTCGGATCAGAAGTTATCATCGTCAAAAAAAAGCCTGCCAATTGATGGCAGACTCTATTTCAACTTATGCTTGATTTCTCCTCTTTCCGCACCCGCAGCCGCCTTTCTTGCGACGGCGATTATTCACGGTACGGTTAGTATCGTTATTATTTGCAACTGGCTGGCTATCTGTACTTTTCCGTTTTTTATTCATCTTTACAACCCCTTTGTTGAAAGAGTCCATATTTCATTTTATGAAATTTGTCCTTAAATGTTCTGGACGGACTCACCAATTTACTCATCTTTAACAAGCCATTGCTGGATAATGGATGCTATTCCGGCTATGGCTAGGATTGAGATTAGGGGCATCGTTAAGTGAGGATAAAATTCGTAAGCGGCATAAATGATTGCCGTACACCAGAATCCCGTACACCAGTGGCAGCTCAGTAACTCCCCAATCCAGTATTTTATTCCAGATCCTTTTATTTCTATATATGTTTCCGTTTCTCCATTTTCCAGTTGTTCAACTACAGTGTCATGAAAAGGAGCTCTGAGAAATTCAGTGATTGTATCGTAGACAACCAGCCTGGTCAATCGAAAGCTGGCAAAGACCAAAAGGCATAAATCGAGCCAACTGTCCATGCTTTCTCACCACCTAATGCTATAGAATCATTTCAGCATATGCACTGCAAATGCCTATGTATAGGCACAAGCCTGTACGCTCATGTCATCATTTTTTGTACTTAAAATAGACAAACACCCACACCATTAGACGGGCGTTTCATATTCTATTAAGGACAATAGGTCATATCAACTAAAAGGAGATGAACTTGTTATGGGTTGCAAAGGTAAAAACCATGTAAGCGACAGCTGCGTATGTGAAGTACTAAGAGCGGTAGCAGATGCTCAGGATGAAGTAGATGTTGACAACGAGTGTGATGTCAGCTGCAATAAATCCATTAGAGAGTTATTGGCAGGTGCTCAATCGCCAACAAACGGTTTAGATACTATTCCTCTAATTCTATACTGCGGTGATTGCGTACCATTCGAAGGATTCGGAGCCCGGATCAGGCCTAACGGCGGGGGACCACAAAGACTTGATTGCTTCAGATCATTTTTCTTCCGTGTAACATCTGTAGATGACAACTGCTGCGCGAAGATCGAGTTGCTTGTTACACGTGGCGACGAAGGAGAAGGATTCGATAATCCATGCGATCAAATTCAGACTGGTGGAGCAAGAAACGAATTTTTCAGAACTGGAATCTGTTTAACAGTCGACCTAGATTGCTTCTGTGCAGTAACTTGCTTAGACCCAGTAGCAGCAATGCCACTTTCAAACCTTCCAGGAGAATCTTAATTCAATACAGGAAGGAAATCGGCTTACCTTTATGGTAAGCCTTTTTTTATAATCCAACCCTTTTTATATCCATTAAATCTTCTTCAAGGATACTCACACTCTTCTTCCTCGGACTCAAGGAATGTATCATCAGTACTCCGTTTTTCATAGCTAAGAAAAATCCTTTGTACGAAGTTTCTTTGGTTATAAACTCATATTTGACTTTTGCAATCGATGCAGGAACTCTCATTAGATGTTTTATTTTTTCATCCAGAGTTAATTCATTGAATTGCCCTTTATTATTTTCTTGAAGAGGTTCATTTTCAGTAATATCATCATTTTGTGCATCTGCACTTAACGTAATTTCTTGCGGTATATCATTTTGATTTTCTATTGTCGGATTTTCCATCTCTACAATACCTGCATTTTGGATTTCGGAATCATCTTCTTTTAATAAGTAACTTTTTTGCATTTTCGGTTCAGGCATATTTATATCAGGCTGGTTGATATAAAACATTGGGATTGGCTTTCGATCGCGTTTTTTTCTCATTTTAGGCGGCACCTCCAAAAACTTACCTCTCCCTATATTTATGCATCTGCCCATTATCTGTGCTTAATCGCAATCAATCAGTGCCGCACAGGAGAAATCCACTTGAAAGCCAGTTTTCTATTGAAAGAATTGATTATTTTTAGTAAAACAACACCTAAACGACGTATTCCAATAAAAAAAATCACAAAAAACCTGCAGCAATCTGCAGGTTCCTCTATGAATCATCCTGTTATTAAAGAATATGGAATCCAGAGTCAACGTGGATATTTTCACCTGTGATGCCGCGTGACAAATCGCTGAATAAGAATAGTGCAGTATCGCCAACTTCCTCAGGAGTTGTATTTCTGCGCAAAGGTGCTTTTTCTTCAATTTGGTTTAAGATTGAATTAAAGTCGCTGACTCCTTTTGCTGATAGTGTACGGATAGGGCCCGCAGAAATTGAATTCACACGGATATTGTTCTTTCCTAAATCAGCTGCAAGATAACGGACACTTGCATCAAGTGAAGCCTTAGCAACACCCATAACATTGTAGTTCGGGATCGCGCGTTCTCCACCTAGGTAAGTAAGCGTCACGATACTCCCGCCTTCTGCCATTAATTCTTTTGCTTCCTTGGCCACAGCTGTAAGGGAATATGCACTAATGTTGTGTGCAAGCAAGAAACCATCACGTGTTACATTCATATAGTCCCCTTGCAGTTCTTCCTTATTGGCAAAAGCGATACAGTGGGCAACACCAGAAATTGAACCCGTTGCCTCTTTAATTTCACTGAAGCACTTTGCAACATCCTCATCGCTCGTGACGTCACATGGCAAAACTAAATAATTTTTGTCGAGAGATTCTGCAAGTTCACGAACACTTTTCTCAAGACGTTCCCCAGCATAGGTGAAAATTAAATTTGCTCCAGCGTTGTGAAGTGATTGAGCAATACCCCATGCGATGCTGCGTTTATTGGCTACACCCATAACTACATATGTTTTACCGTTCAATGAAAGAGTCATGATAAAAATATCCCCCTGTTAATACAAGTTATTAGTACCTAGTGCTAATATTACACTATATATTTTTATTTGAAAAGGAAAACCCGCTAAAAAGCGGGTTATGGTTTTTCGACCTCAGTTAGAATTATGCCCAGTTCTCTTGATGATAGCCTTGAGCTAGCAATTCTAGCACCAAAAACATAACTCAAGCTCTCTTTTTAGTTCATCCACATATTCCTTTGATCCTGTCACAATCAATCGGTCATTTAGTCTTAATTCTGTATCTCCATGAGGTACGATTGATTCATTCTCACGCAGTATCCGGACAAAAATGACATCGCCGGTAAACGGAAAGCGCCTTATACTCATGCCATCAAAGTGGTCATTAAGCATGCGGATTTCATGCAGAGAATTTTCCTGGTTCGTCAGGATGCTCATGACCCCAGGAGATTCAATCATCGCACGTAGCAGGGATTCTGTAGAACGCAGGACAGAGAAAACTTCGATTCCCTCTTCCTGGGCCTTCTCTGCCAGATCTGGGCTTTCAATCCTGGCGATGACACGGTCGATCCCTTTTTCCTTAGCGCTGACAGCTATCGTTGCATTCAAGTCTGCATCACCTGTCGAAATCACGGCGATATCAGCATCATAAACATTATTTTTCTCAAGTGTTTCAATTTCGTAATTATCGATCTCAATAATTTCAAATACAGTTTCAGCAAACTGTTTTTCCGCTTTTTCCTGTTTGATATGATACAAGACAGGTTCATACAAGGATGATTTTAAATCACGGGAAACAGGAAGTGTCATTTGGTTTGCACCGATGAAGGCAACTTTGACTTTTTTCTCCTCTCCAGTTGCCTGCGGAAAAAGTTTTTTAAACATGATTGGAGTCAATACACTTGAGATTACTGCTACAAGGATCAATGTCCCGCTCATTTGAGGTGTGATCATTTTCATTCTCTCACCGATCGTTGCGGCTGCAATGACCAATGACAAAGTGGATGTCAGCAGGAATCCTGATGCCAGTACAGTCTTGTTATCATACCATTTCTTCAAAAAATAAACTGGCAGCATTTTTGAAACAAACAGTGCTAACAACAGTAGTGGGATTAACATAAGAAGCTTCTTTTCGCTCAACATGGACCAAATATCAAGGCCAACCCCAACCATTACGAAGAAAATCGGTATCAAGAAACCATAGCCGAAGGAATCAAGTTTGTGCACCATTTCCTGGTCCGGAGCCAGCAATGACACAAGCACTCCAGCTAGGAATGCACCAAGGATATTTTCGGCACCAACCGTTTCAGAGATTGCCACGAGTAGAATAATTAAAGCAAATACGGCTCTGGTTCCAATTTGTGTGGTTCCTGTGGAAAGTGCGTTAATGAACGTGCGGTTCTTGAAGACCTTCCCGACGAAATATAGAGCAACTCCAGCAGCAAAAAGTATGAGCAGCAGCCACGTATTCCCAGCTCCGCCATCATAGATAGAGACAAAGACAGCAAGCAAAATCATGGTTGCCAGGTCAGCTATTACTGCAATCAGCAAGATGATCTGGCCAATGTTTGTCTTCATTAAATGCGCATCCTTCAATGTAGGCACGACAACTCCAAGTGAGATCGTGGAGATAATCAATGTCATTAAAAAGACGTTTTCAATGAAACCAGCGAGAACAAATAAATAAGATAGACCTAATGAAGCAATGAAAATGCCGACAAAGATAACGGCTGACACGACAAACGTATTTGGTTCTTTCTTGCCATTGTCCATTACCTTATTTTTCTTTCCGCCAGAAAACGCGGTGAAATCAATTTCCAATCCGCTCAGGAACATTAAAAATAGGAAGCCTAATGTTGACAGCGTACTAAGCCATGCATCCTCATGGACAATATTAAAGCCGCTTTTACCAATAATCAGCCCCATGATGATTTCAGCAACGACAACAGGAATAAAGCTTAATTTCAAACGGTGAAGCAATATTGGTGTAATAAATGCAACGATGATTACGATTACGAGAGAGGTAATCGAAGCATGCTGTTCCATCCACATCCCTCCTTTATTTTGTTAAATAACTCATAAAAGCAGTTGCGATTCCAAAATAAATCAAAATGCTTATGATATCATTTATAGTCGTAATGAATGGACCTGACGCTACCGCAGGGTCGATTTTCAGCCGATGCATAAGCAAAGGGACCAACGAACCAGCCAGTGTGGCAATGATAAGTGTAATAAAGATCGAGATTCCGACAAGAGCGCCGAGATAAAATTCTCCATGCCAGAAATAAACGACAAAGGTTACTAATATTCCGCATATTGCTCCAGTGATCAACCCGGTGCCAGCTTCCCTGACAATAATATGCCACTTACTTTCTTTCTCAAGGTCACCTGTAGCAATCCCCCTCACGGCAACCGCTAGTGCCTGGGTACCCGTATTGCCTGCCATTCCCGCAATAAGCGGTATAAAAACCGCCAGGATTGAGACCTTATTAAGCGTCTCCTCAAACCTTCCAATCAGGCTCGCTGTGAACATCCCCAGGAACAGCAGGATGATCAGCCATGGCAAGCGCTTTTTGGCTGCAGAAAATGGATTCCGGTCCATTGTATCAAGATCGGCGATCCCGGCCAATTTGGAATAGTCATCAGATGCTTCTTCTTCCATAACATCGATGATATCATCGACGGTGATGATACCTAGCAGGTGATTTTGAAAATCTACAACCGGCAAAGCAAGGAAATTATAGTCCCTCATCATGCGCGCGACTTCCTCTTGGTCCTCACCCACAGATACGGAGACTACACGTTCATTCATAATTTCGGAAATCATTGTATCGTCATCGGCCACGATTAGGTCACGCAGGGAAATGACACCTGCTAACCGCTTCTCATCGTCAATCACAAACAAGTAATAAATCGTTTCTGCTTGAGGAGCTTCGTTTTTAAGAATATACATAGCGGACCTGACCGTCTGGTTGGCAGAAATCGCAATGAATTCTGTTGTCATGATACTGCCGGCTGTGTACTCTTCGTAATGAAGCAAATCTTTTATTTCCTGTGCCGCGTCCTCATCCATAATGGTTAAATAGCTGGCCACCTGATCCTTGTCAAGCTCATTAAGGACATCGACTGCATCATCAGCATACATATTTGATAGCATGTCAGCGGCATAATTCGGATTCATTTGCGCCAGCACGTCTTTAAAATCTTCGTCATCTGCTTCTAAGTTCTCAAAGAGCTCAGCCATCTCTTCAGGTGAAAGGAAATGATAAACCTTCGTGCGGGTATCATCATCCAATTCACCAAAGAATGCAGCCTGATCATAAGGGTGCAGCTCCAGAAATTCATCTCGGAAATCATCAATTTTTTCAGAGTAAAGTGCTTCCATCAGCAGTTCAGTGTTAATTTGCTGCTTTGATGCTGATTCTTGTCGTTCCTCAGCCATCCACCTTACCCCCTTTCTTATTCAGTACATTTCATTATACTAGCATTTCTCGATTTCTTTGTCTTTTATAAGCCTCTTCTCTAAACTATTTTGCTTTGTATCAATCATCACTATTTTTTTGATCCATGGATTCTTTTGAAAAGTGCCGAACACTAATTCGGATTTAAATAAAAAAGTATTTTACTTAATTGTTCTCACTTTAACATTCCCTTTAATAAGCAGTAATCTTACAGCTTGCAATATTTTTGTCAGAATAAGAACTCACCTTGTAAAACTCAATTGTAAAAAGTACTATTCTTTTTGCGAGTCTACGGAAACAATAAGGATAAAATATCGCGAGAGGAGCTGGCTAATGAAACTGGATATTGTTGGGGATATACACGGCTGTTATCCTGAGTTTGAACATCTCACAAGGGAATTGGGTTATGGCTGGAATTCGGGAATACCCATTCACCCAGAAGGACGGAAGCTTGCTTTTGTTGGAGATTTGACAGACAGAGGACCGGAATCCTTGAAGGTCTCCGAGATTGTCTGGAAGCTGGTTATTCAGCACAGCCTTGCTTATTATGTGCCTGGAAACCATTGCAACAAGCTGTATCGGTTCTTGCTTGGGAATATAGTACAGATAACTCACGGTCTCGAAACTACTGTAGCTGAATTTACGTCTTTGAGTGAAAAAGAACAAAGTTCTTTTCGCAAGATGTTTCTTGAATTATATGATTCCTCACCTTTATATCATGTTCTCGATGAAGGCCGTTTGGTGATCGCACATGCCGGTATTCGGGAAGATTATATTGGCAAAAATAATTCGAAGGTTAAGACCTTTGTCCTCTACGGGGATATCACTGGCCAAACGAATCCCGATGGTACCCCTGTCAGGCGCGACTGGGCAAAAAAATATCAAGGGAAAGCGACTGTTGTCTATGGTCATACTCCAGTCAAGCAGCCAAGAATTATCAATAATACGTTTAACATTGATACAGGGGCCGTTTTCGGCGGACTCCTTACCGCATTAAGATACCCAGAGATGGCAATTGTTTCGGTTCCTTCTTCCATGCCTTTTGCAGCAGAAAAATTTCGTGAGGTAGAATAAATACCCATAATGTAAAAAAGCTAACCATGAAAAGAAATGGTTAGCTTTTCTTCTTTATGCTTATTTTTTTCCGATGAACATCTGCGTCCAGTAATTCCCATTTCCTGTGTGACCAACACCAATGTGGGTGAAATTTGGGCTTAGAATATTTTTCCTGTGACCCTCACTGTTCATCCAAGCGTTGACCACTTCTTCAGCACTTGGCTGACCCATAGCAATGTTTTCACCTGCAGAGCTGTATGATACACCGAAATCCCTCATCATATCGAAAGGCGACCCATAAGTAGGACTAGTGTGCGAAAAATAATTTTTCGCCTGCATATCATCCGACTTTTTCTGAGCAACATTACTTAATGCAGTGTCTGGCTGAAGATTTTGCAGGCCATTTTTCCTGCGCTGCTCATTTGTTAAATCAATAACTCTCGACTCAAATGCACTGATTTCTGTTCCACTTGGTGTTGGAGCTGCTTTCTGCTGTGGCGCTGCCTCCTGGTTTGGAGTTGGTGCTGCCCCTTGCTCAGTTGGCGCAGTTCCTTCGTTTGGTGCTTGCAATGGACCTTGATCAGGATTCGGCGTTATTCCTAAATCAGGTGCTTGTCGAGTTCCAGTAGGCGGCTGCAATAACGACTGGTCCTGTGATAATGGTTGATTCGCAAGTTGGTGTTGCCCGTCTTCGTAAGTCATCCTTCCCTGTCTGTTCATTTCTGTATGCGGGTACCTTGTGCTAGGTATTCCTGTGCTGTATGAATTCGGGTCTACTGTTAAATACCCATTCGGCATCTGCAATATTTCGCTTGTACCATTCCCACCGTTTTGATTTGGCTTTCTAACAGCGCTCGTCTCCCTCCTGCCGTTCTGCCCTCTCAAACTTTTCGTATCATTGTCCCAGTAACCTGTACCATTGTTATTCATGGTAGTCATTTTGTTGTCTCTTAAATCCAGTGCTTCATCATTATTGTTATTACATGCAGACAGACCTAAAAGCATTATGGCCGATACAGCAATTAATTTTCCATGTTTATAGATGTTCAATTGATTTTTCCTCCCTGAGATTTCATTTACTACTTCTATATCATTTGAAATTCCAGGGGAAATATAGAATGAAATATCTGTGAAAAACATGGGATTAATTACATAAAAAAGACAAACCATATTGCGGTTTGCCTTTTAGAGCATTTTTTTCATATCAACAGGAAGATTTGACGTTAAATGCATTTCTTTCTGTAAAATGGGATGTAAAAATTTAATTTCCCTGCAGTGGAGTGCTTGTCTTTCGATCAAATTTCTTTTTCCTCCATAAAGACTGTCACCAAGGAGGGGATGACCTATATGTGCCATATGGACCCTGATTTGATGGGTTCGTCCCGTCAAGAGCCGAAGACGGATATGAGTGAATTCATCATACCTATGAAGGACTTCATATAAAGTACAGGCATATTGCCCATCCGGATGAACTTCACGTTCAATGATGCTGTCACTTTTTCTGGCAATCGGCTTTTCAATCCGCCCTTCATCCAGAACGACCCTGCCTTCGGCAAATGCTTCATAGGTACGTTTTACATCGCCTGCCCGCTGCTGCTTACTGAACAAATGATGAATATGGCTGTGCTTAGCAATCAAAACTAGGCCAGATGTATCCCTGTCGAGCCTTGTGACAATGTGGGTGGTTGCGGCGATTCCGTTCTTCTCATAATAACCAATGAGTGCATTTGCAAGGCTGCCGGCTGGATGTTCTCTGGATGGAATTGTATTCATTTCTGCCGGTTTATTTACAATCAGGATAAATTCATCCTCGTAGACAATGGAAAGCGGGAAATCTTCTCCCTTCAGTCCAATTGAAGGAACCTCGACAGGAAAAAATACTCGGACAACATCATCGCAATTAAGCTTATACCTGACATTCACCTCTTGGGCGTTTACCGATATAAACCCGCCTTTGAACTTAATATCTGTAAGTGCCGCCCTTGAAACTTCCTTTTCTTTAAGAAATTCCTTTAGCAATTTACCTTGGTCTGGAGCTTCTGCTGTCCATTCAAGGCTGAAGTTATTCGCCATATCGGCTGCTCCATTCTCCATTTATATTCATTTTGCTTCATTACATCTAATTGCTGTCAGATATAAACGAATCGCTGACACGCTTCCAAAATGGAAAAGGTCTGAATCTTGCAAAGCGGATTTTTTCATCTGCCACTCGGAACTGGATTGATTTTACATCCTTGTGAAGGAGCGTCAAATGGTCTACTGTCACCTGGAAATCTGGTCTGTTAACTGGTTTAAGTGTGCATGTATGATGGTCTGGCAAGATTAATGGAGATCCTACAGTCCTGAATACCCTGTTATTGATGGAAGCCATCTCGGCAACCTGAATCGCGCGCAGTGAGGGATGCAGAATTGCCCCGCCTAATGCTTTGTTGTATGCAGTACTACCGGATGGTGTTGATACGCAAAGCCCATCGCCTCGAAAGCGTTCAAAGTGCTGTCCCCTGATCTCAACATCCATGACCAGTGTACCTTCCACGGATTTAACTGTTGATTCATTCAGCGCCAGATATCTAGTTTCCCTGCCGCCATGCTGGTACCTGATGATTACCTCAAGCAAGGGATATTCGATCACCTGGTAAGGAGTTTTCGCTACCGCGATCACCAATTTCTCTATTTCTTCAGGAACCCAGTCAGCATAAAAACCTAGATGCCCTGTATGTACTCCGATAAAAGCTGTTTTATCCAGTCTGCTGCTGTAACGATGGAACGCGTACAATAGTGTGCCGTCGCCTCCAACCGAGATGCAAATATCTGGCTGGTCTTCATCATAAATAAGATCAAAGTCTAAAAGATAGGTCCTCATTTTATGCATCAATGTATTTGACCGGGAATCCCCTTTTGAAGTAATCGCAAATTTCATAAGTCCAAACACCCCCGCATATCGGTTTTAATCTATTTCTTCCCATCCTGCTGAATTTCTTTTTTCCTTGTAAAGAAAGCCTGTGCTTCCTGGATTTCTCCCCTGATCGTTGACATTTCTTCATCAAGGCGGAACGCTGCTTCTGCGGCGCGTTGCAGCCTGATTTTAATATCTTCGGGAAAAAGTCCTTTGTACTTATAGTTCAAGGAATGCTCAACAGTTGCCCAGAAATTCATCGCAAGTGTGCGAATTTGGATTTCTGCAAGAATTTTTCTTTCTCCTCTGATTGTCTGTACCGGATATCGGATCACCACATGGTAGGAACGGTAGCCGCTTGCTTTTTTATGAGATATGTAATCCCGCTCCTCGACAATTTCAAAGTCATTCCTGATCCTTAAGAGTTCAACTACCGTTTTAATGTCATCAACGAATTGGCACATAATTCTCAGACCAGCAATATCCTGCATTTCCGTTTCAAGCTTTTCTAATGAAATTCTTTTTTGGTTGGCTTTATCGAGGATACTTGCAATAGGCTTTACCCTTCCTGTGACAAATTCAATCGGGGAATGGTCGGATTGCAATTCATATTGGCTTCTTATGCCTTTTAACTTAATTTTCAATTCTTCAACAGCGTGTTTATATGGCTCTAAAAATTGATCCCAGTGTTTCACATCAGTCACCTCATCCGGTTCTATTCACGAAAGCCTAAGCGGAGGGTGCGGCAAAAACCTGTTCCACTTTCGCGACCATTTCCTCTCCATAATTGCTATTCCCTTTAATATTCGAGATTAAATATTCCATTTCCTCGCTGAATCCTTGTAATTTAAGCTTATGGCCGCTTGCGGCAAGATTAGCTTTCATCCCGCTGACAAGGCCTTCATGGATCACATTCCAGGTTTCATATGGAATTGAGATATATTGATATCCTTCATCCTTTTCAACGATATAAATAAAAGATAATTGATCAGAGTCAACTAGCATTTGCCCTGTTGCTGTTAAATCAGCAATTTTTGCTTTTGAATCAGTGCTGAGCATCAGCTCATTATTTTCAATAATTGCATTGGTAATCATAATTCTTTCGCTCATTTTTTCAACCTCCATAATCTTTTTTATTTTATCATATAGAGGCAATTTCTACTAAGGATTGAAGCGAAAGCTGATAAACGAGATAATAAGAACAATAAATTTCGAAAGGGCGGGACAAAGTGAGCCAGAATATTGAAATAGAATTTAAAAATATGCTGACGAATGACGAATTCCTTCGGCTAATAAAGCACTTCAACATAGATCTGACAAAATTTAAAAAGCAGGTTAACCATTATTTCGATACCCCATCCTTTTCATTGAAAGCCAAAGGCTCTGCATTAAGGATCAGAGAAAAAGATACTCAATTTGAAATGACGTTGAAACAGCCTGCTGAACAAGGATTGCTTGAGACCAATCAATTTCTTGAACCAGCGCAGGCTGAATATATATTAAAAACAGGAAAAATTCTTGAAGGTGAAGTGCAGGACGCAATTACCAATATAATTGACGATGCAGATTCCCTGGAGTACTTCGGCTCATTGACCACCGACCGTGCAGAATTTGATTACAAGGGCGGACTGCTTGTACTAGACCATAGTTACTATTTAAATACAGAGGATTATGAGCTAGAATATGAAGTAACGGATGAAAGTGAAGGCTTTAAGATTTTCTCAGAATTGCTTGATGAACTTAACATCCCTGTGAGAACGACCGATAATAAAATTAAAAGGTTTTACAACCGAAAGCGGGAAGGCTTATAACCCAAGTGGCTAAGCCTTGGAGCTAGTAGGTAATCATCAATTATAATAAGTTTTATTAATATACAATCTTTTAAAAGAGTAAAACCAGGCAGGAGAATTGATCATGAACGTTGACCAGTTAAAAGTCACGCTTGAATTACAAGCACTACAGAACTTCAGCAGCACTACTGCCCCATCCGGCAACACTCTGTTCCAGGAAATGCTGACTGGGCTTCTTACAGAAGAAAATGATGCCCTAGGCGCAACGGCAGCTCGTTTAGAAGATTTATTCGGCAGTACGGAAACTGCAGTCAACTCCTTTGGTATGAATAAAGTAAGTATCGGGCAAATGCTTCCGCCTATTCAGCTAACCAAACTGTCTGGGAAGAATGATAATTTTGATGAAATAGTTGATCAAGCTGCGGCTGCGTTCAATCTTCCTGCCAAGCTGATCAAGTCTGTGATACAAAAGGAATCGAATTTCAACCCGAATGCCATCAGCACAGCAGGTGCATCAGGGTTAATGCAGCTGATGCCGGGAACTGCCAGAAGCCTGGGGGTAAAAAATATCTTTGACCCAGCGGAAAATATTCTTGCTGGCAGTAAATACTTGCGCCAAATGATGGACAAGTACGACAATAACGTAGAGCTTGCTCTTGCCGCATATAATGCAGGCCCTGGAAATGTCGATAAATATGGCGGCATTCCCCCTTTTAAAGAAACTCAAAATTACGTGAAAAAAATAACCAGCACTTACTATGGATGATATTCCCATCGCATTCGGCCGTCTGTCAGTGGTAACAGACGGCCTTTTTGTGTACATTAGTAAAGCGGATACACTGTAAAAAAAACTGATTACAAGGCTATTTGTTTGAGATATAAATATAGCATTGCTACAATAAATAGCATAACTATGGAAGCTGAATGAAATTTCCAAAATCTATTTTAAAGGAGTTATCAATATGGTTGAGAATAAGACCTTACCATTCGAAGCCATTGGCGAAGGAACACTTCACCGGCTGGTCGACACTTTTTACCACCGGGTAGGAATGCATCCTGATCTTGCTCCTATATTCCCTGATGATCTTTCTGAAACTGCACGCAAGCAGAAGCAGTTTTTGACACAATATTTAGGGGGGCCGCCTTTATATACAAGCGAGCATGGCCACCCAATGCTCCGCGCTAGGCACCTGCCTTTTGAAGTAACACCTAAACGGGCAAACGCCTGGCTTGCGTGCATGAACGAAGCGATGGATGAAGTGGGGCTTGAGGGGACAGTCAGGGAGGATTTTTACGCACGCCTATACCTTACTGCCCAGCACATGATCAATACACCAGATGACGAGACCGGTGAAAGCACATGAAACTCAACAGAGAGAATCTATTGAGCTATGATCCCTCAGAGTTTTGCTCTGGATTGGATAAGAAGCCACTCGAAATATATATGTTCGTTGATCCTCTTTGCCCTGAATGCTGGGCTCTTGAACCAATCATCAAAAAGCTGCAAATTGAATACGGAAAGTATTTTTCCATCCGTCATATTTTGAGCGGCAGGCTTGCCACTCTGAACATGGGCAGGAAGAAACGTTACGAAACAATTGCAGAGCTCTGGGAAAAAACAGCAAGCAGAACAGGAATGAGCTGTGACGGGAACTTGTGGTTTGAGAATCCAGTATCATCCCCATACTTAGCATCAATCGCCATTAAGTCAGCTGAGCTTCAAGGAAAGAAGAAGGGCATTGGATTTTTGCGTAAGCTTCAGGAAGTATTATTTTTAGAAAAACAAAATGTCTCCAATTTTGACGTGTTGAAGAACTGCGCACGCAATGTTGGTCTTGACGTGGAAGAGTTCGTGACTGATATCCATTCAGAGACTGCCGCAAAGGCATTTCAATGTGATTTAAAGATAACGAATGAAATGGATGTTCAGGAAATCCCTACTCTTGTCTTTTTCAATTCGAATATTGAAGAGGAAGGCATTAAAATTACCGGGCTATATCCGTATGAGGTATACGTCCAGATTTTAGAGGAAATGCTGTCTGAAAAGCCAGAACCAGCTCAGCCTCCATCACTTGAAACTTTTTTAAAGCAATACAAAATGGTGGCCTCAAAGGAAGTAGCTGTTGTTTACGATCTGACAGTAGCCCAAGCGGAGAAGGAAATGAAAAAGCTTCTGCTCAAGCAGAAAGTCGAACAAATCCCAGCTAAATACGGAATGTTTTGGAGATACCAGGAGCAGGAAGGTTAACCGTGCATTAGACTGCACGGTTATTTTTATGTAGGCAGCTGAATGCTTTTTAATTCAATCCTTCAAGCCATACAACCGGAAAAAGGCCTTGCAGCTCTCCAACTGCAAGGCCTTTCTCTATATTATACGAACAAAGGGGATGGGAGAAATTTTTCACGGTCAAACAAAGGGGTAAATGTTTGCTTGTGATCAACTTCACGATATTAATATACCATACCCCTTTCCCTATCTCAAGAAACTTGTGTGTTATTTCACAATATTGTCAAATACGATTCATGATTCACTTGAAAATGGCATACATATTAACAAACAGCTGATCTTTCGGAGGAAAGTATTATGGATAAATTCGTATTTTCTCTTATCACATTTTTCATTCTTTTTTCTTTTATCCTCCATATTGGAGGCCTGATGCATATCATCCCTTTGTATTTCACTTCTCCCCTCCTCTTTTTCTCATTATTTATATTACTGCTGTATTTGAATAATCGTAAAAGTTTTAAGGGATTTTAGCTGAAACAAAACCGGCTGTATTGCTACGGCCGGTTTTGTTATTTTAGGAAAGCATTTTTTCCATTTCATTTAATTTTTCTTCAAACACTTTTAGTGCTTCTTCTATTGGCTTTGAGCTAGTCATATCGACACCAGCCTTTTTCAGAACTTCGATTGGGTAATCAGAGCTTCCTGCCTTTAAGAAATCGATATAGCGTTCAACTGCCGGCTGCCCTTCTTCAAGGATCTGTTTGCTTAAAGCGGTGGCAGCACTGAAACCTGTAGCGTATTGATAAACGTAATAGTTGTAATAGAAGTGCGGAATCCTTGACCATTCAAGACCGATTTCTTCATCAATCTCAATGTCCTCATCTCCAAAGTACTTCTTATTTAGCTCATAGTAATCCTTTGTCAGGGAGTCAGCAGTCAATGCTTCGTTGTTCTGTGCCTTCTTGTGAATCATATGCTCAAATTCGGCAAACATTGTCTGTCTGAACACAGTCCCTCTGAAGCCTTCAAGGTAATGATTCAGCAAGTACAGACGTTTCTGCTCATCATCGATTGTTTTGAGCATATAGTCGTTAAGCAAAGCTTCATTGCACGTAGACGCTACCTCGGCAACAAAGATGGAGTAGCTGCCGTATGGATATGGCTGCGTCTTCCTTGTGTAATAGCTATGGACTGAATGGCCAAATTCATGTGCTAACGTGAATAGATTATTTACATTATCTTGCCAGTTCATAAGGATATACGGATTTGTTCCATAAGCACCCGATGAATATGCTCCGCTGCGCTTTCCCTTGTTTTCATACACATCAACCCAGCGATTTTCGAATCCTTCTTTCAGGACATTATTATATTCTTCACCTAGAGGAGCCAATCCCTTTAACACGTAATCCTTTGCTTCTGCATATGGAATTTCCATCTTCACGTTCTTGACAAGCGGGGTGAAAAGATCGTACATATGAAGCTTCTCCAGACCAAGAACCTTGCGGCGTAGCTTTACATATCGGTGCAACAGATGCAGATTGTCATTTACAGTGTTTACAAGGTTTTCATAAACACTTTCAGGAATATTATTTGCAGCAAGTGCAGCATGCCTTGCAGAATCATACTTACGAACCCTAGCATTAAAGTTGTCCTTCTTAATATTGCCGCTTAACGTGCTTGCAAAAGTATTTTTGAAGCTTCCGTATGTCTTATATACTGCCTTGAATGCATCCTCACGAACCCTGCGGTCCTCACTTTCGAGGAAACGGATATAGCGGCCGTGAGTGATTTCTACTTCTTCCCCATTCTCATCCTTAATGGAAGGGAACTCAAGATCAGCATTATTAAGCATTCCGAAAGTATTAGATGGTGAGCTCATTACTTCTGATGCTTCAGCAAGCAGTGCTTCTTGTTCAGCAGATAATACGTGCGGACGCTGAAGGTTGATTTCCTCTAAAGCATGCTCATAAAGTTTCAATTCCTCTTTTTCAGCAAGGAAGCTTTTAATTTTTTGTTCGTCTACAGCCAGGATTTCAGGAACAATGAAAGCCAGCGCACTTCCTGCCTGTGAGTATAAGTTCTTGATCCGGTCATCAAAACCCTGGTAAAAAGAGTTCGTAGTATCCTGGTCATATCGCATATGTGCATATGTATACAACCTTCCTAATCTTTCAATTAGCTTATCCTGCAATTGTAGAGCATTGTAAAGCTGGTCCGCACTTTCAGCTAATTTACCCTGGTATTCCTGAACTCCTGGAAGCAGGCTTTTCACTTCATTAAACTCTTTTTCCCACACTTCGTCATTTGCAAAAATATCCTCAAGTCTCCACGTATCCTCAGTGGCTACTTCATTCCTTGGCGGCAATTTCTTTACTGCAGATTCATTCGACATTTAGATCCTCCTAACAACATTTCGGAATTCGAAAAACTTTTCTAATATCATAAATTCGCTAAAGATTGTTCTTTTCCTTCTTGAGAATGAAAATATGATACAAAGTTTTCTGATTTCTATTTACCCAATTCTTAACTTCCTTATTTTACGCAGGTGACGAACTTTTCATGTTACATGAAACCAAAATCCTAAAAAACACATTTTTATATGGCTCTTTTAACCTCGGATGGGTCCAAGCACGAAGAAAATGTGATAAACACTTTGTAAGTTTCTCGCTCCTTCCCTTCAAATAAACAGAATTTCTAAAAACAATCATTGCCCTTTAACACAGCCTGCTGTAAAAAAGGAGCTTCAATACTATTTCCATACCTTTTGTAAAAATAGGCTTCGTTCGCGGTTTGCTGATCAATGGAATCGAAAATTTTCATCTCTCTATTTAGCTTGTATAAAGAATCACTTATTTGGGTTAAAACTGAAATTTTAGTAAGGAGCTGTATATATTCAGAAAGCACCCGAGAATAATTACCTTTTCCGGCCACTGGAAGGCTCCTCCACTTAATTTGCCCGCGTTTCAAGCGGTTGTTAAAAGCATTGTTAACCTTCGCCAAGCTAATAAGATCGCCTTTTTTTAAATACCGAAATATATCAAGGTAGAGATAAGTCTGCCAGATTAGTGCCGGGGTTTCAATATAAGGAGCTGAAAAAACAGGAAGCCCAATTTCAGAAGGGAGACTCAGGAGATTAAGATGGTTGCGGTATAGTTCCTGGAGAAAATGATTTTGATAGGAACCGGGATACATTAGATAACGCGACTTGAATTTTTGCAGTTCAGATTGCCAGGAATCAATAAAGGGATAGCTTTTACTAATAGGGCTTATCAGATGATTTACTGAAACTTTATCGATAGAATGTATTTCAAGCTGGGTGATTGTCTTTCGTGAGGAAATAGGGATGGCACCATTCAGGTCAATGAATTGGCCTGATAACGGACAATAAGCAGGGATATTCCAGTTTTGGCGAGGACACCGGATGAATAAATAAAGGAAATTGTTTATGGACACTGCTTTTGTTCCAGTTCGCTTAACAAGATTGCCCGCAGCAATCCAGATTGGGATATAACCATTTTCAAAATACCTTGCTGTTCTTTTGATGAAATTCTCTTCTGGAATAATAGAACACTGGTATTCAATCACGTACTTCTTCCCCTGCCAGTCGAATGCAATGTCGGGTTTTTGTCTTACTGATGGATCAAATTTCTCAAGCTCTGCATTGATTCCCTGCTTTTTCAGCCAGTTATAAAGCTGAAGCTTCCCTGCAAGATGATAGTTGGACTCTCTTTCATACTGGTGTTCGCAACTGCTGCCAGAGTGATGAGAAAAATGCCAGATCTTTTTGTTGCCAAGCTTTAATATAACTTCCTCTTTGCACTCTGGACAATGGAATTTTTCCTTGGATCTTAAGGCGATTAACTCCTTTTTGTCCCATTGATCCCCCATGGACAGCCTTGCTCCATTTTTTCTATTTGCTACTAGCACATTAATTGCGCCTCCTTTCTCCTTTTACATTCGATAAAACAACTTAAAATCCTCTTTTTTGAAAAAGGCTCTTTTCGTAAACTTTGTTACTTTCCCAACGAAAGAAAAAACCGGCATCTGGGTTATTATAAGTTTTAATGTGAATTTAGTTCAGACGTTTCCTTGGAAAGAGACTTGCTCTCTTAAAAAATGCGGCTGCAAGTCTCTGTTCAAAAGCAATCATTTCTAAAACAGCAAAAAAAACAGACCCGGAATTTATCCGAATCTGCTACAGCATTGGCGACAACAGTCTAGATGTAGATTCAAGCAGCCTGTAGCCGATATGGCGTTTATTAAAATCATCTAATTCGATTTCATTGGAATCCACTAGATCGTTTTCATATTCCTTCACAAGCTTCTCGGTACTGGATGTTTTATAGAGGAATGCATTGACTTCGAAATTCAAATGGAAGCTTCTCATGTCCATATTTGAGGTGCCAATTGAAGCTAGTTGGCCATCTACAATGACAATTTTACTATGCATAAAACCTTTATTGTATTCATAAATCTTCACGCCAGCCTCGAGCAATTCCGGAAAATATGATCTGGATGCAAAGAAAACGATTCTTTTATCTGGCCGCTGTGGAACCAACAGCCTGACATCCAGCCCGCTGAGAGCGGCAACCTTAATGGCTGAGAAAATGTCTTCATCAGGAATAAAGTAAGGGGATGCAATCCATACGGATTTATCTGCAGATGAGATCATTGAGAAGAAAATGTTTTTAATGACACTCCATTCATTATCAGGACCACCGGCAATCAATTGAACTCCACCGTGGGTATTCCTCTCAAGAGTAGGCGATAGATATTCCGGTGTTAACAGACTATTGTTTGTCATATAAAACCAGTCCTGTAAAAAGATGAGCTGCAGGCTGCGCACAGCCTCTCCGCTCACGATCATATGTGTGTCCCGCCAAAATCCAAACCCCTTGTCCCTTCCGAGATATTCATCCCCGATATTCAGTCCGCCAACGAAACCAATAGACCCATCTATGACAATGATTTTCCGATGGTTCCTGAAATTGAATTTACTATTTAAAAACGGAAGCCGAACTGGCCCGAATTCGACCATTTCTACTCCGGCATCAATCAAATCTTTCACATATTTCTTTGAAAGCTGCCATGAACCGACAGAGTCATATAGAAAGCGGACATTTACGCCTTGCTTGGCTTTCTCAATCAATACTTCCTTTATTTCTTCACCGATTTGGTCATGACGGACAATGTAATATTCCATATGAATATGGTGGGTAGCCTTTTTTAAATGTTCAAGGATAGAACTGAAGGTTTCGTCACCATTGGTCAGCACTTTGGTAGAGGTAGAAAACGAAATTGGGCTGTTCCCAAGCTTCTGTGCAAGCGTGAATAACCTTCGATGATCCTCTTCCATCTCCTGCATCCTCATTTCATTTGCCCTTTCCGCTTCTCCTTCAATTTTTAGGAATGTTTGTTTATCGAGAAAGTACTTTTTTCGGAACATTTTTTCTTTCCGATAATTACGGCCGAATAATAAATAAAAAATAAATCCTACGAGCGGAAAGCCGCCAAGCACAATCAGCCAGGTTAATGTTTGGGATGGATGGCGATTTTCAAGGAAAATGACAAAGCTTATAAATATTACTGTGAGCGTCATGAAAATACTTATATACCCTAAGTAAGACGCGTCCATTTTTTCGTAAAAAATATAATATACTCCTGCAAGCAATGTGATAAATAATAAAATACGGACTGTGTTCTTCATGGTATTCACCTGTATTCTCTTGATTTCCCCGCAACTTAGTGCACTTACCGACAATATGCGAAGACTCTGGATATATATACGGTTCTATTAATGAAATGGATTCAAAGAAAGTATAATCGACTATAATCATGGATGACGACTGTAAGCTGCTATTTCGATGGCAACTTTGGCTTCCATCCGAAATGCTTTCGAGCTCCGTGC
This sequence comes from Bacillus sp. JJ1122, assembly GCF_036964885.1. NCBI lineage: Bacteria > Bacillati > Bacillota > Bacilli > Caryophanales > Bacillaceae > Bacillus > Bacillus sp. JJ1122. The sequence continues at coordinate 53,636 of NZ_JBALQL010000019.1, read as the reverse complement.
TTATTTCCAGGATGTTTTTAGGCGTCAAATCTATGTTGATATCTGCCTATGTAATTTTTCTAGAAAGTTAATAACACTAGGATTTATTATGGTACCATTTTATCAAAAAAACCGATTTCATTTCTGAAATCGGCTTTCTGTTTAACTGAAATGCTTCCTTATCACATTAAATACATCTTCTCCGATAATCTTGTTACCATATTCCTCGAGGCGATGGATCGTAACATTCGATTCAAGACCGTATTCGAGAAGAACACTCAACATATTATCAATTTCCTCTTCGTCAGAAAAATCCTGTTCAGGAAATTCAATGTATAAATAATACTTGTCAGAAAGACTAAACAAGCTCGTTTTTATTTTATCGATTCCCGGCCTTTTTGACAGGGCTATGATGTCTTCTAAATCTTTGAAATGAAGCATGAATTCAAGATCGTCCTCAAAGTCAACATCCTCATCATCAATATCTTTTGAATTGAATTGATGATCCAATAATTCTTCGATTCGTTCATCAACAGGCAGATCCTTAAGCTTATCATTTGGAAGCGGAAGCTCAAATTTGTGGCCTTCTTTAGATAGCTGTGCTTTTGTAACTAGCACTTCTAGTCCTTTTTCAAGAGCTTGGACCTGAATCCATAAAGGGCCTTCAACCGCAAATTCTTCCTCTGCATGAACTTCATCCATCATTTCCCAGAAAAGTTCTTCACTGCGATCGCGGTTATACCAGATTTCTTCCCGGTCAAATCCACGCTCCTCTATATCCATGTATGAAATATAAAACTTAACCGTATTTTCATTAATACGTTCGATTTCCATTCGCTTTCTCTCCCTTCCAGGCAAAGATTTGAAGGGACTAAATACCCCCAAAAAGCTGTTGGTCTTTATCTTTTACCCTTAATAAATAAGTCTAAATCACCTTGTTTTTATAAAGGGAAGGTAAATAGAAATAACGTTCTTGTACTCTTATTTTATGTTATATTAAGCCAATTTGGAAACAAAATATACACCCATTTTTATAAAAGGCTAATATCTCATTAAACTAAAGTATTCTTTACATTTTATCAGAAATATGCTTGGATTTCAATTTAACAGCTTGCTCCCTTTGATTGATCTGTCTTTATCCAACCACTTCTCAAGCACCTATTTAACTTAAAATGTATTATGAATGCACACTGAAAATCACTCTTGATCTCAACACACAAAAAATATTTTAAAAAATCCCAATTTGATAATTTACACATTTCTAAGCAACAAAAAAAGCCCCCCAAAAGGGAGACTTTGTATTAATTGACTAGTCGCTGGGCTTCTCTTAACTGGAAAGTACGTACTTTCCTCGGAAGGAATCTGCGTATTTCATCTTCATTATATCCAACTTGCAGGCGCTTTTCATCAATGATGATTGGACGGCGCAGCAATCCTGGATTTTCTTTAATAAGTTCAAACAATTCTTGAAGAGGCATCGTTTCCAAATTCACATCAAGCTTTTGGAAAGTCTTTGAACGAGTCGAAATAATTTCATCCGTCCCATCTTCAGTCATTCGAAGAATTTCTTTTATTTCATCAATAGATAAAGGCTCTGAAAAAATGTTTCTTTCCGAATATGGAATCTCATGTTCTTCAAGCCATGATTTTGCTTTTCTGCAAGAGGTACAACTTGGTGAAGTGTATAAAGTGACCATTGGTAATTCACACTCCCTTTGATTTACTTATATTTGCGTTATTTAAGCTAGAAAATTCTTAAATAATAATAAGTATAATTTTATAATTCATATAGAATATTATACACCAAGGATTCAATAAAAGGTATCCCTTTTAAAAAAATATTCCGGGTAATTATGTAAGGATTCTAGCCTTATATATATATAACGAACTTAAATGAAAAAAGTTTCATTAAATTTATATTTTTTTCATCACCCTTCATATTGCTATCTATAAAGATATTCGTATTATTCTAGCTGATTTTGTCGGTTATAATTAATTTATTTATATTTACCCTTTCCCATAGAAGCTAAACATTATTTTTTAAAAAATTATATTCTCAATTGGACAACCTAAAATGAAAACGCATCCATATTTGATACACATGGATGCGTCTAATTATACTGTCTTTTTTAAACGCTACATTTCACTTTCCTGAATTTATCTTTCGATTCAATTCGAAAAAAGTACAATTTACAAAATACACCCAGAATCCATAAAAGCTTTACCTAAATATCCTGCAACAAATCATTGCGCTTTTCTTCCAGTGTCAATACTTCATCGACTGGCTGATATGACTCTCCATAAAACTTTTTATCTTTATATGTGTGAATCATATTGTAAGTCTTTTTCATTGCTTCGTACACTAGCTCTTCAGGAGCGTGATCAGGTGCCCAATATAGAATTTCCATTTCATTGATCTGCTTTGTTGCCAGTGAACGTCTTCGGTATCCAATCGTACGGGCATGTTCGAATCCTTCCCGTTTGTAAAAGCGCAATCGTTTTTCAGTATCTGTGTCATCATAATTAACTGGCTCTACCTCAAGAATGATTGGTTTGCCTTTTTCCTTAAGCTTTTCGATCAGCTTATGACCTAGCCCCTGACCTCTTGTATCCTTAGAAACAAATAGATAATCAATGAAGACAAAGTCGTCTGTTTCGACATACATCAATACATGTCCAGGACCTTCATCTTTATGGTAAATCTCCGGACGTTCCTTTAAAAGTGTTTCCATATGCTCTTTTGATTTCATTTCTTCAATTGGGAAATATTGATTTAATTTTTCATACCAGTGCATGGCTTATCTCCTTTTCGATTTTTTTCATCCTGATAAGCACCCAGCTTTTCTTATATAATCATGATCAAGATAGTACTAATATTTTTTCTTGATAAAGTTCTTTTAATACACCAACAATTCTTTTAAAATAAAGATGAGTGGGGATCATGAATCATATATTCACATTTCATGAAAATGATCTGTGTAAAAAAAGGTGGAGGTTTATCATGGGCGATTACATAATGGACTTAACGATCGTTACTGTGCTTGTAGTGGGAATTACCGCAACAATTGGTGTTATTACCAATGGAATTGGCACAAGATTTTTCGGAGGAAAAAACAGGTCTGAATTTGTCGACCAGTCAGCCCGGATGCAAACAGGCTGGAAAAACGTTGGCGGCGGCAAAAAGTAACTCGTTACCCTGGTTTTATTATACATTATCCATATTACAATAATCTAATGATAAGAAAAGGCCTTAAATGAGAAACTCATTTAAGGCCTTTTTCATTTGGCTCTATTAACAAGGCTGTTGATTTACGTTCCAGGCGCTTCGCTTTCCGTGGGGCTTGCGCTGAGCCCGCAGGACACTGA
>NZ_JBALQL010000019.1:0-50212 GCF_036964885.1 Bacillus sp. JJ1122 | reverse complement strand
CAATCAACAGGATTTAAAAATCAACATTCAGCTTTAACAGAACCTTTCATTTTATTCATACTCTCCGTTTTTATTTACACTTAGTTAAGGAGTGTAATCAACTTTGGGCGTATATCTGTTACTTGCGTTCCATAATAGATATTCATTAATTCCCTGATCATTGAGTGCCCGGATTTGGTCTTCGACTTCTTTCTTTCCGTAAATCAGGTAATTCCCGCTGCCAAGCCATGATGCCGTAAAGTCTTGTAGCCAAGGGCGAGAAATTGGCGGTGTTTTTAATTCATCTAATTTTCTCTTTTCAAGCTTTGCATATTCGACAACAAGCTTGTATGGCTCGGTATCAGGCTTGGCGATTCCAAAATAAGATGTCCAATGGCTTGGATAAATCATGGACGATATTAAATCTACATTTTCAGAGATTTTCGAGAAGTTCTGTCCGATTCCAGGAGCTTCAGGCAATGTCGCTGTATAGCCAAAAATATCTACCGATACTTTTACATCATAAGGCTCGAGTTCCTTTCGTGCATACGCGACAAAGTCAGTCACTGCGTTTACACGTTTTTGAACATTGTCCATTTTTACGTCCTTATAGTCCCCCATCGAATAAACAAGAGAAGCATCTCTGTTTTCAAAGCCTTCAGGGAATCGAACATAGTCAAATTGGATTTCTTTAAAGCCCATTTTGGCAGCTTCAATTGCTATTTGGACATTGTAGTCCCAAACCTCTTTTACAAAAGGATTAACAAAGGACTCACCTCTGCCATTTTTCCAAATTTCGTTCCCTGCTTTATAAGACCACTCTGGTTTTTTTTGCGCCAAGGCAGTATCCTTAAATACTACAACTCGAGCAATAGGATAAATTTGTTTTTCTTCAAGTGTCTTCATCATTTTCTTCGGATCTTTGATATAAGGTTTTCCTATGTCTTTAAATGCTGATGTTTCTTCTGGTTTGTATGTAAGGTAACCGTGGTCGTCTTTTATATCAATTACCATAGCATTTAAATCAGTTTTATCAATAAGATCAATAAGTTGATTAAACTTTTCTCCGCCGGCTGAATGTCCTGTCACATAAATCCCCCTTACAGCCTCTGGATATGTAAATTCAAACCCAGAATCGAATTTAAACCTTGGCATCTGATCGGGGATATTTCTAATAAAAGATTCATGTTCCCTTATAGGCAGTTTTTCGGTATTATGCGTTTTTTCGGCAGCAAATACTTCACCATTCATTTGTGATAAAGAGGCGGCCAATAAAGCTGCTGCTGCTATTTTTTTCATCTGCACTTATCATCTCTCCTTTTATATCTGGCACAATGTTTCTTATAATATATGAATCCTTGATTCTCATCTATGAATCTATTTTACCCACTTTCGACACTTTTAGATATCATAGTCTCATAATTTTGTTGGGATTTCTTTCCGAAATATATTAGTAACAAAGCAAAAAAAAACGATCTCAAATAATGAGATCGTCAAATTTATTTTACGTATTGCTGCTGATATTGTTTTAATTCTTTTTCTGAACAATATACATAGTGTCCAGCAGAGACTTCACGCATTTTAACTTCTTCGTTATCAGCGTACTGGTGCAAGTTTGGATCGTATGTCTTGCGGCGACGCGTACGTTCAGATTCTGGATCTGGAAGCGGAATCGCTGATAGTAACGATTGTGTATAAGGATGCAGAGGATTGTTGTAAAGGTCTTCTGCAGGAGCTAATTCGACTAGCTTTCCGAAATACATTACTCCAATTCTGTCGCTGATATATTTAACCATTGATAGATCATGTGCAATAAACAAGTATGTTAACCCTTTTTCACGTTGCAGTTTCTTCATCAGGTTTACAACTTGTGCCTGGATAGAAACATCTAAAGCGGAAATAGGTTCATCTGCAATAATAAATTCTGGCTGTACAGCAAGTGCGCGGGCAATGCCGATGCGCTGCCTTTGTCCGCCTGAAAATTCATGCGGATAACGGTTGGCATGTTCTCTATTTAAGCCGACAGTTTCAAGCAAGCTATATACCATTTCCATTCTTTCTTGTTTACTTTTCGCGAGACCATGGATATCAATGCCCTCTGCAATAACATCAGAAACCTTCATCCTTGGATTCAATGATGCGTATGGATCCTGGAAAATCATTTGCATACTTCTGTTAAATTTCTTTAAGTCTTTCTTATTTTTCTTGCCGTGTACGTTTTCACCTTTGAAGATTACTTCTCCATCAGTAGCATCATACAGTCTGATGATAGTTCTGCCAGTTGTAGACTTACCACAACCGGATTCTCCAACCAAGCCAAGTGTCTCTCCTTTATAAATATGAAAAGAGATACCATCTATAGCCTTTACTTCATTTGCTTGCCCCATATTGAAGTATTGCTTCAAATTCTTTATTTCAAGAAGCTTTTCTTTATTTTCCATGAAGCCAGTCCTCCTCTTACAGTTATTTCACGCCTATGAATTTCCGCATTCTGCTCTTTACAGCTGCCGGTGGTTCTACTTTGGGAGCATCTGGATGCAACAGCCAGGTAGCAGCATAATGTGTGTCAGAAACCTTAAACATCGGAGGCTGTTCTTCTAAATCGATTTGCATCGCATATTCATTACGTGGAGCAAAAGCGTCGCCCTTTGGCGGATGCAATAAGTTAGGCGGCGTACCAGGGATTGCATAAAGCTCTTCTTCTTTTGCATCCAGGCTTGGCATGGAACTGATCAAACCCCAAGTGTAAGGATGCTGCGGATTATAGAAAACTTCATCAACTGTGCCGATTTCTACTATTTTTCCTCCGTACATAACTGCCACACGGTCAGCTACATTAGCCACAACGCCAAGGTCGTGCGTGATAAAAATAATCGAAGTATCGATTTTATTCTGTAAATCCTTCATAAGTTCAAGAATTTGAGCTTGGATCGTTACATCAAGAGCTGTTGTAGGCTCATCGGCAATTAACACCTTAGGATTACAAGCTAAAGCAATAGCAATTACAACCCTTTGTCTCATACCACCTGAGAATTGGTGTGGATATTGGTTAATCCGCAATTCTGGTTTTGGAATACCTACAAGCTTAAGTAATTGCAGAGCACGTTCTTTTGCAGTGGATTTGCTCATGTTTTGATGCTTGATAAGCGGCTCCATAATTTGCTTGCCCACTTGCATGGTTGGGTTTAATGATGTCATCGGATCCTGGAAAATCATCGAAATATCTTTTCCACGTATCTTTTGCATTTGTCTGTCAGTAAGCTTAGTCAAGTCCTTGCCGTCAAATAGAATCTGGCCACTTTTTATTTCGGAGTTTCCTGGAGGCAATAATCTCATGATAGCTTTAGTTGTTACTGATTTTCCAGAACCCGACTCACCTACGATTGCCAGGGTCTCTCCCTTTTTCAGTTCAAAATTCACACCGCGGATTGCTTGAACCTCACCCGCAAATGTATGGAAGGAGATATTTAAATCTTTAACTTCTAAAATATTTTCCATAATTATTCACCTACCCTATTAATCGCGCATTTTTGGATCAAGCGCGTCACGTAATCCGTCTGCCAGCATATTAAAAGTGATCATGATGATACTGATGATAATAGCTGGAATGATCATTTCATGTGGATGAAGTCTAAGGACTTTAAAACCATCATCAATTAATGTACCAAGAGAAGCTAGCGGATCCTGTAATCCCAGACCAATAAAGCTCAAGAAAGCTTCAAAGAAAATGGCATTTGGAATTGTGAACATTGTATTGATGATAATGACTCCGGCAAGGTTTGGAAGCAAGTGCTTTGAGATGATTTTTCCATCTGATTCTCCTAATGTTCTTGAAGCAAGCACAAATTCCTGTTCCTTTAATTTCAATACCTGAGCACGGACGACACGTGCCATACCGACCCAGCCTGTAATAGTCAAGGCGACCGTAATTGAAATAATACCTGGTTTCAGCACAAGAATCATCAAGATAACGATAATCATTGTCGGTATTCCTACTAATACTTCAGTAATACGCTGCATGACATTGTCTAGTCGGCCTCCATAAAAGCCTGAAATCGCACCATAAGCAACCCCGATAAGCATATCGATTAATGCTGCTAATAAAGCGATATACAATGAAATTTGCGTTCCCTTCCATACACGTGTGAATAAGTCACGGCCTAGTGCGTCAGTACCAAACCAGTAATATTCTTTTACCTTTTTCATTTCATACATATTGATTTCTTTACCAGCATTATTGACCTTTACACCGTCAAATGGAAGCCAGCTTATATTTTCAAGACCCTGGATTCGAGGAGGCAAGTTGTTATGCCTTACGTTTTGGGTATCATATTCTTTACCGCTAATCAGTGGACCAATGAATGCCATTGCTACAAGTAAAAGCATGACAATCAAACTTGCCAATGCAGCTTTATTTTTACGGACACGCATCCAAGCATCCTGCCAGAAGGTTAAGCTCGGCTTGTTGATCTCCTCGCTTTTAGACGAATCGATAACCGCCGGTCTAAAACGATCTGGTGAAATTTTCGCTTCAAAATCAGCCATTACTTATTACCTCCAGACAGCCTGATGCGTGGATCAATGATTCCATATAAAATATCCACTACTAGGATGATGATTACAAATAATGCAGCAAATAAAATGGTTGTTCCCATAATAACAGGGTAATCATTAACTGTAATCGATTTTACGAATTGCTCCCCAAGTCCCGGGATGGCAAAAATCTTTTCTACAACTAGTGAACCAGTCATCATTGAAATAGCCAAAGGGCCAAGTACAGTTACCAGTGGAATCAAAGCATTTCTCATTGCATGCTTGAAGGCAATCTCAAAGAAACTTGCACCTTTTGCTTTAGCAAGCATGATATAATCCGAACCCATTACCTCAATCATTTCTGTTCTCATAAAACGTGCAGCGATCGCGATGGGGAACATAGACAATGCAATAGTCGGTAGCACTGTGTACTCAGGGCCTTTCCAGAATAGGACAGGGAACCATCCTAGTTTTACACCAATAAAGTACTGCAATAAACCGGCAAATACGAAGTTAGGGATTGATTTTCCCAATACAGCCAAAAATGTTGAACCATAATCAACCCAGCTATTTTGCCTGATTGCGGCGAAAATACCTAATACTAAACCTATAATAGTTCCTACTACCATTGCCTGGAAGCCTAATTGTGCAGATGGCCCCAAACGTTTGATCATCAAATCCGTTACCGGAGTATTATTAAATTGAAAAGAAATACCAAGATCACCTTGCAGTAAGTTCCCGATATACTTGGCATATTGTACAGGTACCGGCTGATCCAATCCATACTTTGCTTTCATTATTTGCAGCTGTGCCGGCGGCAATTTTGCAGCACTCGCGAATGGCGTACCTGGTATGATTTTCATTAAGAAAAAGGTCAGGGACGCAATAATGAAAAGAGTTAAAAACATATAAAAGAATCTCTTAAGTAAGTATTTCCCCATATGTGTGCACCTCCTATATTATTTCAATTTTCCCTATTGTTCGACAAATGCCATACAGGGAAAAAGAGAGTATATCTAGATATACTCTCTTTCTATCCTCAGAATTATTACACTCTGAAATAAGAAACTGCTATAGTTACTATTCTTCGATTGTTACCCATTGGAATGAGTAGTCAGGACCATAGTTATAGATCGCAAGACCTTTAACATTTGGATTCAATAGGATGTTAGCAGCACGCTGGTAAACTGGAGCTAGACCGAAGTCTTCGCCAAGCATGATTCTTTCAGCTTCTTGCTGTGCTTCCCATTGAGCTTTTTCATCAGTTGCAAGTTTGCCTTGAGCATCCTTGATTAACTGATCGTATTTAGGGTTAGAGTATGCCATTCTGTTGCTTCCGCCATCTGTAATCCATAGGTCAGTGAATGATAACGCGTTACCATAGTCAGGACCCCAGCCAGCGAATTGAAGATCATAATCCATTGCGTTGTCACGCTCTAGACGAACTGCGAAAGGAACACTTTCAAGCTTGACTGTCAAGCCAGGAAGGTTTGTTTCTAATTGGTTCTTGATGTAAGCATCAGTTTTCTTAGCTGCTTCAGTGTCTCCACCAAGGTAGCGAATTTCTAGCTTATCTACGCCAAGTTCTTTAAGTCCAGCTTCCCATGCTTTCTTAGCTTCTTCAGCGTTGAAAGTAACGATGTCGCCGTTCTTTTCACGGAAGTCTTCACCGTTTAGAGATACGAAATCTTTTGGTACGAAATAGTTTGCAGCAACAGATCCGTTGTTAAGGATGCTTGCAGCAAGGTCTTCTTTGTTGAAGCCCATTGCAATTGCCTTACGGATGTTTACGTTAGCAAGAGCTTTGTTCTTTTGGTTCATTTTGATCCAGAATACAGTTGGCTCCATCCAGCTAAGCATACGGTCGTCGCCTTCATATTGTGGAACGATATCAGAAGAAAGCAATCCAGTCATGTCTGTTTCGCCAGCTTCGAATGCGTTTACAGCAGAGTTAGAATCTTTAACTACGTTTACAGTGATTTTTTCAAGTTTAACTTGATCAGCATTGTAATAGTTTTCGTTCTTTTCAAGTACCCACTCAGTAGCGTCAGTACCTTCCCACTTAGTCATCTTGAAAGGACCGTTGTAAAGTAAGTTTTCAGCATTGCTTGCGAAAGCTTCGCCTTTTTCTTCAACAAACTTCTGGTTTTGAGGATAGAATGTTGGGAAAGCGAATAAGTCAGCCCAGTATACTACTGGCTTATCAAGTGTTACTTCTAAAGTCTTGTCATCAAGAGCTTTAACTCCAAGAGTGTTAAGATCGTAAGGCTTCTTAGCAGCACCAAGTGCAGTGATTTCAGCAGCACCCTTGATTTTGCCACCCATCATGTATGGGCCGTATGGAGAAGCAGTCTTAGGATCGATTGCGCGCTGCCAAGCATACACGAAATCTTTAGCCGTTACAGGCTCTCCGTTTGACCATTTAGAGTCACGAAGTTTGAAAGTGTAAACAGTTTTGTCTTCGCTGATTGTTGGTTCTCCATCAGCAAGTGCAGGAACTGGCTTGTGGTCCTGTCCAAGACGGTATAGACCTTCACCTACGTTGTTTATGTATGTGAAGCTAGTAGAACCTTCTGCAAGTACAGTGTCCATTGTTGGGATTTCAGAAGAATCCAACATTCTTAGTTCTTGTGGCAGATCTGATTTTTCAGCTGGTGTTGCGTTGTCATCGTCCTTAGGCTTGTCGCTAGCATTGTCGTCTTTTCCGCCGCTACATGCAGACAGGAAAAGAGAGAATACTAGAGTCAGAACCAAAAGCAATGAAAATTTTGACTTTTTCAAAGTTATGCCCCCTCTTTTTTTGTTGTTTTCTGAAAACTTTTTACATTCCCTATTATACATAGATTGAAAAAAATGTTCAATATTTTTCCGCGAAAAATTTACAACATTGAAACAATAGTAATAAATTACCTGAAAAATATGTGTTATAATGGTGACTTATAGGCATTTGTTCAATATTTCGCATACTTGGCTCACTGTAATATTTGAGTTTTTTTCGGCTGATTTTTGAAGAAATTACTTTTATAAAATAACAATTTAAGGGAGAAATAGTAAAATGAGTAAAGGTGTTGGGAAAATTTTATCAGGTTTTTTAAGCTCTCAAGTTTTAGTAGTACTTCTCTTGCTTCTCTACTACAAAAATTTTTCATTACTCAACTATATTAATATTTCTTTTTATATTTCAAGTTTTCTGCTTTTTACCTCGCTGCTAGTTTTTACAGTTAATTCTGGATTTTTTGATGCAATATCCTATTCGTTCAGGACTGTGTTTGCTGGCAAGGAAGACGGACAGAAGATCAAATCGATTAATGAAATGACACCTTTGTCTGAAATGGTGAAAATCAATACGAATCCGATTCTGATAGTTGGGCTTTTAGACTTTGTTTTAATGCTTGCGGCGCTTTCTATTTACTACCTGTAAAAATTCCCTTTGTGTCCCTTGCATCTTATGTCGTAATTGATTATAATTCTTGTTAATAAAATTGTATTTAAAGGCAATGACAAAGAATAGTACACTTGTTCGAGGTTTTCAGAGAGTTTGTGGTTGGTGCGAGCAAACAGCCTGGCATTTGGAATGGACTTTCGAGCCCCTGCTTCGAACCAAAGTAGATCCAGGCGTATACCCTGCGTTAAAGGGAACCATGCTTTATCTGGCATGGGCTGAGTGACTCATTATTGAGTAATTAGGGTGGCAACACGGACCATTCGTCCCTACTTTATGTAGGGATGGATGGTCTTTTTTTATATATTTTTTTAAGTAACAGGAGGAATTTACATGCAAACGATTTTTTCCGGCATCCAGCCAAGCGGGACGATTACTCTAGGCAATTACATCGGTGCTATGAAGCAATTCACTGAATTGCAGGATGAATACAACTGCTATTTCTGTATTGTTGACCTGCATGCGATTACTGTGCCTCAAGAGAAGCTGCAGCTTCGCAAAAATATCAAAAGCCTGGCAGCTCTATATATTGCCTCAGGTATTGACCCTGAAAAAGTTACACTTTTCATACAATCAGAGGTTCCGGCACATGCCCAGGCAGGGTGGATGATGCAATGTGTCGCTTACATCGGCGAGCTTGAAAGAATGACACAATTCAAAGACAAATCGACTGGAAAGGAAGCTGTTTCAGCTGGTTTATTAACATACCCTCCTTTAATGGCAGCAGATATCCTGCTTTATGGAACGGATCTTGTACCTGTGGGTGAGGATCAGAAACAGCATCTTGAATTAACAAGGGATTTAGCTGAACGCTTCAACAGAAAATACAATGACATTTTTGCAATCCCAGAAGTAAGGATTGCCAAGGTTGGTGCAAGGGTTATGTCATTGCAGGATCCTTTGAAAAAAATGAGCAAATCAGACCCAAATAACAAAGCTTTCATCTCCATGCTTGATGATCCAAAACAGATCGAAAAGAAAATTAAAAGTGCAGTAACTGATTCTGAAGGAATCGTGAAATATGATAAAGAGAATAAACCGGGAATTTCAAATCTCCTTTCTATTTATTCAATCTTATCCGGAAAGTCTGTTGCTGATATTGAGAAAGAATATGAAGGAAAAGGTTACGGAGATTTTAAAGGCGATCTTGCAAAAGTTGTAGTCGATGTGATTGAACCTATCCAGAAAAAATACTTTGAGCTAATCGACTCTCCAGAGTTGGATGAAATACTCGATCGAGGTGCTGAAAAAGCAAACCGTGTTGCCAGCAAAATGCTTGGCAAAATGGAGAATGCGATGGGCCTTGGCCGGAAAAGAAGATAACGTGAGTGGATAAATCAGGAGCTGACTTAGGTTGGCTTCTTTTTATTTTGGTTAATGAAGGTTTTGATTTTTGTACGAGATGGATTCATTAGATGTTTGTCTCCATTAAAAAAGGAGCTGATGATGATCAGCTCCCTAATTTACCTTTGGACCATGTTCCATTTCCCATAATTTCTCGAAAAATGTCTGGCCCTTTATTATGTTTTCGCAGAATTTTTCATGTTTACCGGACCAGCCATATTTCGTTTCTTCAAATAGCTGTTCCCACACTTCCTCGAACGAACGCTGCTGGATTTCTTCATATAACTCCGGTTTCCATTCAGTGAACCAGTAACGCACCTCAGCTACATTTTTTGATGAATTCAATTGATCCATTGCCATGAACAGCAATTGTTTCAATTGCCTTTCTTTGCGCGTCAGCCCCTTCATGAGATCGGGCGAAGGAGAAAGAATATGAAAGTCCTTCAAGGCGGTTTGGTCGTTGAACCCATATTGAATCGTATCCTGATTTTCAATCATTTCATATACTAACTGTTCCTGCCTTGGAATCAAACGGCTTTTTCGGATGGGAATATTGTAGCCAATTGTATCAACCGCGAGGATACCTGTTCCATCAGAAACGACAAAACAGTAGTCGAGCTGGGTGCGCTCATGGTTTTTCCTCAAGTACGCCTTTCTGTATATGTCATCCAGAAGCTGTTGAGGCAACTCTGATAAATCATTCTCAATATAATTAAATAGCAGATGATCAATTTTCAAAAGAGGCACCTGGTCAAGTAGCTCAACCCCGTCATCTTTGCGCCATTCATGAAAATGGCAGACATTATAGCCGTTCTCTTCCCCTTCGAACCAATTTACCCAGACATCATGAAGATACAACATGATTATAACCCCTCACTTCAAGAAACTGTTTGTCCATCAGTATGGGCAGCACTAAGTAAAATTATTCCTTATTAGGAAGATCATTTTTCATCGGTATGATGTGGCCAATATATACTAAGCCAGATGACGCCTATTCCTATAGGCAGCATGTAGCACTCCAACCTTTTAGCTATGAAGGTTAAATACTCAACAAAACCATGTCCCGCAATAATCATGTTTAAATAAGCAATTGTACTGATTCCACCAGACACCGCAATACCAAAACCAATGGTTAACAGTATCAATCTATATATCATTATTCTTGCCCATCTCATTGTGATCGTTGTACATAGCTTTCACCCTTGCCTGTCCATTTTTACATTTATATGATTGAGGGCGGGTGGACAGTACTGGGGATCTTTAATTAATGGACTCCTTAGAGTCATTCCGGAATATATTTTGGATTTCCGGAAAATAAGATATATTTTTCGGAATATATTTTAATTTTCCGGAATAAATTGAGACTTTTCCGGAATAACTCATTGTCTATCCATTTAAATAAAGGCAATTTTTCAACAATCCAGCCGTTAAAAAGGAATTCATCAGCAAACATAGAATTGTAGTGGTATATATCGGACAGAGGAGTGATGGAATTGTTCTATAAAGAAAGGAAAATACCACTTAAATTTAGAGCAGAAGAGGCAATTATAAGACGGCTTGATGGTACACATCCAAAAATCTCGCTTATTCAGGAAAACCATAGGAAATTGTCTGCAGGTATTCGTGGAGGAAAGGAATTAGATTATCAATTAGGCTTTCTTCCTAATGAAAAATACATAATCTTAAATGATCTTAGACTCCAGCAAAATGGTCACTTTTTTTTCAAATTGATACTCTTCTTCTATCCCCTAATGTTTCCTTCATTATTGATTCCAAAAACATTTCAGGAACTGTTTTGTTCGACTTAAATTTGGAACAATGTTTACGGATTTTTAATGGCAAAGAAGAAGGAATACGCGACCCTATTACTCAGGTTCGTACACACAAGCGACTTTTATCCCAATGGCTGATCGATAACAAGATGGGATCCATCTCAATAGAATACTTAGTTGTCATTGCACACTCCACAACAGTGATTAAAACACATGGAAACAGCACAGACAAAAATAGAAGATTACTACATTCTGATCAGCTTTATGAAAGGTTGATTGAATTTGAGAAACGATATTACAAAGAAAACCTAGCATTAAAAGAAATCAAAAAAATTGGCAAACAACTTCTAAAATCCCATACTTCCCTCCTTCCTAAAATCCTCTCAGCATATTCCATTGACCCTCTTGATATAAAGTCAGGAGTCCAATGCCCTTCTTGTTATGCAATACCCATGAATCGGCAGCACGGAAAATGGTTTTGCAACAATTGTGGCTGCAAATCCAAGGATGCCCATATTTCAGCTATAACAGATTATTCCCTACTTTTTAGCCAAACAATTACACTTTCACAATTCCGAAATTTTCTTCTTATTCCTGAATCTAAGGTTAAAATGGCATCTGATTTGTTAGTTCCCCTACAGCTCCCCCACCAGGGCACAAAAAAAGGAAGAGTCTACGACCTCTCCCCAATTTTGAAAATATGATTCTAGACCTATTTATCAGCATCCATTTTAACAAAAATAAAAAATCTACCTTTGTATGGTAGATTTTTTAACGGCGTGATCTAGGATTTAGCGCATCTTTCAAACCTTCACCAATGAAGTTGATGGAGAGGATTGTCAGAGTAATGGCAAGGGCCGGCGGGATCCAGATCCACGGTTTTCCTTGTAATACGTCTGGTTCATTTGCGAAAGAAAGCATATTTCCCCAGCTTGGTATTTCTGCTGGAACTCCAAAACCAAGATAACTTAATGCCGATTCCGACACAATCATTCCAGCGAATAGGATCGTTGCCTGTACAATGATAGTAGAAAGAACGTTTGGCAATAGATGCTTGGTGATAACCTTGAAAGGAGAACAGCCAATTGAGATGGCAGCGAGAATGTATTCATTCTCCTTCTCAGCCAGGATTTTGCTTCGTACAATCCTCGCAACACCGCCCCAGCTAAGCAAGCTGATTACCATGATCAGTACAACAAGTCCGTTTAACTTTCCATAGAAAATTGTACCTAAAACGATAACGAAAACCAGGAATGGGAAGTTTAGGACAAAGTCTGTAAACCTCATTAACATACTGTCAACAACACCGCCGAAGTATCCAGCAATAGAACCGACAACAGTACCGAACATTATAACGAATAAAGTACAACTGATTCCAACTAATAAGGAAATCCTGCCGCCATACAGCAGTCTCGTGAATACATCACGCCCGCTTTTGTCTGTTCCAAGCCAATGTTCAGAAGAGGGAGGCAGTGACATGGAACCAATATTTATTTTAGTAATGTCAATTGTCGTTATATATGGAGCCAAAAATGAAATGATTGATACGAAGATCAAAAAGATCAAGCTTGTCATTGCCAATTTGTTTGCCACAAACTTTTTGCGAGCGATGGCCCATGGAGACAAGCCTTTTTCTGGCTTCAGGTTAATCTGTGTATTTTTTGCTGTTGAAATTTCCATAGCCATCCTCCTTAATCAAGCCTGATCCTTGGATCAACAACTCCATAAAGTATATCGGCAACCAAGTTACCAAATAAAGTCAAGAATGAGAACATCATTGTTAAAGTCATCAGTACCGGATAATCTCTCTGTGCTACCGAGTTCAAAAACAATTGGCCAATTCCTGGGTATGTGAAGATTGTTTCAGTGATGATGGCACCGCCAACCAACGCAACAATATCAAATCCAAGGAAAGTAATCAGCGGGATCATCGAATTTCTTAAAATATGCTGATTGTAGATCTTGCTTTCAGCAGTTCCTTTTGCTCTTGCTGTTCGCACAAAATCTTTACGGCTATTTTCTATAATGTCATTACGCAAAAATTGCGTATAGCTTGCGGTACTTAGTAAACCTAATACAATGGCAGGCAAGAATACGTGGTGCAGCCTGCTGAACCAATAAGCAGCCGTTCCTTCTGTTGCGGATATATCCACCGAACCGTTTGAAGGAAACCAGCCTAGATTAAATGAAAAGAAATAGATGGCGAACACCCCTGCCACGAATGAAGGAAGTGCCAATCCTATATAATTTGCGGTACCTATGGCATTATCGCCTAATGAATAAGGCTTCCTGCCTGCATATATACCCATAATAAACGCAAGTATATATGTGATTAAAATACTTGTGAATCCTAGAAAAATAGTATTAGGCAAACGTTCAACAATAATTTCACTTGCAGGAATCTTATAACGTGTAGACTTTCCAAATTCACCCTGCATGAAGTTCGTAATCCATGTTAAATATTGCTCGTGGATAGGGTCATTATATCCGAGCTTCTCGCGCATCTCTGCTATGTATGCCGGATCCGTATTGTTCGGATCGATTTCTCCACTGAGTGAATCCCCTGGCATAAGTTTCGCCAGGGAAAACACTACGATAGAGATAAGGAAAAGCATAGGGATCATGCCGAGGATGCGTCGTAAACTGTACTTAAGCATATGCATTCTCCTTAACTGAATAAGTGGTTCTTAATTATTGCTTAATCCACCATTCGTGAGATGAATTTGAACCAGATACATCATATTTAACACCTTGTACACGCTTAGAAACAGCGATTGCTTCTTCAAGCTCAAGGATTGGCAATACTGGTACATCTTCATTCATAATCTTCTGCCAGTCAGCATAAAGTTGCTTACGCTTCTCTGTGTCAGTTCCAACTACTTCGATATCTACAGCATCTTGTAGAAGTTTTTCTGCTTTTTCATTTACATAGCGAGGGTAGTTCCATACAGATTCAACACCCCAAAGTGGTAGTGGATCTGGATCAGCGCCAGTACCCCAGCCGCCGTAGAATACTTCTAGAGCTGGATCGTCTTTTTCGATTTGGTCGTAGTAAAGGTTAACGTCAGTCATTTGAAGCTCAGATTTCAAGCCAACTTCTTCCCAGTACTGAGTCAAAGCTTTTGCACGTGCTTCGAAAGTAGGGTTTCCAGTTGCATAATGAGAGAATTTAACAACGAATTTTTCACCCTTAGGATCTTCACGGAATCCGTCACCGTCTTTATCAACATAACCAGCTTTGTCTAATAGTTCTTTAGCCTTTGCAGGGTCATAAGAATATTGAACAGGCATATCTTTGTTATCTGCAGCAATCCAGTGTGCAGATGGGATTGGACGATCTAGTGGTTTGCCAAGTCCGCTGAAGAACGCATTTACCCACTCTTCACGGTTGATTGCGAATAGCATAGCTTGACGAAGTTCTTTGTTAGCATACTTGTCAATGTTCATTACGTTTTTCTTGCCATCGTATTTACCTAATTTGAAACCAACATAGTAGTAAGATAAGCCAGGGAATCTTACAACATCAACATTATCTAAAGCTTCGATTTCTGGAAGTACTGTTGGGTGGAATGGAGTCATGTCAAGAGTTCCATTCTTAAGTTCTCCAGTAGTTAGGGAGCTGTCGATAACTTTAACAATGATCTTTTCTAGGTGAGGCTTGCCTCTCCAGTAGTCTTCATTTCTTGTAAGCTCTACTGATTCACCAGGGACAACTTTTGTAACTTTGAATGGACCAGTTCCTACAGGCTTAGTGCGAACCTGCTCAGAAGCAGCCATGTCTTTAGGTGCGATTCCTTCAAACTCTTTTCTTGAAAGCGGGTAAGACCAAACGTTTTCAAGGTTGTTAACACGGGCTTTGTCGAAAGTGATTTTTAAAGTGTAGTCATCTACAACTTCAAGACCAGAGATCTTGTCAGCTTTCTTTTCGTTGAATTCTTTAACACCTACGATAGTGTTAACGTTTGACCAGCGCTGGTGTTCTCCACCAAGTGTAGCGATTGTTTCGATTGCGAATACCCAGTCATTAACTGTTAGTTCTTCGCCATTGTGCCATTTTACGCCTTTTTCAAATGTGAATGTGAAAGTTTTGTTGTCATCAGTAGTCCAGCTAGCGATGCCTGGTACTGCTTTAAGGTTTTCATCATAGTCGATCAATGCATCGTCGAAGAATGCGATGATATCATCGTCTCCGTCGGCATCGTAGAAGTTCCAGTTCAATAGACCTTTGAATTCAGAATCTAAAGCGTAAACTAATGTGCCGCCATCTTGTGGCTGGCCTTCTGCAGTTGTTCCTTTGTCACCGTCTTTTGGTTCAGTTGTTGTCTTTTCTTTGTCTCCTCCGCTGCACGCAGCAAGGAATGTTGATAAAACCAATACAAGCATGGCTAGCCATAGCAAAGGTTTCTTCATGGTTTTCCCCCCGTTTTTCGTTTTTTTATTTGGTAAAAAAATTGTACCCTAGTAAAGGTGGCAAGCAACCTGATGTCCTGGCTTCACCTCCTTTAAAGCTGGCTTTACCTGAGAACACTCGGCCATCGCAGCTGGGCAGCGCGGATGGAATGGGCATCCTGTTGGAGGATTCATCGGACTTGGAACATCTCCTTCAAGAACGATCCTCTCCTTTTTCCTGCGCGGGTCCGGCATTGGAATAGCTGAGATCAAAGCCTGAGTATATGGGTGGAGCGGTTCAGCATACATGCTGTTGCGGTCAGCAATTTCTACCATATTGCCGAGATACATAACACCGATCCGGTCACTCATATGCTTAACGACACTTAGGTCATGAGCGATGAATAAAAAGGTTAAATCAAATTCCTTTTGAAGCTTCTTCAACAGATTAAGAACCTGCGACTGTACCGATACGTCCAGTGCGGACACCGGCTCATCAGCTATGATCAGCTTTGGCCTCAGGGCAAGTGCACGGGCGATGCCGATCCTCTGCCTCTGGCCTCCAGAAAATTCATGAGCATATTTAAAATAAGCATCTTCTGGAAGTCCAACTTTTGTCAGTAAATCCAACACTTCCTCTTTCAAATCCTTCGTGCTTACATTTTTAAAATTCTTGATTGGTTCAGCGACGATATCACCGACCATTTGCATTGGATTCAACGAAGCGTATGGATCCTGGAACACCATTTGGATATCCTGGCGGATGGCTTGCAGCGACTTCCCTCTTAATTTCGTGATGTCCTTGCCATCAAACAAGATTTCACCATCTGTTGCATTCAACAGGCGGATGATCGTTCTGCCGGTTGTTGATTTGCCACAGCCTGATTCACCTACAAGTCCTAATGTTTCACCCTTTTTTATCTCGAATGAAACATCATCTACAGCTTTTACATTCCCAATTGTTCGTTTGAAGAAGCCGCCTTTCACAGGATAGTAGGTTTTTAGATTCTTGATTTCCAGCAAATTCTCTTTATCTACTAAAGTCGTATTGCTCATTATGCCTTAACTCCTTCTCTTGGCATACTTGCTTCATATAGAATGCACGCCACGTCATGTCCCTTTTCGACCTCTCCCAGCAGCGGTGTAATGCTTGTACATTCCGGCATTGCTTTAGGACAGCGGTTAGCGAATCTGCAACCGGTTGCCGGCATATTCTTAAGAGATGGGACAATCCCCTTGATTGAGCTTAATTCTTCTTTGTCTTCATCCATTTTAGGGATGGCACCCATCATTAATTCTGTATAAGGATGCTTAGGATTATAGAAAAGTGTCTCAACATCTGCACGTTCAACAATTCTGCCAGCATACATAACAATTACTTCATCGCACATTTCAGCTACGACGCCGAGGTCATGAGTGATAAGGATAACTGACATATCGTTTACTTCCTGGATACTCTTGAGCAGGTCAAGGATCTGGGCTTGTACTGTTACGTCCAATGCAGTAGTTGGCTCATCTGCTATTAACAGCTTTGGCTGGTTGGCAATGGCCATCGCAATCATGACCCTTTGTCTCATACCACCAGAAAGTTGGTGAGGGTATTCATCAACAATTTTTTCCGGTCTTGATATACCAACGCTCTTCAGTAGCGCGATACTCTTTTGCCTTGCTTCAGCTTTTGAAATTTTTGTGTGGTTGAAAAGGACCTCTTGAAGCTGGAAACCAATCGTGAATACTGGATTCATTGATGTCATTGGTTCCTGGAATATCATTGAGATATCCTTGCCGCGGATTTTGTTCATTTCCTTTTCGGACATTTGTTCTAAATGAGTCCCCTCAAAAAGGATTTCACCGGATCTGATTTTACCGACGCCTTTAGGCAGCAGCTGCATAACCGAAAGACTCATTACAGATTTTCCGCACCCGGATTCGCCAACAATCCCGACTATCTGACGTGGTTTGACATGAAAAGAAACATTATCAACCGCATTGTAATATTGCCCGTCAATCGAAAAGGCTGTTTCCAGGTTTTTCACCTCTAGTAAAGGTGCTTCTTTATGTATTGAATAATTGCTCATTAGGGACACCTTCTCACATTTTAAATAATAAAATATTCTGCAAATTCAATATATTTTAATAAAATGTTATTACAGATTTATTACAATTGCAATACTTTTTTTTCAATTGGGAAATTTATTATTTTTCAAAAATAATAAAAAACCCCTGTATAAGGGGGTTTTGGCGAATCAAAAAAATGTTAAAAATTTAGCAACTTTGTAAATTTATCGGAAGGAAGTTTGAAGGAAGCTTTTTCAGTAAAGTTTTTATGCTGCTTGTATTGTTTTATGATTTCATATCCCATTGCATATCCCAAAAGCCTTGGCCTGCTTCCCATTCCAAATAAAATTTGATCGTGCAGTTTGTCTTTTCTTGTAATCAAAAGTTTTTCTGAAAGATCTTTTTTCCAAAAATTAGCTAATTCTTCTGTCGAATATCGCCGGCTCCAATCTCCGGTATATTCTTCTCCGCAATTTTCTGCAACTGCATGCTCTGCGAGGCCCTCGAGAATGATTGAGTCAAGCAGCGTGTACTCAGCTGGATCTTTAATCAAGCCGTTCATCCGGCATACATGGTGGTATTCATGGACAAATAATGCTTCTATTTCCTTTGGGTCTTCGATGGGGGTTAAAAATAAAAATAACTTATCTTTAAAGGAGACTCCGGATTTTCCCTTCCCTTCTTTCATTAATCTTCCGTTTGCAGTGTCCATCGGAAAAATAAATATCGGTATTTCAGGTCCTTTCCACTTCCTTTTATACTTCAAGTAGATATTCCCTATGTTCTCCCACAGCTTTCGTGACTTCATCTCTTCATACGTTTTCTTGCTCTTTTGATTCGGCTTGTACATACCAAAATCCTGTAAATATCGGTATATTCTTTGCGGGTTTACTTCACCTGGAAAATGATCCGTTAAACGTTCACATATCTTTTTTGGATTGTCAAAATTCATGTCTAACCATTGATCCGTCCTGATTATCCCATCTCATACCCTCCAAAGACTTTTTATTGTAAGTTTATGAAAGAAGCTTGGAAACGTTCAAAAAATCTTACACAAAAAATTTCCCAACATACTTCTGCTTGATGAAATTCCATTAATAAGAAAAAGCCAGGGAGCTCCTGGCTTCTACTCATTAATCTTTGGGTCAAGTGCGTCTCTGAGTCCATCTCCTACAAAGTTAAAACAAATGACAGTCAAAAGAATCATTAGCCCTGGAGCAAGGGGATACCACCAAGACTTTAATAGAATGGTAAAATTCTGCGCATCCTGAAGCATATTCCCCCAGCTTGCGTGAGGTGGCTGTATTCCTAATCCTAAATAGCTGAGGCCTGATTCAGCCAGAATGACATACCCGACAGCAAGGGTAGCTGAAACAATGATTGGTCCCATTGCATTCGGAAGGATATGAGAGAATATGATTGTATGAGTTTTCGTCCCGATCGTTTTTGAGGCTAGAACGAATTCTCTTGTCCTAAGCGAGAGAAATTCACCTCTTACAAGCCTGGCAGTAGTAGTCCAGCCAAGCAAGGCGAAAATTAGGATCAATTTATCGACGCCTGGCTTAAAGATGGTTACCAAAGTAATCAACAGGAAAATCGATGGAATGGAGAGGATGACATCAACAAATCTCATGATTATCGCGTCTACAATTCCACCCACGTAGCCGGCCACTGCACCAAGGAAGGTTCCTATTGTAATAGAACCGAGTACAGAGGCAAAACCGACGAGTAAGGATACTCTTGCCCCATATAAAAGCCTTGAAAAAGTATCCCTTCCGAAACGATCTGTACCAAGCCAATGCTCACTGCTTGGCGGCTGTAATTTTTGTAACAGGTTTTGTTTGGAAGGTGAATATGGGGCAATGACCGGTGCCAGAATGGCAGCAGTAATAATGATGATGAGAAAGACAGCACCCATAACAGCGAGTTTATTTTTGAAAAACTTTCTGGTGATAATCCCGAGCATCGTGTCTCGCTGTGTCTTGATGCCATGCATTTCAAGATTACCTGAGGTATTTCCAGCTAAGTTTGTTTGTGCCATGTGTACCTCCCCTTAGTACTCAATCCTTGGATCAAAAATTGCGTATAAAATATCAGCGACCAGATTGCCTATTACTACAAAGACAGCCGAGATCACCGTTAGACCCATAATAACTGGATAGTCCCGCTGAAATGCTGAATCTACGAATAACAATCCGATGCCAGGCCATGTAAAGATTTTTTCCACAATGACTGCTCCGCCGATGAAAGAAGGAATCATCAGCCCAAAGATTGTGATCACTGGTATAAGTCCATTGCGCAGGCCATGTTTATAGATAACCTTTTTTTCCTTAAAGCCCTTTGCTCTAGCTGTCCTGATATAATCCTGCTTGATTACCTCAAGCATACTGGATCGTGTATATCGTGTCAGTCCTGCCATATCAGCGGCTGCAAGAACAAATGCTGGCATTATCAAATGATGGAGCCGATCCCAGAGACTAAAAGGAGCGTTCAAGGTCGCAACCCCACCCGTCGGAAACCAATTTATCTGGACGGCAAACACCATGATTAAAATCAGGCCAAGGAAAAAGTTTGGCGTCGCTACTCCCAGGAAGGAAGTCACCGTAACTGTATAATCAAGCTTTGAATATGGCCTAGTTGCAGATATGACACCAAAAGGAATGGAAACCAACAATGCCAGGATTGTAGATACGACCATCAATAAAATCGTATTTGGCATTCTGTTCATAATCATTTCAATTACCGGGACGCCTTTACGGATAAGGGATGTCCCAAAGTCGCCCTGCAGCATAGCCCCGAGCCACTTAAAATACTGAATATGGATAGGATCATTGAGTCCGTACCTCTCCATGAATTTTGCCTTGTCTGCCGGACTGATCGTCGGATCCATCAACAAGCTGGAAGGATCACCTGGTGCCAATTTCATGATGGCAAAGGAGACAACCGTTATCCCTAACAGCAATGGAATGGCCATCAATATTCGGCGAATGATATAAGATAGCATGGAAATTCTCCTTTTTTATCAGGCTATTTTTGCTCTTATTTTGAGGCATGATCTTTTTAAAGGCTGTTTTCATAAGCATTGTTGCGATTAAAATAGTGTTGACTGGTACCGCTCACCTGTCCCGATGATCCCGCAGGACTTAGAAAAAGCTCTTTGAGCCGACACAGCACGATGAAAATGTGTTAGCCTTTCACCAATATTCCAAAACAAAAATCAGCTTTAATATGCCTAAAAAGCCTTCTATAAGAACTTGATAAAATATATGCGAATTACGAAAAGCTCCAAATCAATAATGTATGGTAATGACTGAAAATAGTCTTATTTTCAATAAGGAAGAAAGGGAAGAACATTCCTTCCCTTTCTATCTAAGTTGTGTGCCTCTTTAACTTATTTTTTAAGCCACCATTTGTAAATCTCATAAAAATCATCTCTTGCATTGAATACATAGCCTTCGAGATTTGCAGGCATTACACGGTGTACGTTTGGATAGTACAGGAACGAATACGGCTGGTCTTCTGCGATAATCTTGTAGATATCTGCATATGCCTTCTTATATTCATCTTGATCCATGATTTGTTTAGCATCTTCCATCAACTTATCCGCCTCAGGATTTGAATACCAAACAAAGTTTAGACCTTCTGCCTGCTGGCTTGTATGGAAAATATCATATTGATCTGGGAACGTTGATAAAGCCCATCCAAGTACAAGAGCGTCATAGTTCCAATTTGGTGCAGAAATTTGCTCAATGAATGCGCTCCATTCTACGATTTCAGGTTTCGCTTCAATGCCTACCTCTTTAAGCTGTTCCTGAAGAACAACAACGATGTCTTCACGGACTTTATTTCCCTGGTTTGTTTTAACTGTGAAGGAGAATTTCTTTCCATCTTTATCAAGGATTCCGTCTCCGTCAGTGTCCTTCCAGCCTGCTTCTGCCAGTAATGACTTAGCTTTTTCAACATCATATTCGAATTTTGGCACGTCATCATTATAAGCCCATGAAAGCGGACTTTCCGGAACGTGAGCAACTTGACCGTCACCGTTCATTACAGACGATACAATTGCTTCTCTGTCAATGGCATGCGTGATTGCCTGGCGGACTTTCTTGTCTTTAAACAGCTCATTCTTCTCGTTATAGCCAAGATATGTGTAGGATAGGCCTAATCCCGATTCTACTTTCACACCTGGGAATGATTTTACTGTCTCGATATCTGTTCCAGGGACACCAGCGGCAAATTGGATATCGCCAGCTTGAATCTGTGCGATCATTGCGTCCATGTCAGGAACGATTTTGTATGTTAATGTGTCAAGGTTCGGACGACCTTTGAAATAATCATCGAATGCTTCAACCTTTACATACTCTCCATCTTTCCATTCAACAAACTTGAATGGGCCTGTTCCGATCGGGCTCTTTGTATTGAATTCATGCTCGCCTAATTTAGCAACAGGTACATCCTTTAGGATATGTTCAGGCAAAATGCCATAGCTTAATGAAACCGGATAGAATGAAGCATCCTTCTTGCTAAGCTTGAACTCTACAGTGTAATCATCAATTTTGGTAACCTTATCCAATGCTTCAAATGCTGATCCGCGTTCCCCGTTATAATCAGGATTTTTTGGGATGCTGTACGTGAACACTACATCATCAGCAGTGAATTCTTCACCATCATGCCATTTAATGCCCTTTTTCAGTTTTGCAGTATAAGTAAGGCCGTCATCTGATGCCTGGATATCTTCCGCCATGCTAAGAGTTGGGTTAAATTCTGTATCTGAAGATACTAAGCTGTCGTAGATAAAGCCTTCAATATCCGAGCTAGATGTATCAGTTGAGTATAATGGGTTAAAGAGTGTTGGAGCACCAGTTGAACCAATGATTAAATCCCCGCCCTTTTGCGGTCCTTCAGCTACCTCTTCATCTTTCGTTCCGTCCTTGCCATCTTTTCCCTGGGAATTATCGGCTGGCTTGTCGCCGTTATTGCAGGCTGTCAGGAATATAGAGAGAATCAGGGTCAAGCATATTAACCACCACGAAGCTTTTCTTAATTTCACATTATTTCCCCCTTAAACTATATTGATTTTTTTGTTTTTCATAAACAAACCGGTGCACCTATCTCCTCCTTTCAAGTCATTCTGTCATCAGTTATTTGAATAGGTGACAGGCAACAAAATGGTTTTCTTTGACTTCATTGAAGTCAGGATTCACTTGCTTGCAAAGATCAAATGCGGCAGGACACCTTGTATGGAATACACACCCATTGGGTGGATTTGCCGGACTTGGAAGCTCACCTTTTAGAAGGATCCGTTCCCGCTTTTGCGCTCCTTTTTTCCTTGGTACAGGTACTGCAGACAGGAGTGCCTGCGTATAAGGGTGAAGCGGCTCAGCATATAGCTCTTTTTTTGAAGCAAGTTCCATCATTTTTCCAAGATACATAACTCCGACTATGTCGCTAATATGTCTGACAACACTCAAATCGTGAGAGATAAAAATATAGGTTAATCCAAATTCCTCCTGAAGGTCCTCCATCAGGTTGATAATCTGGGCTTGAATCGAAACATCCAGTGCGGATACTGCTTCATCGGCTATGATCAAATCCGGATTCAGCGCAAGGGCCCTTGCAATTCCAATTCTTTGACGCTGTCCTCCTGAAAATTCGTGTGGATAACGGTTTATAAAAGAAGCATTCAGGCCAACCTTCTCTAATAGTGCTTCTACCTTTTCATCTCTTTCCTTGCTTTTGTATTGATGATGTGTATCCAGCGGTTCTCGAATGATCGATCTCAATGTTTTTCTTGGATTGAGAGAGGCAAACGGATCCTGAAAGATCATCTGGATATTTTTGCGGACATCTTTGCGCAGCTCCGATTCAGAGAGATTAGAGATATCCTTCCCTTTAAAAAAGATTTTGCCTTCTGTAGGTTCATAGAGTCTGATAATTGTTCTTCCAACAGTGGATTTTCCACATCCTGATTCGCCAACTATGCCTAAGGTTTCACCCTTGTTCACCCTCAAATTTATTCCATCAACTGCCTTAATATGACCAACAGTCTTTTGCAGCAGTCCAGATTTAATAGGAAAGTGCTTCTTGACATTCGTCAATTCAAGTAAAGTTTCGGAGGTTTTTATCTGCTGAGTAAATCTCATAGTTTCATTTGTTGTGATCATTGGTTCACCTCCTTGCCATCTTGTAAAAAGCATCTTACTGAACGATTTCCGCTTTTAATCTCAAGCTGTGGCATTTCAGCATAACAACGATTAAAGGCATGCGGACATCTTGGTGCAAAACGGCAGCCAGGCGGGAGTTTTTCTGGTGACGGAACATTGCCCTCAATTGAGATCAGCCTTGCACGATCTTCATCAATCGATGGAATTGAGCCCATTAGGCCAACTGTATATGGATGAAGAGGTTCTTCAAATAATTCTTCTACAAGTGCTTCCTCTACCACCTGCCCCGCATATAGAACAATCACTCGGTCCGCTACCTCTGACACCACACCTAAATCATGAGTAATGATCAGGATTGAGGTATCAAATTTTTTACTTAAATCCTTCATTAAATCCAAAATTTGAGCCTGGATGGTAACATCCAAGGCAGTTGTTGGCTCGTCAGCAATCAGGAGTTTAGGGTTGCAGCTCATAGCCATTGCAATCATTACCCGCTGCCTCATGCCTCCAGATAAACGATGCGGATAATCATTCACAATTTCATTCGCCCGGGAGAACCCAACCATTTCTAGCATCTCGATTGCCTTTTTCTTCGCCGTGGTTTTGTTTAAATTCTGGTGATAAGTCAGTACTTCTGTAATCTGTTCGCCAATGGTAAGGACTGGATTAAGAGAGGTCATGGGCTCCTGGAAGATCATTGAGATATCATTCCCGCGTATTTTGCACATTTCATCCTCACTCAGCTTAGTAAGATCTATCCCTTCAAAATTGATCTGCCCGTCCACGATTTCCCCGGGCGGGTTTGGAATCAGTCTCATGATCGATAGTGAGGTTATACTCTTTCCCGAGCCAGACTCTCCTACCAAAGCTACCGTTTCTCCTTTATTTATGACCAAATCAACTCCGTCGACCGCAGGAATGACTGTTTTATTTCTTTTAAAATAGGTTTTTAGATTTTTCATTTCCAATAAAGCTGCCACTTTTCTTGTCCACCGCCCTATCTAACTTAAATTGATATAAATTAGTGATATAAACAAAGTTAAAGATTCTAATAATTATTAATTATTAAAAAATGTTTCATTTTATTACTCTTTCATTACTTTTTTGATAGGAATTTATAAATAGCGGGACTTGAGATTTAGATTTTATAGGCTTTTAGGTACAGGTTTTTGGTTAGAGGCCGTTTACAGGAAGAAACTTTATTGGAGAAATAGAAGTGCGCAAAGGCTTAACTCACCTCAGAAAAGGAGCATCTTTTGTGGAAGTCAACAAATTTTTACTAGCTAATGATCTTGAGTGAATTTTCAAGAACCGCTCAATCTCTTTTTAACACGCGATTGAGTGTTGACTATAAGAAGGTCATATTATATTGGTCCATTAATAAAGTCCTTGGATACCTAAAAATACAAAATGCGGAAAATTAGATCACCAATAAAGGCTCTTGGGTACCTAAAAATACAAGAAGTGGAAAAAAAGGTCGCCAATAAAGACCCTTGGTTATCTATAAGAGCAAAATGTGGAAAAGGAATGGTTATGAGAGACGCTCATATGACCATTCAATCAGCTTTTACGTTCGAATGGTGGGGGGAGGTTTCAAAGATCCCCATCTCTCGTCCAAACAAAATAAAAAGACTGTAGACAACTCGATTTTCATCGAGATTGTTTACAGTCTGAGACGGCACTCCCTATCGTTTTATACGTTATATTTACGAAATGCTATTGTAGCGTTATGTCCGCCAAATCCTAAAGAGTTGCTTATTGCAGCATTAACTTCCTGTCTGCGTGCTTCATTCGGCACATAATCCAGGTCGCATTCTGAATCTGGAGTTTCAAGATTAATTGTTGGCGGCAGTATTCCTTCCTTTAAAGCAAGGACAGTGAAAATTGCCTCAATACCACCTGCTGCTCCTAGCAGGTGACCAGTCATTGATTTAGTTGAACTAACAGCAAGGTTGTAAGCATGCTCGCCAAAAACGGATTTAATAGCCATCGTTTCGAATTTATCATTATATTCCGTGCTCGTTCCATGAGCATTGATATAGCCAACTTCTTCTGGTGCAAGTCCGGCATCGTCAAGTGCCATTTTCATCGCACGTGCTCCGCCTTCGCCTTCAGGAGCTGGTGCGGTGATATGATAAGCATCTCCGGTTGCTCCATAGCCAACGATTTCAGCGTAAATTTTTGCGCCGCGGGCAAGTGCGTGTTCCAGTTCTTCAAGAACAACTATACCTGCTCCTTCACCCATTACGAATCCGTCACGATTTTTATCGAAAGGTCTGCTTGCCTTTTGTGGATCCTGGTTCGTTGATAGAGCCGTGTTCGCACAGAAGCCGGCGAATGACATTTTGGTGATTGGCGCTTCTGCTCCACCTGATACCATCACATCAGCATCACCGCGCTGGATCACTTTGAAAGCATCGCCAATCGAGTTTGTACCAGTCGCACATGCCGTTACTGTACAAGAGTTAAAGCCTCGGGCGCCAAGAGTGATGGATACTTGTCCTGTAGCCATATCTGGAATCATCATCGGCACGAAGAATGGGCTGACCCTGCGGTAACCTCTGTTCATGAAGGTTTCATGCTGCTGCTCAAATGTTTCCATTCCGCCGATTCCAGATCCGATCCAAACCCCTACTCTAGGTGCATTTTCATCGTTGATTTCAAGGCCAGAATCTTTTACGGCCATCAAGGATGCAGCAACTGCATAATGAGTGAAGCGATCCATTTTCCTGGCATCTTTTTTATCAATAAAATTTTCTACATTGAATTCCTTTACTTCCGCAGCTACCTTAGCAGGAAAGTCATCTGCATTCAGCCTTGTTACCGGGCCGATTCCTGAGACACCTTCAACAATATTATTCCAAGTAGTTTCTGCATCATTTCCAAGCGGAGTGACTGCCCCGATACCAGTAACTACAACTCTGCGTTTCTCCATCTTCATTACATCTCCTTTTACTAGGCTCTGTCGTTGTATAGAGCTTGAATTTGGCCTGGCTTTTCGCCTATTTATGAATAATCTATCCGAATAGCTTTTACTTCATTATTATTGGCCCCAGCGCATGGCGATTGCTCCCCATGTAAGACCGCCGCCAAAACCAACCATGACAACTAAATCCCCATCCTTAATTTTTCCTGCTTCAAGTTCTTCCGCTAGGGATATAGGAATGGAAGCTGCTGATGTATTTCCATATTTATGGACGGTTTTTGACATTTTTTCAACCGGCAGTTCAAGTCTTTGGCGGGCTGCTTCCATAATTCTTATATTTGCCTGATGAGGAATCAGGAAATCAACATCCTCTTTAGATAGCCCAGCTTTTTCAAGAACATTGATGCTGCTTTCTCCCATTTGCCGAACGGCGAATTTAAATACTTCCCTGCCATTCATGACGATATAATCTTCCTGATAAAGATGCTTGCCACCTGAACCGTCAGCTCCCAGCTCGAAGGAAAGAACTCCTTTGCCATCTCCTACAGGGCCCATTACTACTGCGCCGGCTCCATCACCAAATAGCACAGCGGTATTCCGGTCTTGCCAGTCGGTGATTTTAGATAGCTTTTCCACACCTACTATTAAAACATATTTATAAGTACCTGCTTCAATAAATTGTTTCCCTGTGACCATCCCATACATGAAACCCGCACATGCAGCACTTAAATCCATTGCCGCCGCTTTCTTCGCTCCCAGTTGGTCCTGGAGCATACAAGAAACGGTTGGGAACGGCTGGTCAGGAGTGACTGTAGCTACAAGAATCAAATCAATTTCCTCCGCCGAAATCCCTGCTTTGTCAATTGCTTCTTTAGCGGCACGATAAGCCATATCGGACGTATCCATATCATCCCCGGCAATCCTTCTTGCTTCAATCCCTGTTCTTGAACGAATCCACTCATCTGAAGTATCCATTCTTTTTTCTAGATCAAGGTTTGTCACAATATTATCCGGCAAGTACCGTCCAACCCCTATTATCCCTGCATTCATGGGATCCATCTCCTTTTTAACCTGATTTATGTCTATTATCCCTCAAGTATTATTATCAATTATTATGACTTGGTACTAATTTTATCAGAAAAGGCTCTTATCCTGCAACTGTAAATTAAGAATTCCGCATATGACCTAGTCCATGTAACCATTTACTTCATAAACTAACACTGAGTATTAAATAGAAAGGGGCGAATACAATGGGGGATGAGCGAACCCGGGATGCCTTCGATTTTATGCTGGGGGGAAATAGCAAAAATCTGCGAGATCAATCGATTCATGAGGAGAATGAATCAGAAAATGATTTCCGGCATTTCATGTTTGGTAATTCAACAGAGGAAGAAACGAAAGCAAGAGATAACAAATCGACTGGAAGCGGCCTGCTCAACCAGATTGATTTAGGTGAAGTTCTATATCATGTCGACACACTGATTACTTCTGCAAAAGAATTGAAGCCTCTTTTTGGTAAAGTACGTCCTTATTTTGATCATCTCATAGACAAAAATAAAAGCTGAGGCAATGAGCCTCAGCTTTTTCCCATAGAAATTATTCTTTTGCTGCATCTGCTTTCCCAAGCTCATATGCTTCATTCATCACTTTAGTGAACAGTGTGAAAAAAGGCTGCAGGTTGTCCATAGTCAGCTCAATACCAGCGGCTTCAAGCTGCTGTTGAGCTTCAGGAAGATACTTCATGGCAATTTGCATAAATTCCATTGTTTTGTCGTTATTTTGCATGATCATTGTCTCCTCTAGTCAAAATTATTGGTTAGGTAATTTGCCGGTTTCTTTATACTCATTGATCATCCTAGTCAATTTCTTGCGATAAGCAGGATCAACTTTAGGGCTGAACTTTCCAAGTGTGATGACACCATCCTGAAAATCAAAGGTGAGATTGCCGGATTTGAGCTCTCCCTTATTGAACTTCTCTGCCGTCAATTCATACAAATCATCTACATGCTGGACCGTACTTGTCAAAACAGTTGACTCTCCAAAATCGGACTGGTCAGATATGTATCCTATTACATATAATCCCTTTTCCTTCACTTTTTCAATCACTGGCACATTAAAGCCATCTCCAGCAGGGTAAATAACATCAGAACCCTTAGCCAATACATCATCCAGGACATCCAGAGCTTTTCTTTGGTCATCCCAGTGCCCTACAAAACGGATATCGACTTTCATATTTTCGTTTTCAAAAATCGCCCCATCATAAAATCCTTCCACTTCGGGCTGCCATTCATACGCTGCAACAATCCCCACTTTCCCTGTTTCAGACATATGACTCGCAACCATTCCTCCAAAGAAACCCATGGCATAAGCGTCGAAATTAAGGCTGGTCGTATTTTCATTTCTGGCATCTCCATTGAAGCTGATGAAATGGATTTTAGGATATTTCCCAGAAATTTTATTAAAATAGGCAGCGTATTCATTTCCATGCCCATAGATGAGATTGACACCTTGCCTGTCAAACTCCTTAACAGCCTCTTCGACAAGTTCAGGAGAATTCATGCCTTCTTTGAAGAAAACATCTACCCCCAGGCTGGTTTGGATTTGCAGCAGCCCTCTGTATCCCTTCGTTCCCCACACCTGATCATTAATAGTTTCAGGCACTAACAGGCCAACCTTCTCTACCTTCCCTGTTGCAAGAGGTTGTCCGCATCCTCCGAGCAAAAGCAGGCTTAACAATATGAGCCCGAAACGTTTCAGCATCCGATGCATCTCCTTTTTGCGGCACAGTGTAAACCCTTTAACAATACAGCACCAGCCAAATTAAATTGGAACCGATAAAAGAATCTTTTACCATTTTACTCCGAGGAGTATAGCTTTGAAAAGTGATTTATTAAAATCACTTATTCCTTGCTTTCCCTGATCCGGAAATATTG
This sequence comes from Bacillus sp. JJ1122, assembly GCF_036964885.1. Taxonomy (NCBI): domain Bacteria; kingdom Bacillati; phylum Bacillota; class Bacilli; order Caryophanales; family Bacillaceae; genus Bacillus; species Bacillus sp. JJ1122. The sequence goes on along the minus strand of NZ_JBALQL010000019.1, from coordinate 20,672 downwards.
CTCCTTCTGCTTTTTTAATCCCATGCTGATCTTCTCATTTTTTTTCAAAATTTTTACTTTTATAAATTCATTGATTTTGGGAGTTCTATCAGCTTTTCTCGGTAAAAGCTCTGTTTGCTTCCCAAGCAATTCATTTGCACAACTGCGCCAAAGATTCGTTTTTCCGCTTGCTAAAAAATATTTACCTTCCTTGCCTGACACAGCTAACTCCATAATAGTCTCAACAGCATCTTGAATGTAAAGTGCGTCATGTGTCCATTCCCACTTCGCTATCACTGGAATGCTGCTTTCTCCTTCTAAATAATTTAGGGATTGCTGAAAAAAGTATTCTTCAGGCTGCCAGGGTCCATATATTGTCGGCAAGTAAATTTGGAGAACTGAACTATTTATTTTTTCAATAACTCTCAGCAAATCCAACTGGGAATCCGTTAATTTTTCATGTTTCAATGCTAAGTGTGCAGGCAGGATAAGAATGAGGGTCTGATTGGAACGGTCCATATTTTCAAGTGTGTTTAATATGTCATTAAAGTATTGTTCGATCATCCCATCTTGATTAAATTGCTCATATAATGAAATGAACAAATGTTCATTTGTCCCTGTAGCTTGCCATTCTTTAAAACTAATTTCTGAAAAGTTGGCATTCCTGCCTATTTCCATTTTCTTTTCTTCGATAAAATACTTATCATGTTTGCTTGCTATATGGACTCCTGCTATTTCTACCCCATCATTCAGCATATATTTGCACAAGCTGTAGCCGATAAAATCATACACATTAAGAATTGCTGCCCTTTCCATTTTGATTCCTCCTTGCAATACTCTCTTGTATCCTATGAATCTCATTTGAAAAATATTTGCAGGGAATTATAGGACTTGCTCATGTTTTGTGAAAAACTGCACTGTCTGGCTGCCAACTTGAAGTTTTTTTTCTGGGAGTACATAACTGATGGAAACTGGAAGCCTTTCTTTCTCCCATTTATCTGATAAATTTTTGAGAATTTTTGATTGCTTATATGCTCTGCTTCCAGATAAAACATGGATGATTTTCACTGGAATGTCAGGCTTAAGTTTTGACGCCACTTCTTCGCATTTCAGCTTCTCCTTCAGTTGAAATATATCCATTTCGTATGCTTTTTCTAGTTCCGCAATCAGCTTTTTGTAAAAGAACTTATTCTCTTTTTCCTGTTCCAAATGACCAGTTAAAGAGAAAACTGGATTTATCAAAACTAGTGACCTGATCTTTATATCAGACTGAGAGAACAGTTTCAAAGCCACAAGGGCACCCATTCCCTCCGCCACAACGTGGAAAGAGTTGTTGAGAATCTCATTACGAATGATATGGCAGCAAAGGCTCATTGCCAGATCGACAGCTTTTTTGCTGCCCCAGTGCCTGCCATATAAATTCGAATAAAACACGGTATATCCCTCATGTTTCCACATGTTCAACAGTGAACGTTTTCCTTCATTCTGCGTCCAGAAACTGCCTTTATTGTTCACAAAATGCCTTTCATCTCCCACTACCAGGATACCGAAACCGTTTGGCTTTTCAGGATAATGAATCATGCTCCACTCGGTATCCAGTTTAAAGTTCCGGCTCTCCATACTACCCACTCCTTCCTACAGATTATTCATAATAAAGTATGATATTTAATAAGAATTGAACGGGAGTTTGCCCATTTTTTCATCTTTTTCATCCTGTTGTGTGAAGAGGTGATCAAAATGGTGAATTTAATTAGTGAAAACGCTTTTTAATTTTATTAAAATTGATTTATAATTGAAATGGCTTATGGTAAGATGAGAAAAGATTTAAAAATGTAAGAGGTGAAAAATTTGCGATATTTTTGGACTTTTTTCTGGACATTCCTTTTGGTTCAAATGTTGAACTATGTAGTCGGTTCTATGAGTGGTGTACCATTTGACTTTACTGCTGGCACTATCCTTGCCGTTATTGTAACGATCGTCATTTTTATTCTTCCTGCCATTCTTCCAAATGAACCTGAAGAAAAGCATGGTCTACACTAAGTTTACTACATAAAAAAGTCATCCACATAGGGATGACTTTTTTTATTTTGACTTTGTTTATATTAACCCTAAACCCAGCCACTCATTTAATTGACCTGGAGCTGTAATTCACCATTTTCCACGGTTATTTCCACGGAGCTTTTTTCTTTGATCCTTCCAGCAATAATTTCTTTTGCAAGCTTTGTTTCGACACTTCTTTGAATGAAGCGTTTCAGTGGGCGTGCTCCATAGACAGGATCAAATCCATTTGCTGCCAGATATTCTTTTGCCTCATCACTGATGGTAAGCTGGACTTGCTGGTCAGCAAGCCGCTCCTGCAATGTGATAATCAGCTTTTCAACGATTAATTTGATTTCTTTTAGTGACAGAGGTTTAAATAATATGATCTCATCCACACGATTTAAAAATTCTGGACGGAAATGACTCCGTAATTGGCTCATGACCAGCTCTCGTGTTTCTGAAGTAATCTCCTCCTGCCCCTCATGACGCTCCAAAAGAAAATGAGAGCCAATATTCGAAGTCATAATAATAACTGTATTTTTGAAATCAACTGTTCTTCCCTGTGAATCCGTAATCCGTCCATCATCAAGCATTTGTAGCAGGATATTGAACACTTCAGGGTGTGCTTTTTCTATTTCGTCAAGCAGGATGACAGAATAAGGATTCCTTCTTACAGCTTCTGTAAGCTGGCCGCCTTCTTCATAACCTACATATCCGGGAGGCGCACCGATCAATCGGGATACTGCATGCTTTTCCATATACTCTGACATATCAATGCGGATAATATGCTCCTCACTGTCAAATAAAGACTGGGCAAGTGTTTTGGCTAGCTCTGTTTTTCCGACGCCTGTAGGTCCAAGGAAAATGAACGAACCAATCGGCCTGTTTGGATCCTTGATTCCAGCTCTTGCCCTTAGAACGGCATCTGACACAAGTGATACAGCTTCCTCCTGTCCCACCACACGCTGATGAAGGACGCTTTCGAGCTTAAGCAGCTTCTCCCTCTCGCCTTCGACCAGCTTCATGACAGGAATGCCAGTCCAGCGGGCAACGATGGACGCTATCTCTTCCTCTGTCACTTCTTCTCTAAGGAGCCTTTCTCCAGCCTTTGCACTTACTTCCGTTTCAAGCTCCTTCAGTTCTTTTTCAAGAGAAGGAATGCTTCCATGCCTTAATTCAGCGGCTTTGTTCAAGTCATAATCGTTTTCTGCCTTTTCCAGTTCACGGCGAAACTTTTCCAAAAGTTCGCGTTTCTCTTGCACCTTCTGGATTCCTTCCTTTTCCATCAGCCATCTTGCCTTCATTTCATTTGCTTTTTCGCGAAGGTTGACCAGTTCTGCCTGGAGTCCATCAAGCCGATCACGGCTGGCATCATCCTTTTCCCTTGTAAGGGCCGCTTCTTCTATTTCAAGCTGCATGACTCTTCTTGTCACTTCATCAAGCTCCGTGGGCATTGAGTCAATCTCAGTCCGGATCATGGCACAGGCTTCATCGACAAGATCAATTGCCTTGTCAGGCAGGAATCGGTCGGTGATATATCGATCAGACAAGGTCGCTGCAGCAACAAGTGCTCTATCATGGATATTCACACCATGGTGGATTTCAAATCTTTCCTTCAATCCTCTTAAAATCGATACCGTATCCTCCACATCAGGCTCCTGGACTAATACCTGCTGAAACCTGCGTTCAAGCGCAGGATCTTTTTCAATGTACTTGCGGTGCTCATCCAAAGTCGTCGCACCAATACAGTGGAGCTCTCCGCGAGCAAGCATTGGTTTTAACATATTTCCTGCATCCATTGCACCTTCTGTTTTTCCGGCACCAACGATCGTGTGAAGCTCATCAATAAAAAGAAGGATTTTCCCTTCGCTTTTTTTCACTTCATTTAAAACAGCCTTTAACCGCTCTTCGAACTCTCCACGGAATTTAGCGCCAGCAATCAGTGCACTCATATCAAGTGCAAAAATTGTTTTATCCTTTAAACCTTCCGGAACATCCTTCCGAACGATCCTTTGTGCTAGTCCTTCTACAATGGCTGTCTTACCGACACCTGGCTCACCGATCAGAACTGGGTTGTTCTTCGTCTTTCTTGACAGGATGCGAATGACGTTGCGGATTTCTCCATCCCGTCCGATTACAGGATCGACTTTTCCGGACCTTACTTCTTCTACAAGATCACGTCCATATTTCTTTAATACTTCATACGTAGCTTCTGGATTTTGCGAAGTCACTCTTTGGTTCCCCCTAACCTCTTGAATTCTTGGTAATAAATTTCCCCTTGAAATGCCCATCTTTCTCAAAGCAGAACCTGCTTCGGAGTTAGCCGAATCGATAGCAGCAAGAAGGACATGCTCTACTGATAAAAATTCATCATCTAATTGTGCCATTTCCTTTTCGGCTTGAGCCAAAACCTTTTGAAGTGATGCAGTAATATATAATTTCCCCTGTTCCACACCACTGCCGGATACCTGGGGCTTTTTAGCCAATGCTTTCTTTAATTCATCGTTAAGCTTTCCAATTTCAATACCCATACCAGAAAGCAATGTTGCACCTAAATTGTTTTCCTGTCCAAACAAGGATAGCAATAAATGCAGATCATCAACTTCCTGATGGTTATGTTGCACAGCCAGGGTTTGGGCTGATATAAATGCATTTTGTAAGCTTTCTGTCATATTGTTTAAGTCCAACACAACCACTCCTTTGACCATTTTTGACCTTTAATAATATTATAATAAAAATTCCCAATAAGTAAAGCCATCCGTATTGGATGGCTTTACGATTATCATTTGACTTTTGCTGCCTCAAGGTTTTCTCTGGTAAGTCCAGAGACGGTTGTGGTTTGAGGTTTCTGGAAAACGATCTCCTGCACTAAGCTTAAGCTTCTGGGGATTATTGACATTGCTGCCTGTCTCACCGATTTCAATATAAACTCCATTATTTGGCGCCTTTTGTCCAGGGCGGAATTGTCGATTCTGTCCCATTTTGCCTTCCTCCTTTAAAATAAGTATTCCGGCTATTTTATTATCTGCTTATAACCATAAACTATTTATAAAAACATCTGGAAGGCCTTTATCCTTTAATTAAGATGAAATTTACGTTAAATTGGTTTGTATTGAATTATTAAAGAGAAGGCTCTGTTAAACAGGGCTGTTGATTTTCGCCTTCCACTACAATCAACAGGTTTTAAAAACAACAGTGAGCGTTAAAAGAGCCAGAGAGAAAATAAAAATTTTGGAGGAGCTTGATTTGGTATGGAAAATCTTTTTGAATTAATTAAATACATATTATTGGGCCTTTTCCAGGGCATTACCGAGCCTATTCCTGTATCCTCTAGCGGACACCTCGAAATTGCTGAACATTTCTTTGGTCTTGAAATTCAAGGGATGAGCTTTGCGCTTCTGGTCAATACAGCGTCATTACTTGCCGTTTTGCTAATTTATAAAGATGACATCAAGCGTTTAATTGTTAACGGATTAGCATACCTTAAAAGCAAAGACCCGGAAGTAAAATCCGATTTTATGTTCATCATTTATTTGATCGTCGGTACCATTCCAGCAGGAGTAATTGGTATCCTATTTGGAGATTTTATCGAAGATAACCTGGCATCGATCAAGACAGTAGGCATTACCCTTTTAGTGACTGGTCTTGCTTTATGGATAATAAGGAACATTCAGGGCCGTAAAAGTGATGGTGAACTGAGCTACCGTGATGCCATCATTGTCGGACTTGCACAGGCAGTCGCACTAATTCCAGGCATAAGCAGGTCGGGTGCAACAATCGTTGCAGCTATGGGCCTTGGCATGAAACAGGAAACAGCATTAAGGTATTCCTTCCTGCTTTATATACCTGTTAGTGTCGGTGGAATGATTCTTGGATTTTCGGATATTGTGAATGATCCTTATTTGAAAGAGTTGGCTCTTCCATATGTGCTCGCATTTTTTGCATCTTTAATCGCATCATATTTTTCCTTAAAATGGTTCATGAATATTATGGCTCGAGGGAACCTGAAATATTTCGCTATTTACTGTTTCATAGTTGGGGCGCTTGTTATTTTCTTTTCATAATTCACGCTAAAAACCGGCTGCAATGCTGCAGCCGGTTCTTTTAGGCTTAATATAAAATCGTTTACTTGGTTAATCACATTTTAATCTTTTAGAATTTCCACAAGCAGCGCCTTTTGGGCATGCAGTCGATTTCCTGCCTGGTCGAAAACGACAGAGTGATCACCATCAATCACTTCTGCACTTACTTCTTCTCCGCGGTGCGCAGGCAGACAATGCATAAAGAGGTAATCCTTTTTTGCCTGTTCAAGCAAATCCTCATTTACTTGATAATCTTGAAAAGCTTTAAGCCTTTGTTCATTTTCAGCTTCCTGCCCCATGCTGGTCCATACATCTGTATAGATGATATCAGCATCCTTTACAGCTTTTGTTGGCGAATCGGTTATAACCAGCTTCGCACCAGTGATTTCAGCAAACTTTTCACACATTGCCGTTACAGCAGTGTCGGGAAAATACTCTTTCGGTGCAGCAATGGATACATTCATGCCGACTTTTGTACAGGCAATCATTAATGAATGAGCCATATTATTGCCATCACCGATATAAGCGAGCTTCAGTCCTGCCAGCTTCCCTTTCTTTTCATAAACAGTCAGTAAATCGGCGAGCGCCTGGCATGGATGAAAAAGATCGGTCAATCCGTTAATGACAGGGATTGCGGCATGTTCGGCAAGCTCCTCTACAGAACTATGCGAAAAAGTTCTGATCATGATGCCATCGAGATATTGAGAAAGCACCTGTGCAGTATCGGCGACCGTCTCTCCACGACCAAGCTGCAGGTCATTTCCATTAAGATAAAGCGCACTGCCGCCAAGCTGGATCATTCCTACTTCAAATGACACTCTTGTTCGTGTGGAAGATTTATCGAAAATCATTCCTAGAATTTTGCCTTTCAATGGGTAATCGAATTGTTTTTTCAATGTCTTTTCTTTAAGTTCAACAGCTTTTTCAATCAGGCCAATGATTTCCTCTGAAGCCAAGTCTGCCAATGTCAATAAATCTTTTCCTTTTAAATCGACGTCTAGCTGCTGCATTGTAGTCATTTCGCAATCACTTCCTCACTGGTTTCTTTATGCCATGCACCCAAAGACTTAACATCCCATCTCTCAATTGAGGAGCTATTTAAAAGTGCCTTCAATGTCTCTTTTTGTGTCAGTACGATTTTTCTGTTTTTGATTGCCCATTCCCTTAATGCTATATCTCTAGTTGATTCCCCTGAACAAAATAAAGCAACGATTTTTTGGTGGTCAGCACAATGATCAAACTCCACCATTTCCAAAGAAGGTAAATCGAATTGATTGCTTACTTCCACTAAATCACACTTATCTGCAAATGCGATTGCTCCTTCGAGAGGTTTTCCGTTAATGGAATGGAAACTTTTGCTCAATGCCTCCTCCGTTGATGGTGCAATACTGATTCCTTCCCCAGTGGAAATCATTTGTGGCCCTGTCTTGGAATCCAGTCCCTTCAAAGCAAAGTTTGAAAAAACAGGATGTTTAACACAACTAAACGGAGCATCCGAATCAAGCAGCAATTCGTCTTTCGACAAAAAGTATTTCCCGAGCAATATTTTTGTCGCTTTTTTCACTAATTCCACTCCGGCTATCTTGCTAACTATCGGCATCGTCCTGCTTGAACGAGGATTGATTTCAAGCAGCAATACTTCATTTCCATTCACAATAAATTGGATATTCATTAACCCTTTATAGTTAATTTCTGTTACGATTTTCTTTGCATATTCTGCCATCAGCTGTTTTGTTTCAGCTGAAAAACTCTGGGCTGGGATCATACAGAAGCTATCTCCCGAATGCACACCCGTTTTTTCAATATGTTCTATAATTGCTGGAATAAGGACATGTTCTCCATCTGAAGCAAGATCAAGCTCCGCCTCTTTAGCTTCAAGATATTGGTCCACGAGGATTGGATACTGAATTTTACCTGCCTCAATGACATTGAATAGCTCCTGACGATTACCGATCACAACCATGTTCAGTCCGCCGATTACATAGGAAGGACGAATCAGTACAGGGTAACCCAATTGTTCAACAGCAAGCAAAAGCTCAGCTTTATTCGCTGCTGTTTCTCCTTTAACTCTTGGGATCTCCAGCTTATCAAGCAGCTGATAAAATTGGTCCCGGTCTTCAAATAGGTCAATTGTTTTAGAGCTCGTGCCAAGCAGCTGGACACCTGCTTCTTCAAGTCCCTTTGCCAGGTTCAAAGCTGTTTGTCCGCCGAGCTGGACGATCACTTCTTGGATTCCCTCATTCTCGATAACATTTAAAATATCTTCAAGCATCAATGGTTCAAAGTACAATCTGTCAGAGATTGCAAAGTCTGTGCTTACAGTTTCCGGATTATTGTTAATCATGATTGTTTCTACATCTTCTTCGTTTAAGGCAAATACCCCATGAACGGAGCAATAGTCAAATTCAATTCCCTGTCCGATGCTGATGGGCCCGCTGCCAATGACCAACACCTTGCGTCTGCTGCTTGCGGCAGGTGCTTCATTTTCTCCAAAATAACTGGAATAGAAATAATTTGAAGAAGATTCAAATTCAGCGGCACATGTATCGACCATTTTATATACTGGTGTTACATCATGACTTTTTCTTAGTGATCTAATCTTTTCCTCAGTAACCTTCCATTCTTTGGCTAAAAATTCATCGCTAAATCCTTTTTCTTTAATGTGTCTCAACTCAGAGGCAGTAACCTGTTCGCTGCTTAGTCCTTCAATCATCTTTTCCATATCAATCATCGCCTTGAATTTAGCGAGGAAAAATAGATCAATATTTGTTTTTTGGTGCAGCAAATGAATGTCCTCGTCACGTCGAAGCAATTCAAGAAGCGCAAAAATCCGCTGGTCGGTCTGTTTTGCTGCCAAATCATAGAGCTGCCCATCTGTATATTGTGAGATGGCAGGTAGCTTAAGATCCAGCGTTTTGATATTCAAAGATTTAACCGCCTTAATAAAGGCACGCTCAAAACTTCGATCAATAGCCATCGCTTCTCCAGTTGCCTTCATCTGTGTGCCCAATGTCCTGTCAATCTGGGGAAATTGTTCAAACGGCCATTTCGGTATTTTTACTACAACATAGTCCAATGCTGGTTCATAGCTTGCATAAGTATTACCGGTGACAGGATTCTTGATTTCCGCCAGGTTATAGCCAACAGCTAATTTCGCTGCCATTCTGGCAATCGGGTAGCCTGTCGCTTTTGAAGCGAGTGCTGAAGACCTGCTTACCCTTGGGTTCACTTCAATCAAATAATAATTCTTGCTTTCAGGATCAAGTGCAAACTGGATGTTGCAGCCGCCAATGATTCCTAAGGCAGATATAATTTTAACAGCTGATGTTCTCAGCATCTGATATTCCCTGTCTGTCAGTGTTTGGGAAGGAGCAACAACGATTGAGTCACCAGTATGGATGCCCACTGGATCAATATTTTCCATATTGCAAATCGCAATACATGTGCCAGCGGCATCCCGCATCATTTCATACTCGACTTCTTTAAAACCTGCAATGCTCCGTTCAATCAGGCATTGAGTAATTGGGCTCTCATTCAGCCCGCCGGTTACAAGTGATATTAATTCGTTCATTGAGGACGCGATTCCGCCGCCCGTGCCTCCAAGCGTATAAGCAGGTCGAACAATTAATGGAAAGCCAATTTTCTCAGCAAATGCGATTGCCTCCTCAACCTGCTGAACAACCTCACTTTCAGGAACTGGCTCATTCAGTTCATGCATCAAACTGCGAAAAGCCTCTCGATCTTCTCCCTGCTTGATGCTCGCAACTGATGTCCCAAGCACTTTTACCTTGTATTTTCCAAGGATTCCTTGCTCACTCAACTTGAACACCAAATTCAAGCCTGCCTGGCCCCCTAGTGTTCCGAGGATTCCATCAGGCTTTTCGAGTGCAATAACCTTTTGTACACCTTCCACTGTCATTGGCTCAAAGTAAACAGCGTCTGCAAAGACATGGTCGGTCATAACGGTGGCAGGGTTGTTGTTTACAAGGATGACCCTGTATCCTTCCTCCTTAAGTGCTATACAGGCCTGTGTTCCTGCATAGTCGAACTCGGCTGCCTGGCCTATGATGATGGGACCAGAACCAATTACTAAAACTGATTTAATACTAGTATCTTTAGGCATAGCTGACTTCTCTCCGCTTTTTGTATTTGACTGTTTGGATGAATTCTTCAAATATAAATGTACTGTCCTCTGGTCCAGGACTTGCTTCAGGATGGAACTGTACTGTCAGGAGAGACAGTTTATCATGGTAAAGTCCCTCGATCGATTGGTCGTTTTTATTGTAAAAACGCACCTTCAAGCCAGTTTTGCCAATGCTGTGCTGGTCAACAGCATAGCTATGGTTTTGTGATGACATGAATACCTTGTCTGCTGTCACATCATAAACAGGCTGGTTTGCTCCCCGATGACCAAATAACATCTTTTTTGTATCTCCACCAAGGGCAAGCGCTGCCAGCTGATGTCCAAGGCAGATTCCTAAGGTTGGATAATACTCAATCACTTTTTTTATTTCTGGCAGCTTGGCAGCTAATTCTTTCGGATCTCCAGGCCCATTTGATAATAGGACGCCATCGGGCTGGAGGGCCGAAATTTGTTTAAAGGTATAGTGGTATGGAACAATTGTTACAAGACAATTTTGTTTTACTAAGTATTCAGCGATCGATTTCTTAAAACCATAATCAATCAAAACAATGTGCGTATCACCCGAGCCAATTGTTTTAGGTTTAATGGTCGATACTTCCTTTACTTTCAGGCCTGCAATCATGTCACAACTTAAATCACCTGCAGGGTTATTTGATAGAACAGCTGGCATCGTTCCATTCTGACGGATGCTTTTTACAAGTTCTCTTGTATCAACATGTTCAAGTACCGGTACATCCCATTTCTTTAAATATTCTAAGAATGAATGCTGAGCTTCATAATGGTAGGCGGTGCTTGCCGCTTCGTATACAACGACAGCTGCTGCATGCGGCCTCTTGCTCTCAAAGTCTTCATCATTTATCCCATAGTTGCCGATAAGCGGGTACGTAAAAACAATGATTTGATGTTTATATGAAGGATCTGTCAGAACCTCCTGGTACCCGGTCATCCCGGTAAAAAACACAATCTCTCCTGCAATTCCTTCTTCAGCCAGCTTCCCGTGCAAGTGACCCAGAAATGTCTTGCCGTCAGCCAGTTGCAGATATCCTTCCATCTGACACCTCTCCTGTTGAATATTTATTTATTTTATTTTATTTTTATACATTTATTTTTAAAAAATATACAGCCTTTACGCTGTAATGGAATGTATGTTTACAGTGTCTTCTATTATATGAACAGCCTTTTCAATCTCGTCCTGACTTACATTAAGCGGTGGAAGTAAACGGATCACTTTTTCTCCAGCTGGCAGCGCAATCAGTCCCGCCTTTCTTAAAGCAGTCAGGATCGGCTGAACCTCTTCTGACATTTCAATTCCTGCCATCAGTCCAAGTCCCCTGATTTCCTTTACACTCTCCAAATGGCCAAGTCTTTTATCGAGCAATTCAAATAATAACTCCCCTTTGGCCGCTGATCCTAGTAAAAATTCATCGTTAAAAATGATTTCCATCGTCGCAGATGCTGCAGCCGAACTTACAGGGTTTCCTCCAAATGTTGAACCGTGACTCCCTGGACCGAAGAATTCCTTCAGCTCAGCTTTTCCAACGGCAGCTCCAATTGGGAGTCCACTTCCAAGACCTTTGGCAACAGTGATAATATCTGGTTTAATCCCAAAATGCTGAAACGCAAATGGCTTCCCTGTTCGCCCAATTCCTGTCTGGATTTCATCAATGATCAGCAAGGCACCATTTTGTATACATGCTTTTTCTATTTCTTTAAGGAACTCGGGCTCAGCGACATGGATTCCGCCTTCTCCCTGGATGATTTCAATCATGACCCCTGCTGTGTCCGGTCCAATTTCGTTTTGGAAGGCTTCAAGATCATTGAATGGAAGGTGCACAAATGTTTCGAGCATGCTGCCGAATCCCTGTTTGATTTTTTCCTGGCCGGTTGCAGCCATCCCTGCGAATGTCCTGCCGTGAAATGATTGCAGGAAGGAAATGATTTTCGTTCGCCCGGTAGCTTTTCTCACTAGTTTAATTGCTGCTTCATTCGCCTCAGCTCCACTGTTAGCAAAGAATACACAATCCAATCCCGCAGCTTCTGCCAGTTTTTCCGCTGCTACTTCTTGTATGCTTTGAGGGAAGAGATTAGAAACATGCCAATATGATTCCAGCTGTTTTTTAACTGCAGTCTCTACAGGCTCAGGTCGATGCCCTAAATTGCATACACCGATACCTGAAGTGAAATCAAGGTATTCACACCCATCCTTTCCATAAATCCAAGCACCTGATGCTCGTTCAGGCTCAATTTCCCATCTCTGATAAGTCGGGAATAAATAGCTCATTATAAAACCCTCTCTTTTGCGGCAATCGATGTCCCATGCCAGCTGTTATTTTTATAAAATTGCTTTTTGCCAGAAATGATCATTACTTTTTCTACCCCGGCAGCCATTGCAGATAAGGCTGACATCACCTTAGGCACCATCCCGCCATAAATTTGGCCATCAGCAATATAGCCTTCTACTTCTTGTTCAGTCACGTCACTGACAATCTCACCTTCGATAAGAATTCCTTCTACATTTGTTACAAATGCACAGCGTTCGGCCTTTAAAACCTTCGCAATGGAGGCCGCGGCATAGTCGCCATTGATGTTCAGCTTGAAGCCATCTTTGGCAGCTGCGATCGGTGTGATAACCGGTATATAGCCGTTTTCAATTGTCATCATGATTAATTCATTGTTTACTTCGGAAATAGTCCCGACATATCCTAATGCGTTTTTATCAAGATAATCTCCCTGGAGGCAATCCCCATCGCTACCGTTAATGCCAAGTGCATTGAAGCCATTTTTAATCAGCATTCCACAAAGCTGCCGGTTTGTTTGACCAGATAAAACCATTTCAACGATTCCCATTGTTTTTTCACAAGTCACCCGCAAACCATCTTTGAATTGTGCTGTTATCCCAAACAAGTCCAGCATTGAGTTGATCGCTGGCCCGCCGCCATGGACAATTACGGGGGAAAAGCCGTTCTCCATCAACTCTCTTAAGCTTGAAAAAAAATCATCAGTCAGCTCATCCAATACACTTCCGCCGCATTTAATGACTATTATCCTCAAAGAATTCGCCCCTTTATGTGCGATAACTTGCATTTATTTTCACATAATCATATGAAAGGTCGCAGCCCCATGCCATGCCAGTGCCGTCACCAATTTGTAGGTCAACAAAAATTTGCACTTTATCATTCATTAAGTATTCCTTCGCATCTTCCTCGTTAAAAGCAATCGGAGTGCTGAGTTTAAGCATTTTGATTGGGCCAAGAGCGATATCGACTGTTTTTGGATTTACAGCTGCCTGGCTTTGGCCAATTGCACCGATAATCCTTCCCCAATTCGCATCTGCACCATACACCGCTGTTTTGACAAGGTTTGAGCCGGCAATCTTCTTTGCGATTGTACAGGCATCTTCATTTGTCTGCGCGCCTTTTACAGATACCTCAATTAATTTCGTTGCTCCTTCCCCGTCCTTAGCAATTTGTTTTGCAAGGCTGGCGCAGCTTTCTTTTAACAGTTCAAGAAAAACTGGCCACTCTGGATGCTCAGGGCTTAAAGGAGCATTCCCCGCAGCACCGTTCGCGAACACAAGTACCATATCATTTGTTGATACGTCCCCATCTACCGTTATTTGGTTGAAAGTAGTATTCGTGACTTCTTTTAATGCCAAGGTAAGATGCTCGCTCTCTATAGCTGCATCTGTTGTCAGAAAACCAAGCATTGTTGCCATGTTCGGATGAATCATTCCCGATCCCTTAGCGGCTCCTCCTATGACTACTGTCCTTCCATCAATAACTGCAGAATAACAGCATTGCTTCATGACAGTATCCGTTGTCAGGATTGCTGTTTGAAAGGCTTCTGCATCACCAGCTGACTTCCCTAATTCGAGATTGTCAATTCCGGCTTCAATTTTTTCCATCTGTAAAAATTCACCGATGACACCGGTGGAAGCTACAGCCACATGATGTTCAGCAATACCTAATTTTAAAGCGGCTAATGACCTCATCTTTAATGCATCCTGATATCCTTGTTCGCCTGTACATGCATTCGCACAAGCACTATTTACAACGAGCGCCTGTAGAACACCTTCTTGGGCGATGCTTTCCTGTGTTACCAGCAAAGGAGCTGCCTGAAAGTGACTCGTAGTGTATACAGCCGCACAATTCCCCGGTGTTTCGCTCACAATCATACCTAAATCAAGCTTGTTATAACGAAGTCCCGCATGGACACCGCCGCAGAGGAACCCTTTTGGACTAAGGATGCCGCCATCCGTCATTTCTTTAATTAAGTTCTGGTCAGTTAATGCCTGGTACATGTTATCCTCCTTTATGGGTACAGGGGTATCAATCCAAGACCTGCCGTTTCCTCTATACCAAACATAAGGTTGGCATTCTGGACAGCCTGGCCTGCAGCCCCTTTCATTAAATTATCAATGACAGAAACGATTGTCAGCCTCCCGGTCCGCCGATCCGCGTGCAGGCCTATATCACAAAAATTCGAGCCTTTCACTTCTTTTACTGCAGGAAAAACTCCCTCTTTCCTAATTCTGATAAACGGGTGTGTATGATAGGTTTGTTCATATAAATCTAGCAATCTTTCTGTATCAACTTCATTCCTAAGCTGAACATACATGGTCGCCATGATCCCTCTTGTGATAGGAATTAAGTGTGTGCTGAATGTAATAGTTACCTGGCCGCCATTCCACTTGCTAAGCTGCTGTTCAATTTCGGGAATATGCTGATGCTCGTTGACTTTATAAATTTTAAAATTTTCATTCAATTCAGCGTATAGCGTACCCATTGAAGGAGATCTTCCAGCACCCGACACACCTGATTTAGCATCGATAATGATGCTCGACTGATCAATTAATTTTTCCTCGAGAACAGGTGCAAGCCCCAGAAGCGCTGCAGTCGGATAGCAGCCAGGGTTAGCCAGAAGCCTCGCATCTTTGATCTCATCTTTATGCCATTCACTTAGACCATAAACGGCCTCAGCTAGAATCGAGTCATTTACCGGATCATGACCATACCAAGTTTTATATGAATCTCCTTTTTTCAGTCTCATATCTCCAGATAAATCAATTATCTTAATTTTGGTACCGAAAAATGAATCAACAAGCTTCCCAGAAACCTTTGAAGGTGTTGCCAGAAATACAACATCCGCTTCCTCAGCGATTTTTTCAATATCAATTTTTGTAAGGACTTTATCAAAAATTCCAGTTAAGTGTGGATATTCTTCGGATACTGGTTTTTCATCTCTCGTCGTATGGACCGAATGGATTGTGAAATGGGGATGATTTGCCAGGAGGCGAATCAGCTCTCCTCCCCCATATCCTGTTGTACCGATGATAGCTGCTTTCACTTTTCTCCTCCTTTTAGAAATGTATAAATAACCAAAAATATTAATAAATATTAATTATGTTCTTTTAATTATAAGAATTCACTTTTCAAAACGCAACAAATTTATTAACAATATGTGAACAATTCGCAATTTTATTGCTGGCTTAATATGCTTTACAATATAATTATATTAATTTTTTATACGGACAGGAGTATAAATGACCTGCCGTACATGAGGTGGTATTAACATGCAGGCTGCAACAATCATGTCACCAAAGCTGAATAAAGTATTCGAAAAGGTTCATAGGATCAAAAAAATTGAAAAAGGCTCATTTCTTTTTGAGGAAGGAAATAACGCAAGTGAGCTGTATATTATTCAAAGCGGCAAATTCCAGATCAGCAAGATGGTTGCTGACGGTCGTGAACTGACAATCAGAATGTGCTCAGCCGGTGAATTGGTTGGAGAGCTATCATTGTTCAGCCCTGCATCAAGCCATTTACTTACTGCGAAAGCCTCCGAGAGTGGAACTGTAGCAGTAATCCAGAAGGATAATCTGGAGAATGAAATTGCGAAGGATAATGCGCTCGCGCTGGAATTAGTAAAATGGCTTTCATTACAGCACCGAAAATCACAAACAAGGTTTCGGGATCTTGTTCTGCACGGCAAGAAAGGTGCTTTATATTCGACATTAATACGGATGGCAAACAGCTATGGTGTGGTGACGGACGAAGGAATTAAAATCGATGTTTCCTTGACAAACCAGGAGCTCGCCAATTTTTGCGGCACATCCCGCGAGGTAGTCAACCGACTGCTGAGCGAGTTAAGGAGAAATAATAGCATTTCCATTGATAAGGGCTACATCACTGTTCATGCATTGAATCGGCTTAAAAGAGAAATAGATTGTGAAAGCTGCCCTGCTGAAGTTTGTAATATTGAATAATGATGTTATTTATGTATAGTTTTTATTGATATTTTTAGGCAAGGCTATTTTAAAAGACATTGCTGATTTTAGCACCTGTTGATTGGAGCGAAGCGACGAGGAGGCTCACCTGACGCCCCGCGGAAAGCGAGTGCCTGGAGCGGAAATCAACAGACAAGTTTAACAGAGCCAAAGCAAAAAAGCAGAAGCTGCCAGCACATTCGGGCAGCTTCTGCTTTTCTATTTAAATTGAAAACAACATAATAATGAAAAACAATGCAGCATTTATTATTTCATATATACCTACTTTCGTAACCGATACTGGTTTTCCATATAGTAAAACCGCCCTAATTAAGCTTGGGACTGCTGCCACTGCAACAGTCTCCTCGCCTGCAGCCAGCCATAAAGCTGGTACAAGGAGATGATAGGTCCATGATATCCATTTAAAGCTCTGATTCTTCTTTTCACGAATCATCGTTTTTACATAGAGTGTACTGCCTGTAAAAAATAAAATGGAAGCTGCAAATACAAGGACTGCTTTTACGTTAATCACAGCGCCAGGCAGATAACTGCTGGCCAGCCCAGCTATCGAAAAAACAATGATTGCACTGAGGTCATTCATTAGTGCCCGATCTTTATTTTTTGCTGAAAAATAAGCATTGAGGATAAAGAATGGAATCATCGAAAATCCAAAATAAGCTATGGATGGCGTTGTAAATAACGGAACCATCAAAAACACCAGGGCTGGAATCATATAGATAAGCACCCATTTGCGATAAAGTGAAATTTTCTTCTTTTTAAACATCAATAACAGTGGATATGTTGCTAAATATAATAATATCCAGCCTATGAAAAACGGGACATGCTGCCAGATTACTTCACTTGCCGCTGCTCCAAGCCAGAAAGGGATGATCAGCATAGCCCAGGCTCCGTGTTGTTTTGGCATAAATAACTTCATGAATCAACACTCCCTTGTTCTTTCCTGACTTAAATATAGAATAATTTCTACATCAAATAAGTGAAGCTTATCACATATCACTTTTCCATTTATCGAATGTCATTGAACTGTCAAAATACGTTCTTTTTCATGCATTCCTGCAAATACAAAAAAAGCTGAACCAAAAGATTCAGCCCTGACTGTTGATAAACCCGATTAAATTGAGCTTGTTTACAGTTTCTCATCTTGTGTGGGAATTATAACAGGTTTTCAATAACTGATCTGTGACCTGCAACTTTGTCGACAAGCTAAGCTGAACAAAAAGATTCAGCCTCTATTTTCATATTGAATGTTTTGCGCTATTACATAAAGTTTCATTAATAATTATGTGAAATCGGCTCTAATACAATTGGTTAGCCAGGTAAAACCAGATTCATCACTTGTATCAAATGATGGGATGTCTTGGTCCATGAAATGCCTTGCCAGACTTGCATCACGATAAAAAATGACTTTAATACATGGCAGTTTTTCAAGAAGCTCCAGATCTCCCTTGTCCCTAAGAATGACAGCCTTTGGATACTTCTCGTTTTTGTATCCTTCAATTAGAATCACATCTGGTTTAAAGAAAGAAAGCATCTCGATTTCTTCCAAAAGAGTCCACTGTTTTTGTTCTGCCTGGATAAGGACCCTGCCTTCTCCTTCAACTAGGGAGACAGCTGCACCTGCTGCAATATGGCGTCCCGAATCCTTTGTTTCATCCACCTCTGGCTTACCACCGTGACCATGGTGCTTGATTGTAGCAATTTTCAGCCTGGATGCGGATAAATGTTCTATTAGCTTTAGGCTTAATGTCGTCTTGCCGCTGTCCTGGTATCCTGCAATCTGGAAAATGACCGGTTTTACCAAGGCCACTCACTGCCTGTGTGATCTTCGAGCATAAGAACATCAACTTCCATCCCCTGTTCAAAGCCTCTTGTACCGCCAGGAAGGATCATCAGCGAGTTCGCGCCTGCTAAACTCATGATGATATTTGACTTATCGAGACCGCTCGGAGTTACAACGAGCTTTCCATCCTGGATTGTCAATGCGCTTCTGACAAACCTGGTGAACGGATTTGCTTTTGGGAAATTAGCGTCTAATATGGCTAATTCCTTTCTTAGATGCGGCAGCTCGGAAAATAACATTGTCCTGATAATTGGTCGCGCAAACAGTTCAAAGCCTACATAACAGGCAGATGGATTTCCAGATAGTCCAAATAAAAGCTTTCCATCCATCTGAGCTACTGTTGTTACGCTTCCTGGTCTCATCGCTACTTTATTGAAAAGAACCTCGGCACCCATCTTGGCATAAATTTCAGGCAGATAATCAAAATCTCCCACAGAAACCCCACCAGTGGTGATGAATAAATCCACTTCTGCAATTGCCTTACTGACCGCTTCGAAGCATGTATCGAAATCATCAGGCAGCTGTCCAAAGTATTTCACTTCTGCTCCTGCACGCAGGATTTGAGCCGAGATCATATAGGAATTGCTATTTCGGATTTTCCCAGGCTCTAGAGGTTCATCAACCTCCAGAAGCTCGGTTCCGGTTGCATAAAGCCCGATCACCGGTTTTTTAGCCACAGGCACTTTTGCATAGCCGAATGTCGCTAGCATTGCCTGGATCCCTGGATTGATAAAAGTACCCTTTTTTACAAGCACCTCCCCCTCCTTTGCATCCTCGCCACGGTAGGAGACATTATCACCCTTATTGTGCTTGCGCTTTGTTTCCATATATTTTTTTCCGTCTCTCTCGACTTCTTTTGCCAATTCAAACATGACAACTGTATCAGCACCAACGGGTAATTGCGCTCCTGTCATGATCCTCACAGCCTGGTTAGGGCCAAGTTCTTTATCAGTCAGCATGCCTGCTCCAATATGGTCAACGACCTCAAACTGAACTGCCTGGGATTGAGAAGCATCCTGTGTGTCAATCGAACGTACTGCATATCCATCATACGGCGCCCTGTCAAAATGAGGAACGTCACTTGTTGCTTTTAGATCCTCAGACAGATAGCGACCGTAGCTTTCATTAATCGAAACGTACTCAGTTGAGCCCTTTTTCTTATGCTCCATTACCCTTTGTACTGCCTCTCCAATTGGAATAGGGTTTCTTTTCTCTAACATATTATCAGCTCCTATTGCAGGCTAAAACTTATCATGGCTCTTTTCGTGTATCTAGCATTTTCATTTAAAAAAGAACTTAAATTTCTTAAAAAAAGTGCCAATAAACATTCTAATTGTATTTACTACAAAACATTATGAAAAAGCCTTTTAGTAACATTACGCTTTTCATTATAAGAGTAATGGAAAAATGAAAATATAACAAACCTCACAGTATTCACTTCAAAAATTCCTTATAAATATGTAGATTTTTTGTGAAGTGTGATGCACATCACCAGGTAGTTAATCTAATTCCTATATGATGAGTTTGGAAACAGTAATAATAAATATATGGAGGTTTTTTACATGAAAATGCCTTTTAATCAAAATTCCTTAGTTAAGGATATTGTTAATTTGTTCCCTCAATCCAGTGATTTATTCAAGAAGAACCGTCTTGATTTTTGCTGTGGCGGCAATCGTCCACTAGCAGAAGCAGCTGCCGAACAGAACCTTAATGTTCCGACGATCATGGCGGAGCTTGAAGAGCTATATAAAAAACATAACGGAACTGCAGATAATATGGAGGTTTGGACAGAAACCGATTCTGATATCCTGATAGACCATATTAAAAATAAATATCATCGTGAACTCGAGGAAGAGCTTACCCTGCTTAGCCCATATGTAACCAAGGTTTCAAAGGTACATGGAGATCGTCATGAAGAACTTTTAAAGGTATATGAACTCTTCTATGAATTTAAAAAGGAATTACTTGAGCATACCGCCAAGGAAGAAGCAACAGTGTTCCCGATGCTGCTTCAATTGGATTCAGCGGATACCGATAAGCGCAATGAAATGATTTCTGAAATCACTGAACTTGAAAAAGAACATGATCATGCAGGCTCAATCCTTAAAGAATTGCGCGAAATAACATCCGATTTCACCCCGCCTATTGATGCTTGCGGAACATATCGTTTAGTATACAAGCGGCTGGAAGCACTTGAAGCACATACATTCATGCACGTGCATCTCGAAAACAATATCTTGTTCCCGCGGTATATTGCCTAATTGTGAAAAGACCTCATCAGGTTTGAACTATACCCCGGAT